>CAMWPM010000041.1 GCA_947176235.1 uncultured Bacteroidales bacterium | reverse complement strand
TCGCCCTCGGCGAAGCCGTGATTACTGCCACAGCCGCCGACGGATCAGGCGTGAAGGCAGAGTGCGCCATCAAGGTTGTACCGACCCCCGTTTCCTCGATCGTTCTCAGCGAAACTGAGGTGTCACTTCGCGTGAACGGTTCGGTAACTCTGACCGTAACGGTCAATACGGACGCTACAAATAAAGCTGTCAGCTGGGCTTCCTCCGACGAGAAAGTAGCGACAGTGGATCAGAACGGCAAAGTAACTGCAATTGCAGTTGGCGAAGCGGAAATAACCGTTACCGCTGCCGATGGCTCCGGAGCAACCGACGTCTGCTACATCGAAGTGTTGCCCCCGCTTGCCGAGGCGATTACGCTCAACGTAGAGGAATACTCCGCGAAAGTGGGCGAACGCTTCACGCTCGTCGCTACCGTCACCCCCGAGGAAGCCGCCGATCAGCCCCTGATCTGGGAGTCATCCGATCCTGAGATCGCCACGGTCAACTCCGCAGGTGTGGTTGAAGTGCTCGCACCCGGCGAAGTCACCATCACCGTCAGCACTACGGACGGATCGAACCTCTCCGCCTCGTGTCTCGTCTATCTCTCCAGCGGCATCCGCGCCGTATTTGCCGAGACAAACTATCGTGCCGACATCTACAATGTAGGTGGTGTACTGATCCGCCGCGATGCCACTCTCGACGATTTCAAAGCCCTCCCCGCCGGCATCTATATCGTCAACCACCGGAAGCTGCTTAAGAAGTAAGCTCTTCTCGCGTTTTTTTTCTTACCCCGAGCGTCACCGCTCGGGGTTAACATCAGGGTTGTGCCTCCGGCACAGGGGGAGTGGAGGGTGGAGAGTGGAGAGGGGAGAGCGAAGGGTGGAGGGTGGTGGAGGGGGATAAAAAGAAAGAGCGATGTGCGGGGGCACATCGCTCTTGAGGGGATATGAAGCGTTGGGGATTACTTCTTGGAGAGCTGCTCCTTGAGGGCTGCGAGGGCTTCGATGTCGCCGAAGGTTGCTTTCTCGACAGCGGGAGCTGCTGCTGCGGGTGCTTCCTCGGCAGCTGCTTTCTTGGGAGCGCGCTTAGCCTTGCGAGCCTCGGCAGCTGCGGCACCCTTCTCGGCACGTGCCTCATCCTCGAAGATGCGGCTGTGGGAAAGGATGATGCGCTTGCTGTCCTTGTTGAACTCGATGACCTTGAAGTTGAGCTTCTCGTCGACAACTGCGTGAGAGCCGTCTTCCTTCACGAGGTGCTTGGGAGTGGCGAAGCCTTCAACGCCGTAGGGGAGTGCGATCACAGCGCCCTTGTCGAGCATCTCGACGATGGTGCCTTCGTGGATGCTGCCCACGGTGAAGATGCCTTCGAATACGTCCCAGGGATTCTCCTCAAGCTGCTTGTGGCCGAGTGAGAGACGACGGTTGGCTTTGTCGATGTCGAGAACCTGAACGTCGATGTCGGCACCGATCTGGGTGAACTCGCTGGGGTGCTTGATCTTCTTGGTCCAAGAGAGGTCGGAGATGTGGATGAGACCGTCAACGCCTTCCTCAAGCTCGACGAATACGCCGAAGTTGGTGAAGTTGCGCACCTTTGCGGTGTGCTTGCTGCCAACGGGGTAGCGAACCTCGATGTCCTGCCAGGGATCCTGACGGAGCTGCTTGAGACCGAGGGACATCTTGCGATCGTCGCGGTCGAGGGTAAGGACAACGGCTTCGATCTCGTCGCCAACCTTCATGAAGTCCTGAGCGGAACGGAGGTGCTGGGACCAGGACATCTCGGAAACGTGGATGAGACCTTCGACGCCGGGAGCGATCTCGACGAATGCGCCGTAGTCGGTCATAACAACTACGCGGCCCTTAACTTTGTCGCCCACGGAGAGCTCCTGAGAAAGAGCGTCCCAGGGATGGGGCTGAAGCTGCTTGAGGCCGAGAGCGATGCGCTTCTTCTCGTCGTCGAAGTCGAGGATAACGACGTTGAGCTTCTGATCGAGCTCGACAACTTCCTGAGGATGGTTGACACGACCCCAGGAGAGGTCGGTGATGTGGATGAGACCGTCGACGCCACCAAGGTCGATGAACACACCGTAGGAGGTGATGTTCTTGACGGTGCCTTCGAGCACCTGACCCTTTTCGAGCTTGGCGATGATCTCGCGCTTCTGCTGCTCGAGCTCAGCCTCGATGAGAGCCTTGTGGGAAACGACGACGTTTTTGAATTCCTGGTTGATCTTGACTACCTTGAACTCCATTGTCTTACCAACGAAGATGTCGTAGTCGCGGATGGGACGAACGTCGATCTGCGAACCGGGGAGGAATGCCTCGATACCGAAGATGTCGACGATCATGCCGCCTTTTGTGCGGCACTTGATGTAGCCCTTGATAACTTCGTCGTTCTCAAGAGCTGCGTTGATGCGCTCCCAGGAGCGGGCGGCGCGAGCCTTGCGGTGGGAAAGGATGAGCTGGCCTTTCTTGTCCTCCTGATTCTCGATGAAAACCTCGACAACGTCGCCGACCTTGATGTCGGGGTTGTAGCGGAATTCGTTCATGGGGATGATGCCGTCGCTCTTGTAGTTGATGTTAACCACAGCCTCACGCTTGTTGAGGGCGATGATGGTACCTTCAATTACTTCCTTGTCCTTGACGGTGTTGAGAGACTCATCGTAGGTGTTGGTGAGTTCCTCACGAGATTTACCGCTACGGATGTCACCTTTCTCAAATGCATCCCAATCGAAATCCTCGATGGCGGTGTTTTTTACTTGTTCAGTCATTAAAAACAGTTAATAAATAGGGTTAATTAATAAGGGGTTGCCTTGCCGGAATGCGCGGGCATACCGATTTAGCTCGGCAAAGGTAATACAAATTTTTTAAATTACCAAAAGTCAAAAGATTGGCGGGAGGGGAATCAGCGTATGTTGGCGATACTGATTACGTCGGCGAACACTCCGGCTGCAGTGACTTCGGCACCGGCACCGTAGCCTTTGATGATGATGGGGTAGTCGCGGTAGCGCTGTGTGGTGAGTGCTATGACGTTGTTGGTGACGGCGAGATTGTAGAAGGGGTGTTCGGGACCGACAGATTCGAGGCTTACTGATGCTTTGCCCGCATCGAGACGTGCAACGAAGCGGAACCGGCGACCGTCGCGCTCTGCCTTGAGGCGCGTCTGCTCAAACTCGGGATCGAGCCTTTCGATTTTGGCGAAGAAATCGTCGATGGAGCCTTCGAAACATTCGGCGGGGACGAAGGTTGAGGTGGTGACGTCGGACTGCTCAAGCATGAAGCCGGCTTCGCGTGCAAGGATGACGAGCTTGCGGACGACGTCGCGCCCGCTGAGGTCGACGCGCGGGTCAGGCTCCGTGTAGCCTCCTTCCATGGCGCGACGGATGGAGAGGCTGAGGGGAACGTCGGGGCTGAGGACGTGGAAAATGAAGTTGATGGAGCCGGAAAGGACGGCTTCGATGCGGAGGATGCGGTCGCCGGAGTTGATGAGATTGTTGATGGTGTTGATGATGGGGAGTCCGGCACCGACGTTGGTCTCGAAGAGGAACTTCACGTCCTTGCTCTGAGCGATGGACTTGAGGCGGTGATAGTTGGCGTAGTCGCTTGAGGCAGCAATCTTGTTGGCGGCAACGACGTTGACGTTGTGGGAGAGGAGATCGGCGTAGAGTCCGGCGATTTCGGGAGAAGATGTGCAGTCGATGAACACGGAGTTGAAGATGTTCATGCGGATGATTTCGTCGCGGATTGTGGCGGGGGAGGAGGGGACGGAAGCTGAGCTGAGGAGCTCTTCGTAGCGGGAGATGTCGATGCCGTCGCGGTCGAAGATGGCGCGGCGGGAGTTGGCGATGCCGACGACTTTCAGTTCGAGGCGCTTCTCGCGGAGGAGGCTCTGCTGCTGGGATGCAATCTGGCGGAGGAGATAGCGACCGACGTTGCCGACGCCGACGAGAAAGAGGTTGAGGACGCGGTTTTCGCTGAGGAAGAAGGAGTCGTGGATTACATTGAGTGTCTTGCGGAGGTTGGACTTCTCGATGACGAAGGAAATGTTGGTCTCGGAAGCACCTTGTGCGCATGCGATGACGTTGATGCCGTTGCGGCGGAGAGTGTTGAAGAGGATTCCGGCGGCACCGGTGGAATGCTTCATGTTCTCGCCGACGACGGCAACGGTGGCGAGGTCGCGCTCGGCGCGGATGTAGTTGAGCTGTCCACCGGCAAGTTCGGTGGCAAATTCATCGCGGAGGACTGATAGGGCGTAATCGGCGTCGGCGTCCTTGACACCGAAGGAGGTGTTGTTCTCACTGGATGCCTGTGATACCATGAAAACGCTGATTCCGTGGCGTGCGAGGGCGGAGAAGATGCGGGCGTTGATGCCGACGATGCCTACCATTCCGAGACCTGAGATGGTGATCAGGCAAGTGTCGTTGATGGAGGATATGCCTTTGATGAATCGACCGTCGACCACTTCGCTCTCGTTGGAGATAAGGGTGCCGGGAGCTGAGGGGTTGAATGTGTTCTTGATGTAGATGGGTATGTTCTTGTGGTAGACGGGATAGATGGTGGGGGGATATATGACCTTGGCACCGAAGTTGCAGAGCTCCATGGCTTCGGTGAATGAAAGGCGGTCGATGACGTAGGCGGCGTTGATGACGCGTGGATCGGCGGTCATGAACCCGTCGACGTCGGTCCAGATCTCAAGGGCTTCGGCGTCGAGGGTGGCGGCGATGATTGCTGCGGTGTAGTCGCTGCCGCCGCGTCCGAGGTTGGTGATGTCGCCGTTGAGGTCGGAGGAGATGAATCCCGGGACGATCGCTACGTTGAAGTCGGCATCGGCGAACGTGGATAGTACAGCCTGAGTGGTTGCTTCGTTGTCGAGGACGTGTCGGCCGAACTGGCTCGTGGTGCGGATGAAGCGGCGGGAGTCGAAATGCCGGGCGCCTTCGATGATGAATGATATGATGACGCTTGAGAGGCGTTCGCCGTAGGAGACGACAATGTCGAGGGTGCGGTCGGATAGGTCGCGGATGAGGCTTATACCTTTGTAGAGGTTGCCGAGTTCGTCGAGAAGGGGGTCGACGACCGCCCGGACTTCGGGGAGGGCGTGCGCGGGGACAAGAGCGTCGATGATGGCGTCGTGGCGGGCTACAATCCCGGCATAGGAGCTGAGATATGCGGGATCGGCATGTGATGCGAGGCGTGCTGTGGCGATGAGGCGGTCGGTGATACCACCGAGTGCAGAAACGACAACGATGACCGGATGGGAACATCCGGAGACTATCTTTCGGACGTTCTTGAGGCTTTCGACGGTTCCGACGGATGTCCCGCCAAATTTGAGGACTTTCATAATTATGACCGGTGGTTAAATAATTGGCAATAGAGTTTCGCCGCTGTATCTCGGTTAATTTGTGCGACAGATGTGATAAAATGGAGTGCAAAGGTAATAAAAATGTTTGATTTCAGGGCGTAAATGTGTCAGATTAATCGTGGGGAGCGGAAAGAGGAGAGCGGAGAGCGGAGAGCGGAGAGAGGAGAGAGGAGAGTGGAGAGAGGAGAGTGGAGAGTGGAGAGAGGAGAGAGGAGAGTGAAGAGTGGGGAGTGGGGAGTGGAGATTTTGGGGTGTAATTTGCCGATATCGGCAAGTTTTGGTAAATTTGCGATGAAATTCAATAAAAAAGTTTGCCGATAGATGGAATATATATCAGTAAAGGACTGGGCAGAGATGCATGGAGTGGCTGAGCGAACAGCCAGGAATTATTGTGCGCAGGGTAAAATCGGAGGAGCGTATCTCGTCGGAAAGACGTGGAATATTCCAGCAGAAGCCGAGTTGCCAAAGCGAAGAAAATCATCGAAAATCTCCCCGTTGCTGTCATGTCTGAGAGAACAAAAGGCAGGGAAAACGAAGGGAGGAATCTATCATCGCATCCAGGTTGACCTGACATATAATTCCAATCATATCGAGGGGAGCAGGCTAACTCATGATCAGACCCGATATATATTTGAGACGAATACAATAGGAGTCACTGACCGGTCGGTGAATGTCGACGACATAATTGAGACGACAAATCATTTTAGGGCGATTGACTTTATCATAGACAGAACAGAGGAAAAGCTATCAGAGGCATTTGTGAAGCATCTTCATTTTCTGATAAAGTCGGGGACGTCGGATGAGAGCAAGAAGTGGTTCAGGGTAGGAGAGTACAAGTTGCTGCCTAATGAGGTAGGGGGCTGTGACACGGTTGCCCCAGAAAACGTGCATAAGGAGATGATGAATCTTCTTAGAGATTACAATACGAAGAAGTCGGTGACACTGGAGGATATTATTGATTTTCATCAGTGGTTTGAGGCAATCCATCCTTTCCAGGACGGAAACGGAAGAGTGGGCAGACTGATAATGTTCCGTGAGTGCCTGAGATCGGGACAAGTACCGTTCATAATTACCGAAGAATTAAAGATGTACTATTATAACGGGTTGCGCAACTGGCCTGGAATAAAGGGCTATCTGATGGATACCTGTCTGACAGCACAGGATAATTTCAAGGTTCTTCTCGACAGGTTCAGGATTAAGTATGAGAGGTGATAGAGGGGAGTGGAGAGAGGGGATTTTGGGGTGGAGGATGGGAATTTCGGAAATTATGGTTAACTTTGCAATGGGCTTGTGCGTTAGTGATTATGACGCATGTATGCTGCGATAACGTATGCATCATATCGTCGTCATTGACGCACACATATCCGACAAATGAATTATGAAAGACCTGATAATAGAAAAGGAAACGACTGAACGCACGGTGCTCGTGGGGCTGATCACTCAGCAGCAAAACGAGACGAAGGTGAATGAATATCTCGACGAGCTTGCATTTCTGGCTGACACTGCGGGTGCGGTGACAGTGGCACGGTTTGTGCAGAAGCTTGACTATCCTAATCCGCGAACGTTTGTGGGTAAGGGTAAGCTTGACGAAATCAAGGAGTACGTGGAGAACAACGACATAGGGATGGTGATCTTCGACGATGACCTGACGACGAAGCAGGTGTCGAACATTGAGAAGGAGCTTCAGGTGAAAATCCTGGACCGCACAAGCCTCATCCTTGACATCTTCGCAAAACGCGCTCAGACCGCAAATGCGAAAACGCAGGTGGAACTCGCCCAATACCAGTATCTGCTGCCGCGCCTGACCAGGCTCTGGACGCACCTCGAGAGACAGCGCGGCGGTATAGGCATGCGCGGACCGGGTGAAACTCAGATAGAAACCGACCGCCGAATCATCCTTGACAAGATAGCCCGGCTGAAGGAGGAACTGAGAAATATCGACCGCCAGAAGTCGATCCAGCGCAAGAACCGCGGGAAACTGACACGAGTGGCGCTCGTGGGGTACACGAACGTTGGTAAATCGACGCTGATGAATCTGCTCAGCAAGAGCGATGTGTTTGCGGAGAACAAGCTGTTTGCGACGCTGGACACGACAGTGAGGAAGGTGATCATCGACAATCTGCCGTTCCTGCTCACAGACACGGTGGGATTCATCAGGAAGCTTCCGACGCATCTGGTGGATTCGTTCAAGTCGACGCTCGACGAGGTGAGAGACGCTGACATACTGGTGCATGTGGTGGATATCAGCCACCCCCAGTTCGAGGAGCAGATCGAGGTGGTGAACAAGACGCTGCGTGACATCTGCGGGTCGGCAGACAAGCCGATGATCATGGTGTTCAATAAGATCGACGCCTTCACCTACAAGCCGAAGGATGAGGATGACCTGACACCGGCGACGCGCGAAAACGTGTCGCTGGAGGAACTTAAAGCCTCGTGGATGAGCCGCATAACAGACAACTGCGTGTTTATCTCGGCAAAGACGGGTCAGGGCGTGGACGAGCTTAAGTCCATGCTCTACGAAAAAGCGAAAGAAGTGCATCTGACACGATTCCCCTATAATGATTTCCTATTCCAGAAATATGACGACATCGACACATCCGCGACCGAAGATGCAGTGGAGCCGACTGATATGTGACAAGCGGTTCGGACTCGAAAATTACCATGATCCCCGACGTCAGGAGAGCCGCAGCGACTTCCAGCGAGATCACGACAGACTGGTGTTCTCGGCGCCGTTCAGGAGGCTACAGAACAAGACGCAGGTGTTTCCGCTGCCGGGCAGTGTGTTCGTACACAACAGGCTGACGCACAGTCTGGAGGTGTCGTGCGTGGGGCGGTCGATAGCCAACGAGGTGTCGAGAGCGCTCAGAAAGCGATACGCGGGAGAGGAGTGGGTGGAAAGCCTTGAGTCGCTGGGCGAAATCGTCGGGGCAGCCTGTCTGGCACATGACCTGGGCAATCCTCCGTTCGGTCACTCGGGCGAGAAGTCGATCTCGACCTTCTTCTCGGAAGGGGAGGGGAGGGTGCTGAAGGAGAGTCTGACGGACGCCCAATGGAACGACCTGATAAACTTCGAGGGGAACGCGAACGCTTTCCGCCTGCTGACGCACAGCTTCAAGGGGAGGAGAAACGGCGGGTTCGCCATGACTTACTCCACGCTTGCCTCGATCGTGAAATACCCCTACGAGTCGACGCTCGCCGGAGGCAAGGGAAAATTCGGGTTTTTCACAAGCGAGAAGGATGACTTCGTGAAGATAGCCGAGGAATTAGGAATGCTCAGACATGAGAGGGAGGACGGGCTTGTGAGCTACGCGCGTCATCCACTCGTCTATATCGTCGAGGCAGCCGACGACATCTGCTACGAGGTAATGGACATCGAGGATGCCTGCAAACTGCGCATCCTCAGCCCGACGGAAGTGATACCGCTTCTCTTAGGTTTTTTTGATCCGGAGAGAAGAGAGCGGATGGAGAGAGTGATGGAGCATGTGGAGGATCCGAACGAACGGATAGCGTATCTGCGATCGTGCGTGATAGGGCGGCTCGTGGACTGCTGCGCGGAGGCTTTCACCAAGCACGAGGATAAGATAATGGAAGGAAGATTCGAAGGATCGCTGCTGAACCGCATACCTGAAAGAGAAAAAGAGGGATATGCGGCATGCAGCCGCCTGTCGTACGCCAGAATCTACAACGCGGGGGATGTGGTGGACATAGAGCTGGCGGGTAACCGCATAGTCACGACGCTCTTAGAGAAATTCATCCACGCCGTGAGACATCCGGATCAGAACTATTCGAAGCTTCTGCTAAGCAAGGTGCCGGAGCAATACGATGCGGGGAATCCCGATTTATTCGGGAAAATACAGTCGGTGCTCGATCATATTTCGGGTATGACAGACGTCTACGCCCTCGACCTCTACCGCAAACTGCTCGGCATGAGTCTGCCGGCAGTGTGAGGAAAAGAAAACCCATAAGACTGACAAAAAGAAGAACTTACGGACATAATGAACAAGATTACCAGATACACCTACGAAACCGAAACGGGAAGATGGCGAAGCCTTCTGCTCCTGCCCCTGATGCTGATCCTTTCGGGAATCGGCATGATAGCGATGGAGGTGAAGGATGTGCCGAACGTCCATGTGGCAGACCGTACACGCTATCTTTCGAATCCGGATGGAGTGATCTCGGCGACGGCACAAGCTGTGGCTGACTCGATCATGGGTGACATCTGGCGGAAGACTTCGGCTGAGGTCGTGGCTGTGGTGGTGAATGATCTGGATGAAGATCATGACATCGACGACTATGCCACGCGCCTTTTCGAGGAATGGGGGATCGGCAAGAAGGATAAGAGCAACGGCATGCTTGTGGTGGTGGCGATCAATGACCGCTCCGCCGTGATAAGAACCGGCTACGGGATGGAGGGTGTGGTGCCCGACGTAGTGGCGTCAAGAATCCTGCGCAACGAGATGTTTCCGCGTTTCAGGGAGGGCGACTATGACGGGGGCTTAGTCGCCACGCTGTCGGCGCTGTCGACTGTAATCAATGATCCTGATGCCACGGAGGAACTGATGTCGCGCTACCGGAATGATCAACGCCAGCCGGCGGAAGAGGACTGGGGCGACATACTGACCTTTCTTATCTGCTGGGGGGGACTCTGGCTGGTGGCTTCGGGCACGGCATTCGGAATCGCCTACTTCAAAAACCGAAAAGATACAAGAAAAGCTTACGAGGCGCTAAAACAGCTTAAGATCACGATGCTGCTGAGCCTATGCGTGGGGCTGTTCATCCCGATAATAATCTATATTCCTTACGCACGGCTTCTTAAAAATCTGCGATACAAGGCGAGAAAGTGCCCGCGCTGCGGAGGAAAAATGACGTATCTGAAGCCAGGAAGCGACGAGCGGTGGCTATCGTCGGGACAATTGACCGAAAGAAGGCTGAACTCGATGGAACATGACACATGGGAGTGCAGCGACTGCGGGTACGGGAGAGTGGAGAGTTTTCCGGTAGCCGGAAGCCAGTACAAGAAATGTCCGCGCTGCGGATTCCGCGCCTATAAACTTTACAATTCGAGAATAGTGAGACCCGCCACAACCTTATCAGCCGGTGAGGGGGAAAGAATGTATCACTGCGAGCACTGCGGCTTTGATCACACGGAGCGTTACACGATACCGCGACAGGCTCCTGTGGTGATTGTCCCCGGATTCGGAGGCAGAGGCGGAGGCGGGGGAGGAGGATTCTCCGGCGGCAGCTTCGGCGGCGGATTTACCGGTGGGGGCGGTGCATCAGGGCGATGGTGAGAATCTGATCACCGTTCTGACTGACGTCGATAACGTGGAGTCTGACATCAGGACTGAAAAGCGGCAGTGACGTCATAACACGAGGCGGCTCGGAGAGCAAGCCGGGGGAGTTGAGAAGCTTGAACGTGGCTTCCTTGATGGTCCATGCCGTGAGGAGTGAGCGTGGAAAAGAAGAAAAATTGGGAAATTCGGAATCGGACAAGAAACGGCGGGCGACTTTCAGCAGTGAGGGTCGCCATCGCTCTATGTCAATGCCTACGGGGCGCGAGGCACTGACAGCCACGGCAACGTGCATGGCACTGTGGCTGACAGAGAGGAATAACTCGGGATGAGACGGAATGAAGGGGGCGCCTGAGGGGAGATGTGAGATCAGGGGATATGCGTCAGAAGGTAAGGGTAGATGCAGATCAGAAAGAAGGTGTCGGAGAGCCGATGCCGCACAAAGGCGCTCGGCTTCGCGCTGACTTATCGCCGGTGCGGGGGCAGGAAGGGAAGTAACGCAGATGCGGACGTCGGGGGCGCCGTGGGGGGAGAAAATCATTGATGGATGCGGCGAATGTGACGGCGCTTGTCGATTGAGATGCAGGTGAATGTGAAGATGCCGAGGAGAATCACCATCAACGTCTGGCAACCGAGGACAAGATTGGCAAAAGCTGTGGAGTTGACCTTAAACATCTCAGCTCCTTCAGGACCAATGGCTGATGGCATGTAGATCGACAGTCCGAATATGACGGCAATCTGCCATGGTCCGATGCCGCCGTTGGCGGGAATGCCCATGGCAATGCTCGAAAGGACGAAGCAAACGAGGACGGCAAGCGCGCCGTGCTCGGCAAGAACCTCGCGGGTGAAGGGAAATGCGAAGAAGGCAACATAGAGCTGCAGGTAGTAGCAACCCCAGATGGCGACGGTGAGGAGAAGCCAGCGACCTCTACCCTTCATGCGGAAGAGAACGATGAATCCCTGCCAAAGACCATTGACAAATTCCTTGATCTTGAGAACCACGCGATTGTCGGACTTGTGGCGTAGAAACCACCAGATGCCGGCGATACAGATGACTGCGGCAGCCCAGACGAAGGGAGAGTGGATGGCTTTAACTATACCCTGATAGACTTCGGGATAGCGTTCAAGGAAAGCGAGGAGAGCCGGAGAAGCGAGGAGGAAGGTGATGACGGTGAGGCAAAGGACGGTGAGGGTGTCGGCGAGACGGTCGGCTACCATAGAACCGAATACGGTGGTGAATGGCGCGTGCTGACGCTCAGCAATGAATCCGGGGCGCCAGACTTCACCGAGGCGAGGGAAAACGAGATTGACGGCGTAGGTGCCGAACACGCTAAGGGTGAGCCACCAAAGAGAGGCGTGGACGTTGAGGGCGCGAAGCTGTATGCCCCACCGCATGGCACGGAAGATGTGGGAGAAGATGCTGATGACAAGTCCGAGACCTATCCACCAGAAATTGCAGTCACGCCGAATGATGTCGACGATCTCACCGAGGTTGATACCGGTGAAGAGGACGTAACAGAGCCCGACGGTGATGACGAGCGGGATAACGTAGCGCAACGCCTTGCGCCACCAGGGAGCTGGGGAGGAGGAAGTGCCGGAGGTGGAAGCCGGAGTCATTGTAATTCAGGAAATATGCAGGTTTGCGTAAGTGAAAAATGAATGGTCGGGGATGTGGGTGAGCCTGAACCGGCGTCACCAGTCATTTTTTGCCGGAACCGGAGGAATCGGACTTGGAGGCACGGCGTGGAGCGGGACGGTGGGATTCGAGCCGGAGAACCTGGCAGGAGCGTGCGGGGATGTAGAGCTTCAGCCATTCCTTTCCGATGGGTGCGTAGAGGGGATCGGTGACGGTGAAGTGGGTGACTGATTCGTCAATGTTGCCGTAGCCACCGAAGCGTGGACTGTCGCTTGAGAGGATCACGCGGTAGGATCCGGGATGGGTCAGGATACCGTAACCGGAGAATGACTTGGAGGGATTGAAGTTGAACACAAACACGAGGTCGCCGCGCCGAAACGCGAGCACCTGATCGTCGTCCTTCTCCCAAAGCTTTTCGATCGGGAGAGCCTGGAAGTGGTTGATGCCGGATACGAGTTCGACCATTGCGTTGTCCCAGTCGTTGAGGTACTGATACTGGAGGTCGTCGCGGTCGACGAGGTCCCACTGGCGGCGAGCATACTTGTAGCTCCAACCGTTACCTTCGCGGGGGAAGTCGATCCATTCGGGGTGACCAAACTCGTTGCCCATGAAGTTGAGGTAGCCACCGTTGATGGTGGCGAGAGTTACGAGGCGGATCATCTTGTGGAGGGCGATGCCACGTGCTACCGCCATATTGTCGTCGCCCTTGGTCATGTGCCAGTACATCTGATCGTCGATGAGGCGGAAGATGACGGTCTTGTCACCGACGAGCGCCTGATCGTGGCTCTCGACGTAGGAAATAGTCTTTTCGTCGGCGCGACGATTCGTGAGTTCCCAGAAGATGGATGTGGGATGCCAATCCTCGTCCTTCTTTTCCTTGAGGGTCTTGATCCAATAGTCGGGGATGCCCATAGCCATACGGTAGTCGAAACCGATGCCGCCGTCGGCGAATGGAACCGCGAGTCCGGGCATGCCGCTCATTTCCTCGGCAATGGTGATGGCGTAGGGATTGATGGCGTGGATAAGCTTGTTGGCAAGGGTGAGGTAGGTGATTGCGTTGGTGTCCTGACCGCCGTTATAGTAATCGTCGTAGGATCCGAAAGCCTGTCCGAGACCATGGCTATAATAGAGCATGGATGTCACGCCGTCGAAGCGGAAACCGTCGAAGTGATACTCCTCCATCCAGTACTTGCAGTTGGAGAGGAGGAAGTGGAGCACTTCGTTTTTTCCGTAGTCGAAGCAAAGAGAGTCCCATGCAGGGTGCTCGCGGCGTGAATCGCCGTAGAAATACTGATCGTAACTTCCGTCGAGGCGCCCGAGACCCTCAACTTCGTTCTTGACGGCGTGGGAGTGGACGATATCCATGATGACTGCTATGCCGAGTTCGTGGGCACGGTCAATAAGACTCTTGAGGTCGTCGGGGGTGCCGAAGCGGGAGGAGGCGGCGAAGAAGCTCGAAACGTGGTAGCCGAACGAGCCGTAGTAGGGGTGCTCCTGGATAGCCATGATCTGAATGGCGTTGTAGCCGTCGGCGGCTATGCGGGGGAGAATGAGGTCGCGGAACTCGGTGTAGGTACCGACGCCTTCACGCTGCTGCGCCATGCCGATGTGGCACTCGTAGATGAGCAGCGGTGCAACGTCGGGACGGAAATCGGTGACTTTCCAATCGAAAGGAGCGTCGGGCGCCCAGACCTGGGCAGAGAAGATGTGGGTGTCGGGGTCCTGAACGACGCGGGTGGCATAGGCTGGGATTCGCTCGCCTTCTCCTCCGTTCCAGTGGACTTTCATCTTGTAGAGATCGCCGTGGTGAAGGTCGGAAGGACGTAGCGTGACTTCCCATACTCCGTTGTCACCGACGGGGTGGAGGGTGTAGCGCGCCTGTTCCTGCCAGTCGCTGAAATCGCCTATGAGGCTTATGGCGGTGGCGTTGGGCGCCCACTCGCGGAACGTCCAGGAGCCGTCGGGGTTGCGGTGAAGCCCGAAATAATTGTGGGCGTTGGCAAAAGAGTCGAGGGACCGGACGCCTTTGCGTGGACGTCCGCCGAGAAGCTCAATTTCCTTGTTGACGGCGTCGGCGTGACGGCCGTTGATAGCGTCGGCGAAAGGTTCGAGCCAGGGATCGTTCTTGAGGATAGCAAGTCGGCGTGTACGGTTAGCTGCCATGGTAGAAGTGTTTTCGATTAAAACGGATAAGAGATTTCAACGGAGAAAGGGGGTTATTGGCAAAGATAGTAAATATCCTGACAACAACCCTCAAATTATGTGGAAAAAAAGAATATTATTCGGACAGCGGGGCGGGGGAGGGACGGTAGCCACGGCAAATGCGCCGGCGCTCGATGCGGAGAAGAATGTAGGAGGTGACGAAATAGATGGCGGCGAGAATCCACATCATGTTGAAGCAATGTTCCTGCTGCGAGAGAGTGGCTCCATTGGAGTTGATGCGTACGAATCCTTCGGCACCCCACACGGCCGGGATGGCGTCGCCAAGTATGTTCCATGGGAAGTAGGTGGCATAGCGGGGCCATGTGAGTCCGGAGAGGAAGAGGAATATGGCAGATGTGAACACCACGACCACGAATGCCGTCTCGCGTTCCTTGACAAGCACCTGAAGCGTGAGCCCGAAGAAAGCTGATGCCACGAGGAGCGGGATGGAGAAAAGAAGATAGTCGGCAGCCGCTCCGATGTGGGGGAGCGAGAAGAACAAGGGCACGTAATGGAGGACGTAGATGGTCATGGGGAGGTAGATGACCACGTAGGTGAGCATCTTGCCTATGAGAGTGGCAGAGGGGGATGCAGGGATTTCGAGGGGGTCAATGCCGCCGTTGGCAGCGCGACGGTCGCGCGAGGTGCCGGCAAGCAGAGTGATGCCGAGCACCATGCTCTGCTGGAGGATCAGGATGATGATGCCGGGAATGATGAATGATGCGAATCCCTGCTGAGTGTCGCCGAGATAGGTGGGAACAGCATTGATAGTGGCTCCCTGTGACATGCTTTCGGCTCCGAGGGAGGAGATAAGCTCGGTGCGGATGTCGGCACCGGTGGCGAGCTGCAGTGGCGTGAGCGCCTGGAGGTAGGAGCGGTAGCGGAGTAGGAGGCTCATCTCGCAGTAGAAGGTGACGTGGCTCTGCTCGCCGCGTCCGGTCCACTTGGAATAGTCCTCGGGAATGAGCATGATGCCATAACACTCTTTTTCGTTCATCCGCCGGCGTGCATCCGCCATGTCGGTGGCATAGCCAACAACATTGATGGCTTCGGTGGCGTCGGCATTGCGGACGAGTTCGCGTGAACGAGCCGTACGGCTGTTGTCAACGATAACGGTGGGGATGTCGCGGACGACCTCGGGGTTGTAGATGAGAGTGTAGACAAGGGGGTAGAGAAGCGGGAGCCCGATGAAGAAGATCAGGGCACCGGCATCGGTGACGACCAGGTGCATCTCGCGTCGGAATACGAGAGCAAGGTCGATGAACCATTGTTTTATGTCATGCAGAGTACCGTTCATAGCAGAAGGGATGGATTAGGGGACGTAGACCGGTCGAAGTAGGGCACGGCGGAGATGCCATGCGACGGCGGGGACTACGAGAGGGAAAACGAGAAGAGCGGCGTAGTAGAGGCGGGAGAAATAGAGCGGAATGCCATTGAGCGCCTGGTCGATGTAGATTAAGAAGTACCAGCGGATGGGGAGAATGTAGCTGAAGATGCCGATGGCACCGTACATCGAAGCTACAGGGTAACTGAATCCGGCAACGGAGAATGCGAGGATGCCGATAAGGGATGCCATGGAGAGGGCAAGGCGGGGATTGGGAACAGCGGACACGAAAATCAGTCCGAGCGACTGGGATGCGATGACAAAGAGCGGCATGGCGATGAGCATGTTGCCGAGATGTCCGACGGGGAATTGCCAATAGCCGTAGAGCATGGCGTCAATAAGGTAGCCGACGGCTGTGAAAAGGATGGTCTGGGGGATGAATTTGCCGAGGAGGGCAATGAGGAGAGATCCGCGTGCGGTGCGCATCCACTCGGGTGAGGTGCCGTGCTTGATTTCGCTTACGACGGAGAAAACGGTCATAAGCATTATCATGAGCTGGAGAAGGCAGGGAATGAAGGAGTTGGAGAGATAGACGGAATAGTTGAGCCAGGGGTTGCCGATGGTGTTGACCTGCACGTCGACGGGATTGAGGAGGACTGTGGTGAGGCGGTCGCTGATGCCTTTTGAGGCGAGTTTGCCGGATGCGATCTCGCCGTTCTCGGTTACGGACATTCGTGTGAATCCGTTGAGGACGAGAGATCCGGGGACGTAGAAGGTGATGTTGGTGTAGTAGGAGAGAGTGCAGTCACGACCTCCGATTACGTCCTTCTCGAAGTTCTGAGGAATGACGTAGAATCCGAAAATCTCGCCACGCTGAAGCTTGTCCATCGCATCGTGGAAAGAGAGGCTCTCGGATGTGATGTTGACGAGTTCGTTTGCCTGCATTGAGCGGACAAAATTGTGGGACAGCCTCGAATGGTCCATGTCGATAACCGAAGTGGGCGCCTTCAGTGGCAATCCCTCGCTCTGGAGAGTGAGAAAGAAGAGTGCTGAAATGACCGGCACGAGCACCATCGCAAAGATGTAGACCTTGCGGGAGACGAGCCTGCGACATTCGCGCCTCATCGTGTCACATAATCCGATATTGGTTGACATGGGGGAGTTGGGAGTTAGGAGTTAGGAGTAGGGTGGGTTATTCGTTGAGGAGGACGGTCATGCCGGGACGGAGGTCGGGGATGGCTTCGACGGGACGAGCCTTAACCTGGAAAGTTCGGCTATCCCAGTCGCCGGTGGCTTTTGTGGCGCGCCAAACGGCGTAGCTTCCGAGGTCGCGGATGTAGAATATCTTAGCCTTCACGACCTTGTGGTCGAGCGCGGGAATCATGACGTCGATTTCCTTGCCCATAGTGAGGTCGTTGAGAAGCTCCTCGCGGACGTTGAACGTTACCCACTTGTCGTCGGTGCGGAGTACGCTCATGATTGGTGCTCCGAGTGCCACAAGCTCGCTGACTTCGGGATAGATCTCGTCGATCTGACCGTCGCACGGTGCTACGAGATACTGATCCTCAAGAAGAGCCTGGACCTGCTCGACACCACCGCGGGCAACGTCGACCATGGCTCGTGCGGAGGCTTTGTCCTCGCTCTGTGCTCCGGATTTGGCAAGTTCCCACTGACTCTTGGCAGCGCGCTCGGCAGCCACGGCTGCATCGTAGGCTGCCTTAGCTTCATCGCGCTTCTGCTCGGAAATCACGTTCTCCTTGTAGAGGGTCTCCATGCGCTCGTAGGTCTTGCGTGTGATGCCGACGGCGGCGTCAGCCTGCTGCCACATCTGATAGGCGGTCTGGATTATCTGCGAGCGGGTGCCGGCGTCGACTTTCTGATTGAGAGCCTTTGCGACGCTTTCCATGCCCTCAGCCTGCAGAAGCTGGGCTTCGGCAACGGAGGAATGGATGTGGACGAGAGTGTCGCCGGCGTGGACGTTGTCGCCTTCGGAAACGTAGAACTCAACGACTCTTCCGGGAAGCTTGCCGGAAACGCGGACTGAAGTAGCGTCAGCCTGACCTTCAATGATGGGGGCGGGTTGCTTGATGAATACGAATCCAATGATGGCAAGAAGGGCGACGACAACGATGACGACGCCGAGGGAGATGAGGAGGGAGCGGTTTTCCTGCGCGGGGGTGGTATTTTGAGTAGCCATGATAAAAGAATAGCTTTAAAGTTGAAAATCGTGAAAAGAGGGGTGTCAATATGTCATAGTGCCGAGGACCTTGGAGAGGTAGACGTCGCAGAGGCGCATCTCGATGGCAGCGTCGATCTTCTCGGAGGCGGCTTTAAGCCAAGCTGTCTGTGCGGCAAGGACATTGTCGGTGGTTGCCATGCCTTCGCGGAACGAAAGGCGTGCCTGACGCAGATTCTCGTCAGCCGACTGCTGGTTGCGGACGGTCATGAGCATGGTCTTGACCGCCTCGCGTGACTTGAAGGCAGCCTGAGTGACCTGCAGGGTCACCATTTCCTTAGCGTCGGCAAGCTGGAGCTTCATGATAGTCTCGGCGGAACGTGCTGAACGATACTTATTGTAGTTGCCACCCCAATGCCAGATGGGGACGGAAACCATGACTCCGACGGAGAAAGCTCCGGCGAAATCGCGCTTGAATCCGTTATAGAGGTTGGGATTGCTGAAGGAGTAGGCTCCGACGAGGGCTACATTGGGGAGCATCGATGACATGGCGACTTTCTTTTCCTGTCCCATAATCTTGACTCCAAGCTGAAGGGAGGCGATGTCGGGGCGACGTGAGTAGACCTCCTCCATGTCGTAGGTGGTGGCGGCGAGGTGAGTGTCGTCGACAGGGTTGTCGGTGATAATCGAATCGGTGAGGACAACGGGGAGGTCGAGGGGGAGCCCGCAGAGCTGTGCGAGAGCCATGCGGGAGAGTGTGAGACCATTCTCGACGCGGGTGAGGTCGATCTGTGCCTCGTTAAGCTTGACGTCGACAGAAAGCTGATCGGACTTTGTGGCAACTCCGACGCGCACCATAGTGGCGACGTTGCGGCTAAGGGAATCGAGGAGTGCGACGTAGGTGGTGGCGACATCCTTTTTCGCTTCCAGCGAGACGACCTGCCAGTAGGCGCCGTCGACGGCGTAGATGATGTCCTGTGCCTTGCTGTCCTTCTGTTTGCGTGCGAGTTCTTCGGCAAATCCGGTGAGCTTGTTCATTGCGACAATCTTACCGCCCATGTAGACGGGCTGGGTGAGGGTGAGAGCTCCGGCAAAGACGTTGTGGATGTTGTAGGTCATCGATTCCTTGGGAAGATAGGCGACCTGCTGGGGGATGTACTGACCATCGGGACCCTTGACGGGCATGCCGGTCTTGGGATCGGTGACGAGCGAAAAGTCGTATTTCCCGGTCTCAGGGTTGAAATTCTGAATCGGGAGATGCTGATCGGAGTCGAAAATGGAGAGGTTTTTCTGGTTGTAGAAGTAGGTGCCGGTGAAGTCAATAGCCGGGAGGTAGGCGGCAAAAGCCTGCTGCTTGTCGTAACCTGCCTGACGGATACGCTCGGCACTGATAAGCATGGTCTTGTTGTGGGCGAGAGCCATGGAGCGGCAAGAATCGAGCGACAGGGACCGAATGTCGCCCAAGTCGGGGTTCGCAGCAAACCCTGAGGCAGCGAATGCTGCCAGTGCCATGAATAACCATCCTCTCAGTCGATTGATATGTCTCATAAATAACGTGTTATTGAATAATGGGATGAATAAGCGTCACGTCGCCGCAGGGGCAATGTGTAAATTATTAACATTCCGACATCAATAAAAGTTGAGGGAGAGGAGAGAAAAGGCTCTGTGGCAGAAAAATGACACAGAGCCTATGGGGAAGATGGGAGGGGTTACTTGTGGGCGGCAGCATACTTCTCAGCCTGCTCGCGGATGAGGGCAGGATCGTCGAAGTAGTTGATTTTCATTGCAGCGCGGACTTCGTCGAGGGTGCGTGCTGCGGCTGCGCGAGCTTCCTCGCAACCGCGACGCAGGATGTCGTAGACGCCGGGGATGTCCTTTTCGTAGCGTGCGCGCCGCTCGCGGAGCGGAGCAAGCTCTTCTTCAAGAATGCTGATAAGGAGCTTCTTGACTGTGCCGTCGCCTACTCCGCCACGGACGTAGTGGTCCTTGAGTTCCTGAAGGTTGGCGTAGGCAGGGAGATAGCGGGAGAAGTGCTCGTCGCGGCAGAATGCGTCAAGATAAATGAAGGGGCAGTTGCCTTCGAGATGCCCGGGGTCGTCGATGTTGAGGTGGAGGGGGTCGGTGTACATGCCCTTCACGCCTTTGGCAACGGCTTTGGGTGTGTCGGAGAGGTAGATGCAGTTGCCGAGGGATTTACTCATCTTAGCCTTGCCGTCGGTGCCGGGCAGGCGGAGGCAAGCGGCGTTGTCGGGGAGGAGGATTTCGGGCTTAACGAGCGTGGGACCATAGATGGAGTTGAAACGATCCACAATCTCGCGTGTGAGTTCGATCATGGGTGCCTGATCTTCGCCGACGGGGACTGTTGTAGCCTTGAACGCGGTGATGTCGCTCGCCTGGCTGACGGGGTAGCAGAAGAATCCTACGGGGATGCTCTGCTCGAAGTTGCGCATCTTGATCTCGGTCTTTACGGTGGGGTTGCGCTGTACGCGGGAGACGGTGACGAGATTCATGTAGTAGAATGCGAGTTCGGTGAGTTCGGGAACCTGTGACTGGATGAAAATTGTGGTCTTGTCGGGGTCAAGCCCAACAGAAAGATAGTCAAGGGCTACTTCGATGACGTTCTGACGAACTTTCTCGGGGTTGTCGGCATTGTCGGTGAGCGCCTGCGCATCGGCAATCATGACGTAGATTTTGTCGAAAAGTCCGGAATTCTGAAGTTCGACACGACGTTTGAGTGAACCGACGTAGTGACCGAGATGAAGACGACCAGTGGGGCGATCGCCGGTGAGTATGATCTTTTCCATTTGTAAATCAATCAATTAAATAGTGAAAAGTCCGTCCGCATGGCGGGAGACCTATAACAATATGCAAAAATAAGAAAATAAAGCGGTTGAACCAAATGCGCGGTTGAAATGTTATACAAACAAAACAACAAATCACACTTACAATTAACAGCTAAAACACAAAGATATTATGGGACACGACAAGAAAAACCGCCGCAATAATGGTTGGAGCCTCTGGGCTGCCATCGGAGCAATCGTATTAATCATCCTTCTGATCGTCTGGCTGACAGTGGCAGACCTGTGGGGTGACACGGATGTAGCTGCCTGGGTAGCACCGGGTCTGATGGTATAAGACTAAAAGTAAAAAAAAGATTAAGGCGGGGAGTCGAATTTCGACTCCCCGCCTCTTTTATGCGTGGTTGCGTTCCTGTCGGATTTACGCAGGAGGATGGTTTTTATAAAAGTTAATAGGAGTCGAGGGCGATGGCGTTGTCGCGGACGATCTTCCGCATGTTGAGGATGGCGTAGCGCATACGGCCGAGGGCGGTGTTGATGCTCACGCCGGTTGCGTCGGCAATCTCCTTGAAACTCATGTCGAGGAAGAAGCGCATCTCGATAATCTGACGCTGAGCCTCGGGGAGGGCGTTCATGACGCGAAGCGCATCCTCTCGGATCTGACGGCTGCAAATAGCCTGCTCGACTGCCTCAACGCTGAGTTCGCGGCGGTTGAGAAGGTCATAATCGGTGTCGTCGGTGGAAAGGGGCGGAATACCACCGGCTGAAGCCTGCTGGCGGAAATGATCCATAACCATATTGTTGGTGAGGCGTGTGAGCCAACCGGAGAATTTTCCGACTTCGGTGTAGCGGTCGTCGCGCAACTTAATGATAACTTTCATGAAGACTTCCTGAAACAGGTCGTTGGCTGTCTCAGTGTCGCGTACGTGAAAAAGAATCTGCGAGAATACCTTCTGCCTGTAACGCTCAAGAAGAATGTCGAAGGCATGGTTGTCGCCCGAAATATAAGCCTGCACCAGCTGCTCGTCGGTGGGGCGGGTAGTATTAGTCATCTAATTCTTGATTTTCAATTAATAAAAGAGTAGATGTCGGGCTATAGGCAGAAAGGAATTTATGTAGTTAAAAAAATAAGTGATATGGATGAGAATTCAACTCCTGATGCGTGGATTTATTGCATCGGATTTTGCAAAAATAGTAAAAAAAATTCAAACAGACAAAGGAGATCCCAATTTTAGCAGTTTTTTAGACTCGGCACACGGGTCACGGGGGATGTCAACGGAAGTTGAGCAGGCGATGAATCTGGGCGGAGAGACGCCAGTGTGGATGGGAGAGGATGTAGGCAACGGTGGCGGGAGCGTTGTCGGAGCCGTCAAGCGCCATAGGCTGAAGATAGAGCAAAGGGTGGTGGAACCGGGCTGCGATCGAGTCGGGATCGGGACCTTCCGGATCATAGACAAGCTTAAGTTCGTCGGCACGGTGAAGGATGGAGGGATGGACGTAGTAGGGGATCCGGAGGGGGGATTCGGCTGTTGCCTTCTTGGGGGAGCATGTGATCCAGTCAATGGAGTGGGGGAGGGGGCGGGTGCCGTTGGTCTCGATGTGGACGCGTCGGGCAGCTTCGTGGAGCATATCGACAAGAAGCGAAAGGGGCTGAAGGGATGGCTCGCCACCTGTAATTATTACTAATTCAGCGGGATATTGCTTTACTTCATCTACGATCGCCTGTGGCGTCATCGGGATGGAGGGGACGGTATGCCGCGTGTCGCAGAAGTGGCAGGCGAGGTTGCAACCCGCCAGCCGGATGAAGGTGGCGGGGGAGCCGGAATGGTAGCCTTCACCCTGGATACTGTAGAATATCTCGTTGACGTTCAGTGTCATAGTGTGGTGAAAAAGGGACGTTTTCAGTCAGCGACGTAGGAGGCAGTGTTGCCCGCAGATTCCTGGACATCAACGCGATAGCAATTGGGAATTTTTTCGCAAATCCAGCGGGCGATGTTTTCGGCGGTGGGATTGAAGGGTAGCACTTCGTTGAAGTTGGCGTGATCGAGCGTGGAGGTGAGGAGCTGCTTGATGTGGGTGAAGTCGGTGACCATGCCGTCGGGGTTGAGCTGGGCAGCCCGGCAGTGGACAGTGATGATCCAGTTGTGGCCGTGGAGAGCGGAGCACTTGGAGGGATAGGACAGGTCGAGGCTGTGTGAGCCTGAGATTTCAATCTGCTTAGTGACGTAGTACATGGCTTCAGTCGGATTAGGCTTGTGGGGAGGATTGAACGGGATCGAGCCCGAGCTGAGATGCGCGGGAGAGCATGAGAGAGAATGCGGCGTCGTGGTCGTTGGGGATCACTCCGTCGAGAATCGCATCCTTTATGTACGTCTTTAATGCGCCGATCATTTTCAACCGTTCGGGGGGATCGGACGGTGACATGCCAAATACCGTCATGATCTC
>CAMWPM010000040.1 GCA_947176235.1 uncultured Bacteroidales bacterium | reverse complement strand
TCCTGCAGCCGCACCCGCGCAGCCCGGTGTTCGCCCCCCGCTACCTCCCGTCCCCGGCGCCCCCTCGGCAGCCCCGGTTGCCGCTCCGGCTCCCGCAGCCCCCGCATCGGCAGTCCCTGGCGCCGCGCCCCAACGCGCTCCCATTCAGCGCCGTCGCCCGGCTCCCGGCGAGCATCCCACCGTTCTCCTTGTCGATGACAACACCGACCTTCTCCTCTTCCTGCGCGAAGGTCTCGGCAACGAGTTCAAGGTCGTCACAGCCACCAACGGCGAGGAAGCCCTCGACCGCATTATCGAGGAAGGCTTCCAGCCTGCGGTTGTCATCACCGACATCATGATGCCAGTCATGGACGGTCTGGAATTGACCCGCCGCCTCAAGCGCGACGCCTACACTCAGGCTATTCCCATCATCATGCTCACCGCCAAGGACGAGCTTCAGGCTAAGATCGAGGGGCTCACCGCAGGCGCCGACGACTATATCACAAAACCATTCAACCTTGAAGTACTGACTCTTCGCCTCAAGAAGCTCATCTACGCATCCCCCTCCTCCCAGCAGGCACAGACACAGGCTCCCAACTACATCGACCCCGAACCGCACAAACTCGAAATTACTCCTCTCGACACTCAGCTTGTCGACAAAGCTACCCGCTACATCGAGGAGCACGTGAGCCGCTCCGACCTCTCCGTCGAGGAACTTTCCGCCCACATCGGGATGTCGCGCGTACATCTCTATAAGAAAATCAAGCAGATCACCGGCAAGACGCCCACCGAATTTATCCGTACCATCCGTCTCAAGATGGCTCGCCAGATGCTTGCCGAGAGTCAGCTGAATGTGCAGGAGGTTGCATTTAAGCTCGGTTTCTCCTCCCCCCGCTCATTCTCCAAGTATTTCATGGAGGAATTCGGAGTCCTTCCATCCCACTATCAGCGGCGTCGCTGACGGCACCGGTTTTCTCTCCGAATTGGACCTACCCGCATGGCGATTTAACATTTCGGACACGAAAATATAACCGCTATACCACCATTATAACATTCGACCCCCTTTGTGTTAACCAAAGGGGGTTGTTTGTTAATTAGATTAATACTAATTTTGTTAACGACAAAACAACTTCCCTCGCCCCGTTCCGAAGTCGTACCCCTTAAATCACGTTTTCCGCACCGTTTCTGCCACATTTTTGCAGCTCTGACAACGTTGGAACATCTTCTTGTTAACACCTCCCGTATGACCCCTTCTGCCTCATATTTAACCGGTTTTCTGCGTCGGATCGCCGTCGCCGGAGCTCTTTTGTTGCCTCTCGCATCCTCGGCAGGCAACAAAGTCGACCCCCCCGCGCCTTTCGGTCCCGTCCCGTCACCCGACCAGATTCGTTGGCAGAACATGGATATGTACGCCTTCATTCATTATTCACTCAACACCTATACGGATCAGGAATGGGGATTTGGCGATGAAAGCCCAGGGCTTTTCAATCCCGCCCGCCTCGACGTCCGGCAGTGGGTCAAAGTCTGTAAGGACGCGGGGATGTCAGGAATTATTTTTACAGCCAAGCATCACTGCGGATTCTGCTTATGGCCCTCGGCATTTACCGATTATTCCGTTAAGAATTCCCCCTGGCGCGACGGTCAGGGCGATGTCGTGAAGGATCTCGCCGAAGCTTGCCGCGAGGAAGGCTTGAAATTTGCCGTCTATCTCTCCCCATGGGACCGCAACCACCCCGACTACGGCAAGCCTGAGTACGTCACATATTTCCGCAACCAGCTGCGCGAACTCCTCACCGGCTACGGCGACATATTTGAAGTATGGTTCGACGGCGCAAATGGCGGCGACGGATGGTATGGAGGTGCCAACGAGACACGCCACATCGATCGAACCACATATTACCAGTGGCCCGAGACCTACGCCATGATCCGCTCGCTACAGCCCGATTGTCTCATCTGGAACGACGGAAGCGACCGCGGCGACCTCCGGTGGGTCGGCACAGAAGCCGGCGAAGTAGGTGCTACCAACTGGAGCCAGCTCAACAAGGATGGCGAAGTCGACTGGTCCATGCTCCACTTCGGGCTTGAAGGCGGCGACTCATGGGTGCCCGGCGAGACCAACACGAGCATCCGCCCGGGATGGTTCTACCACACCGCCGAGGACGAAAACGTCAAGAGCCTCTCCAAACTCATGGACACCTATTATAAGTCCGTCGGACGCAATTCCACTCTCCTGCTCAATTTCCCCGTGATGCCCGACGGACGGATCCACTCCACCGACAGCCTACGCGGAGCGGCTTTCTCCCGCATGATCCGCGAGGTATTCAGCCACGATCTCGCGCCTGAGGCTAAAGCATCTTCTATCTCGGTGCGTGGTGGCGGCGATCCCCGCTTTTCGGCTTCCAACGTCATCGACTCCGATCCATCCACCTACTGGGCAACCGACGATTCCGTCACCCATGGTTCCATAATCCTCGATTTTGGCAAACCGGTTACGTTCAACCGTTTCCTTGCCGAAGAACACATTCCCCTCGGACAGCGCGTCCGTGCATGGACACTCGAAGCCATGATCAACGGCGAATGGCGTCCTCTCGCCGACGCCCTCACCGACGACGGACGTCTCACCACCATCGGGCGCCGGCGCATCGTCTGCTTCCCCACAGTCACCGCCGATAAGGTGCGCTTCACGGTCACCGACAGCAAGGCTTGCCCGGTCATCTCGCGCCTCTCCGTCTACAACGCGCCCGAGCTTACCCCCGACATCCCCGATTCAGGCGAAAAGCGTTCCTCATCCCTCCGCATCTTCTACATGTCGCCCCGACAGATGGCGATCGAGCCGGGAGGCACAAGGACCGTCAGCGGAATCCGCTACCTCCCCCCCTCGCTCACCTCCGACGGCACCGTTACTCACTATTCCCTCTACGCCACCACCGACTGGACCAACTGGACGAAGGTTGCTTC
The DNA here is from genome assembly GCA_947176235.1 of uncultured Bacteroidales bacterium. Classification (GTDB taxonomy): domain Bacteria; phylum Bacteroidota; class Bacteroidia; order Bacteroidales; family Muribaculaceae; genus CAMWPM01. The sequence goes on along the minus strand of CAMWPM010000040.1, from coordinate 20,398 downwards.
CGGAGAGTTCTCCAACATCGTCAACAACCCCATCTGGCAGACGGTACGTTTCGATCCCGTCAAAGCCTCTGTGCTCCGTCTCGACGCCGAGACGCTCGCCGGAGGCGAGCACATGGCTTATTCCGATTTTGAAGTCATCACGGAGACCGACGCCCCCGACTGGGAAAATCCACACGTCCTCGGCATCAACAAGCTCCCCTACCACGTCACCCTCCAGATGCCCTCCTCCGAGCGCTCCCACCCCTCCATGCGCTGGCTTGACGGCAAGTGGGCTTTCCGCTGGTCACCCGACCCCGACAGTCGTCCCGTGGGATTCGAGCGCGGGGAATTCGATGTCAGCACATGGGATTCCATTAGCGTCCCCGGCAACTGGCAGATGCAGGGCTTCGGCACTCCCATCTACATTAATATTAACTATCCCTTCTTCCGCGATCGCCCCCGCGTCACCACCGAACCGCCGACCGACTGGACAGCCCACGACCTCCGCAATCCCGTAGGAAGCTACGTCACCGAATTTCAGGTTACCCCCTCTATGCTCGCCGACAGCTGCGTGACCCTCAGTTTCGAAGGCGTCAAGTCAGCAATGTATCTGTGGATCAACGGCAAGAAAGTAGGTTACAGCCAGAATTCCATGTCACCCGCCGAATTTGACGTCACCTCGTTCCTCCGCCCCGGCTCCAACCGCCTTGCCGTCGAGGTCTACCGCTGGTCCGACGGATCTTACCTGGAGGATCAGGACATGTGGCGTCTGAGCGGCATCTTCCGTCCCGTCCGTCTGCTGGTCCGTCCCCTCTCGCACATCACCGACTATAAGGTCGAAGGAAAGCTTTCCCCCAGCTTCGACCGCGCCGTCGTATCCGCCGACGTCACCGTCTGCAACCGCGCCGGCTCCCCCACCGCCCCGCAGGTCGTTAGCCTGACGATTGACGGGCGTGATCTCACTGCACCTGTTCCCGCCATTGCTCCGGGCGACACCGTCACCGTGAGCCTCACATCCACAATTTCCTCCCCGCGCCTCTGGTCAGCCGAGACCCCCGAGCTTTATCCCTACACCGTCACACTCTCCGACGCATCAGGCAAAACAATCGAAAGCTACGACTACCACCTCGGGCTCAAGAAAGTAGAGACTGTCGGCGAAGTGTTCAAGATCAACGGCAGGAACGTCAAGCTGCGCGGCGTCAACCGTCACGACCATCACCCCCGCACGGGCCGCTGGGTCGACGATGCCACCGTCGAGCGCGACATCCGCATGATGAAGCAGGCGGGAGTCAATTTCCTCCGCACCTCCCACTATCCCGACCGACCAATACTCTATGAACTCTGCGACCGCTACGGAATCTACGTCATGGACGAAGCCTGCCAGGAAAGCCACGGCTACGGCTACGCCAACGAAGAGATGGGGCATGATCCCGACTGGCTCGACGCTCACGTCGACCGCGCCGTATCCCTCGTCAGCCGCGATCGCAACCATCCATGCATCATTCTTTGGAGCCTTGGCAACGAAGGCGGTGTCGGACCCAACATTCAGGCGATGTACGACACCGTGGTGGCAATGGATCCCTCGCGCCTCCCCTTCTACGACTGCAACCCACGCTACTCCGCCCTCTACGACGGAGGTTATCCCTCCCCCGAGGCTCTCCGCGGATGGGCACAGGGAGTTACCGACAAGCCATTCATCTCACGCGAGTACGCCCACGCCATGGGCAACTCCCTCGGTAATTTCCGCGAATACTGGGATGTGATCTACGCCGACTCCACCATCGCAGGCGCTGCCGTATGGGACTGGGTCGATCAGGGCATCGCCAAGCCTGTCGACGGTTCCCCGCTCCGCCCGTCTTCCTCCCTCCCCCTCGCACCTGACGAATTCTGGGCGTACGGAGGCGACTTCGGCGACAACCCCAACGACCGCAACTTCTGTCTCAACGGGCTCATCGGGCCTGACCGTGTCCCCAACCCCCATTTCTACGAGCTTCGCCACATCTATCAGCCGATCTGGTTTTCACTCGAAGGCGACTCGATCCGGCTTTTCAACCACGATAGTTTCACTCCCCTCGACGCCTACGACTACCGATATTCTCTCACCGTCGGAGGTAAGAAGATTGCCGAAGGCAGCCTGACGCCCGACGCCGGCAGCCTGCCCCTCCCCGCTTTCGATTCCTCCCTCCCCGCCACCATGATCCGCGTAGACGCTTGTCTGCGTGAGGATCATCCCTGGGCTGACGCCGGATTTAGCGTCGCGTTCGATCAGTTCGAGCTCGTACCCGCCACTATCCCCGCCATTCAGCCCGCCGGCGCCACGCCCGCTTATTCACGTAAGAATGGCGGCTTTGAAGTCAACGCCGGCTCCTCCCGCTTCTTCATCGATGCCTCAGGAGCACTCGCCTCATGGACAGTGGATGGCGTCGAACTCCTCGTCGCACCCCTCGCCCCCTACTTCTGGAAGCCCGTCAACGACAATCAGGACACCAACGAGTACTACCGCGAGAAGATGACTCCCGTCTGGCGCTCCGAAGCCTCACGCCGCGAGGTCACTGACATCAAGGCGCACGTTGCCGACGGCTGTGTGATTGTCACTGCCTCAATGCGTCTGCCCGTCGGTGCAGCCTACACACTCACCTACACCGTTAACGGCTCCGGCGATATTCAGGTATCCGCTGACTATCAGCCCGACCACGGCGCCGACATTCCTCTTATCCCCAAATTCGGCATGAACATGAAGCTCCCCGTGGCGATGGATAGCGTGCAGTACTACGGCAGAGGACCATGGGAGAACTATCCCGACCGCAAGAGCGGCTACCCCGTAGGGCTCTACTCCATGCCCCTCTCCGAATTCATGCACGACTATAGCAGGCCGCAGGACAACGGCAACCGCTGTGATGTCGACTGGTTCATCCTCTCCCCCTCCTCCGCCTCCCCCCTTCCTGCTCTGCGCGTCGATGCCGTCGGCGCTCCCCTATGCATCCGTGCGTGGGATTACGACGAGGATGCTCTTGCTGCCGCTGCACATCCCTGGCAACTCCGGCGAGGCGAATTTGTCAACCTCAACATCGACATGAACGTCCACGGCGTGGGAGGAATCAACACATGGGGAGCCGCCACCCTCGACCCCTACACCATCAGCGGCACCGAACCACATTCCTATTCCTTCATCCTGTCCGCCTCTCCCGCTAAATGAATAATAATATAAAAATTAAATAATTCATCTTGCCTTAACCAACCTAACCGATGAAATCCAATCTCATTATTGCATCGTTGCTGGCAGGCGCATCGCTCCTCACTGTCTCATGTGGCAGTGCTGTCAGTAAGAACGACGACGGTGTGACCGTCAGTCTAAAGCAGTCATCTCCCACCGACGCCCGCCTTGTGCGCGTCAAGGTGCTCGGAGAGAAAATCATGCGGGTGTCAGCCACCCCCGACCGTAAGTTTGCCGACGAGCCTTCTCTCGCCGTGCTCAACGACCTGAAGAATGACGCCCCGTTTGAAGTGACACAGACCGACTCCACCGTCTCCGTCGCCACGGCATCACTCCGCGCCACCGTCTCGCTCTCCTCCGGCGAGGTGAAATTCTACAACGCCGATGGCAAGCTCATCGTGGCTGAGGATCCCGATAGCCGCTCTTTCACCCCCATCAACGTCGAGGGTACCGACGGCTACACCGTGGCTCAGCGTTTCCTCTCGCTCAACGACGACGAAGCAATCTACGGTCTCGGACAGCACCAGAGCGACGAATTCAACTACAAAGGTAAGAACGAGGAGCTTTTCCAGTACAACACCAAAGTATCCGTCCCATTCATCGTGTCGTCCGACAACTACGGCATCCTCTGGGACAGCTATTCCCTCGTCCGCTGGGGCAATCCCGAGCCTTACAAGCAGCTCGGTCAGGTGTTTAAGCTCTTCGACAAGGACGGCAAGGAAGGCGCACTCACAGGCACCTACGTCCCTGCACGCGATCCCGAGAACAACACTCTCGTCCGTCGGGAGGACTCCATCTATTTCGAGCACCTCGACCGCGACGAGCATCTCCGTAAGGTCATCAACCTCCCCGACAGCTTCCCCTTCTTCGGCTCCCACGTCACCTACGAGGGCGAGATCGAGCCCTCGGTGACCGGCGAGTACAAGTTCATCATGTACTACTCCGGCTATCAGACCATCTACATCGACGGTAAGGAAGTCGTCCCCCAGCGCTGGCGCACTGCTTGGAACCCCAACGCCTACAAGTTCTCCGTCAATCTTGAGGCAGGGAAGCGTGTCCCCATCAAGATCGACTGGGAACCGAACGGAGCCGTCAGCTACTGCGGTCTGCGCGTCTACGCTCCCCGCTCCCGCGAGGAAGAGATGAAGCTCTCATGGTGGGGCGAGATGCAGAGCCAGGAGGACTACTACGTCATGACCGGCGAAAGCATGGATGAAGTGATCTCCGGCTACCGCACCATCACCGGCAAGGCGCCCGTAATGCCCAAGTGGGCGATGGGCTACTGGCAGAGCCGCGAGAAGTACAACACTTCCGACGAAGTCCTCTCCACACTCGCCGAATTCCGCCGCCGCGGCATTCCTATCGACAATATCGTCATCGACTGGCTCCACTGGGAGCAGGATTCATGGGGTAGCCACGAGTTCGACCGCCAGCGTTTCCCCGACCCCAAGGGAATGGTCGACAGCATCCACGCCCTCAACGGCAGAGTAATGATCTCGGTTTGGCCCAAATTCTACGCCACCACCGAGCACTTCAAGGAGTTTGACGACAAAGGCTGGATGTACCAGGGCGCTATCCGCGACAGCATCCGCGACTGGGTTGGTCCCGGCTACCTCGGATCGTTCTATGATGCCTACGACCCCGACGCACGCAAGCTCTTCTGGCAGCAGATCGAGGATCACTACTATCCCCTCGGCATCGACGCCTGGTGGATGGACGCCTCCGAGCCCAACATCCGCGACTGCACCGACATCGAGTATCGCAAGTATCTCGCCGGCCCCACAGCTCTCGGTCCCACGGCTAAGTTCTTCAACGCCTATGCTCTCATGAACGCCGAAGCAATCTACGACGGTCAGCGCGGCGTCGAGCCCGACAAGCGCGTCTTCCTCCTCACCCGCTCCGGTTTCGCCGGTCAGCAGCGCTACTCCACGGCCACATGGAGCGGCGACATCGCCACTCGCTGGGAGGACCTCAAGGCTCAGATTTCCGCTGGTCTCAACTTCGCCGCCGCAGGCATCCCCTGGTGGACCATGGACATCGGCGGTTTCTGCGTCGAGGACCGCTACGTAGCTGGTGCTCAGGAGTATCAGATGACCGGTCGCGAGAACGACGACGAGAAGGAATGGCGCGAGCTCAACACCCGCTGGTATCAGTTCGGTGCTTTCGCTCCCCTCTTCCGCGCCCACGGTCAGTGGCCCTACCGTGAGATCTTCAACATCGCTCCCGAGAATCACCCCGCCTATAAGTCGGTGGTCTACTACACCCGTCTCCGCTACGAGCTCATGCCCTACATCTACTCTCTCGCAGGCATGACCCACTTCAACGACTACACCGTAATGCGCCCCCTCGCCATGGACTTCGCCGCCGACAAGGCTTCGCTCAACGTCGGCGATGAATACATGTTCGGTCCCGCCATCCTCGTCGCTCCCGTCACCTCCTACGGTGCCCGTCAGCGCCAGGTTTATCTCCCCGCCGGTGCCGAATGGTACGACTTCTACACCGGTCGCCTCATCTCCCGAGGCGGCGAGACGATCACCGCCGACGCTCCCTACGAGCGCATGCCGCTCTTCGTCCGCTCAGGTGCCATCATCCCCGTTGGTCCCGACATGCAGTGGTCGGCTGAGAAGCCTCTGGAGGAAGTCACCCTCTTCGTCTATGCTGGATCCGACGGCGAGTTCACCATCTACGAGGACGAAGGTCTCAACTACAACTACGAGAAAGGCAGCTACGCCATGACCCCCATAAAGTGGGACAACGCCTCCTCCACCCTCACCATCGGCGAGCGCAAGGGCGAGTTCGACGGCATGGTCAAGGACCGCACGTTCCGTGTGGTCAAGGTTGATCCCGCCGCACCCGTAGCATTCTCCCCCGATGCTCCCGCTGCCACTGTTGTGAGCTACTCCGGCAAGGCTGTCGAGGTGAAGCTCTGATCTTCCCCGACTCCACCATTTCTCTCCCCCTTGACATATTATTACTTCAAAAATGCCCTAAAATGAGAAAATTTCTCTTTTTCACGGCGACATTGAGTCTCTTCCTTGGTTTTGCCTGCACATCCGGCAGGCAAAGCGGGGAAGAGACCTCGTCGTCTCCGTTCGGTCCCGGTAAAACCACTGTTTCGGTCGACCTTTCGTCAGTTCCCGATTCGCTCCTCACTGATGCTTCGGTGATCCTGATGCTCCCCTCCATCTTCGACGAGCGTTTCGAACCGGAGATGATCGACCTCAAGCCCGAAGGCAAGGTTTATTCCGCCACCGTCCTCGTTGAGCGCGACCTCACCACCTCCGGTCTCATCATCGACACCGGAGCCGGACGACTCGCCACGGCATTGATTTCGCTCCGTCGCGATTCCACCCTCACCGTCACATCTCTCCCTGCCGATCCCGACGGCAACTATGCCGTGCAGTTCTCCGACACCACCGGCTTCAACAGCTATCCCGTCACATTCTGCCCCGAAAATCCCGTGATGGGAGCCCAGACCGCTATGGAGATGGCATGTATGAAGCTCACGGAGTCCGATCCCTGGTTTGCTCCCGCCGACCTCGCCGATCCCGCTTTGCTCAGCAGCAAGATGGACACCCTCTATGCCCGTCATCTCAGTCGTGCGGCAGAGGAATCGAATGTCGACATCAACCGCTTCCCGTGGCTCGAAAACTATCTTCATTCCGTATTCGTTGCCCGTTGGGTACTCCACTTCGACCTCATGGCGCAGCAGTATTTCGGATTTGAAGTCGACACCATCCCCGCAGCAGTCCTCTCGAAAATCGGCAGCTTCGACTTCGAATCCGCGCTTGCCAATGCCGATCCGCAGGTCGGCATCCGTCAGTTGCTCGAGTCCATCAACCGTGCCGTCCCGGGCATCGAGCCGATTGGCGAAACGCCTGTCAAGGAATGGATCGCCTCCGCAGGCGCTGCCCTCTCCCCCTACGTCCCCGAGCCATCCCCGCTCCTTCTCCCCCTCCTCGCCACGATGAGCTACTATGACCAGATCAGCGCCAACAAGCCCCTCACCGACAATCAGATTGCCGAAATTAAGGCAAATTTTCCCGATTCCGGGCTCGCTCAGCTGCTTCTGATGAAGAACGAACAGCGCGTGAAAGCCCTCACCGTGCCCAGCGTGCAGGATGAGCTTTCCGACGCCGATTTCACGCTTCAGTCCTACATCGACGCTCAGTTCCCCGGGAAGCCCGTCGTGGTTGATCTCTGGAACACATGGTGCGGTCCATGCCGTCAGGCGCAGAAAATCACCGATCCCGTCATCAAGGACCCCGCCTACTCCGGCGTCGTGTTCATGACCGTCTGCGATCCCTCGTCACCAAAGGACGAATGGCTCAGAATGACCCCCTCCCTCCCCGGTCACCACGTACGCATCAGCGAGGCAAGTGCCGAACGGCTTGCAAAGACCTACGGAGTCGAAGGATTCCCCACCTTCCTCTTCTTCGACCGCGACCACAAGCTCGTGACTCAGCATCTCGGCTTCGAAAGTCTCGACAGCTACATCAACAACCTCAACTCCATCAACAACTGACACAGATGATACGCAAGGCTCTTACCCTCATTTTGTCGGCCGCTTCGCTCCTGTCGGCGTGGGCTCTCGATCCCCGCGACATCAATTTCAACGCCGACTGGCAGTTTGCTCTGGGCGATACAGTCAACGCTTCCACCTCATGGCGCACCCTCAGTCTCCCTCACGACTGGGCTATCGAAGGCGATTTCTCCGCCGACAATCCCTCGGGCACCGGAGGCGGAGCTCTCCCCGGTGGCACAGGATGGTACCGCAAGACATTCACCATGCCCAAGGCGGACAAGGGCAAACAGGTCTACATCGACTTCGATGGCGCCTACATGAATTCCACCGTCTGGATCAACGGACACCGTCTCGGCACACGCCCCTACGGCTACGCTTCCTTCTCCTACGACCTTACCCCCTATCTCAAGTGGGGAGGGAAAAACACGCTTCTCGTCAAGGTCGACAACTCCGAGCAGCCCAACTCACGCTGGTACTCCGGATGCGGCATCTACCGCAACGTCGGGCTCCGCGTCCTCTCCCCCGTCCACGTAGCCCTCTGGGGCACACAGGTCCTGACGCCCGATGTGTCGGCTGAGAAAGCCACCGTTGAGCTTCTCACCACGATTGACAACACCACACACCGCGACGCCTCGCTTCGCATCCTCAGCGATGTCATCGCCCCCGGTGGCAAAGTCGTGGCTTCAGCTTCCACCGATGTCACTTCCGCTCCAGGCGTCAACTCCCCCGTCAGCCAGACGTTCACAATCAAGTCCCCCGAGCTTTGGAGCACGGAGCATCCCGCCATGTACTCTGTCGCCACCCGTCTCGAGCGCGACGGCAAGATCATCGACTCCTACTCCACTCCTCTCGGCATCCGTTACTTCAATTTCGATGCCGAGCGTGGTTTCTCACTCAACGGCAAGGAAATGAAGATCAACGGCGTCTGCCTTCACCACGATGCAGGAGCCCTCGGCGCCGTGGTCAACCGCCGTGCCATCGACCGCCAGCTCGAAATCATGAAGCAGATGGGCGTCAACGCCATCCGCTCATCCCACAATCCCCCCGCGCCCGAACTCCTCGCCGCATGCGACAGCATGGGTCTGCTCGTGATGGACGAGACGTTCGACATGTGGCGCCGCCGCAAGACGTCGCACGACTATTCACGCTACTTCGACGAATGGCACGAGCGCGACCTCACCGACATGATGCTGCGCGACCGCAACCACCCCTCCATCATCATCTGGAGTATCGGCAACGAGGTGCTGGAGCAGTGGAGCGACGCAAGTGCCGACACCCTCTCGCTTGAGGAAGCCAACATGATCCTCAATTTCGGGCATTCCGCCGACATGCTTGCCGCCGAAGATGAAGGGCTGTCGCTCAATTCGCTTCTCACCATCAAGCTCGCCGAGATGACCCGCGCCCTCGATCCCTCCCGCCCCGTCACCGCCGGCTGCAACGAGCCCTCCCCGGGCAACCATCTCTTCCGCTCGGGCGCCCTCGACATCATCGGCTTCAACTACCACGACGACTGGTTCAAGGACGTTCCCGTCAACTTCCCCGGCAAGCCCTTCATCGTCACCGAAAGCGTCTCATCGCTCATGACCCGCGGATGGTACAAAGGTCCATCCGACTCGCTCATCCTCTGCCCCGAGCGCTGGGACAAGCCATATTATGACCCCTCATTCGCATGCTCCGCCTACGGCAACTGCCGCGCTCCGTGGGGCAACACTCATGAAGGCACACTGAAGCTCGTCAAGGAGAACCCATTCATCTCCGGGCAGTTTATCTGGACCGGATTCGACTACATCGGCGAACCCACCCCCTACGGATGGCCCGCACGCAGCTCCTACTTCGGTCTCGTCGACCTCGCCGGCATACCCAAGGACTCCTACTATCTCTATCAGAGCGAATGGCGACCCGACATCACCGTGCTCCATCTCCTCCCCCACTGGAACCACGATGAAGGCGAAGTGATCGACGTCCTCGCCTACTACAACAATGCCGACGAAGTCGAGCTGTTCATCAACGGCGTAAGCCAGGGCGTATCATCCAAGACCCCCGACCGCTTCCATGCCAAATGGACCGTTCCATTCACACCCGGCACACTCCGTGCCGTAAGCCGTCGCAATGGCGAGGTCGTGGCAGAGCGCGTCATATCCACCGCCGGTGAGCCTGCTCAGATCCGCCTCACCCCCGACCGCCGCGCGATTAAAGCCGACGGCACCGACCTCTCCTACGTCCTCGTCGAGATTCTCGACGATCGAGGCAACCTATGCCCCCTCGCCGACAATCTCGTCACATTCGACGTCAGTGGCGCAGGATTCAACGCAGGGGTCGACAACGGCTCCCCCATCTCCCTCGAACGCTTCAAGGACGACAAGCGCCGGGCTTTTTACGGAAAGGCAATGCTCATCGTTCAGAGCGACGGCTCCGGAGGCGACATCACCGTCACAGCCTCCTCCCCCGGGCTTGAATCCTCCACGGCAACTATCTCCGCTAAGTAATCAAAAATGCAATTCAATATCCAATCAGACCATGAAACGTTTCATTTCCGCTGCATTTATCGCCGCATCGCTCGGAGCCGCGGCCTCCACCCCGCTCTATCTCGACGTCAACGCCCCCATCGAGGATCGCGTTGAGGACGCCCTCTCCCGCATGACCACCGCCGAGAAGGTCGCCCTATGCCACGCCGAAGGCAAGTTCGCCTCCAACGGCGTCCCCCGCCTCGGCATCCCCGAACTCTGGATGACCGACGGTCCTCACGGCGTCCGCGCCGAAATCAACTGGGACAACTGGGGCTGGGCTGGATGGCTCAACGACTCCTGCACCGTTTTCCCCGCCCTCACTGCCCTCGCTGCCACATGGAATCCCGAACTATCCGCACTCTACGGCCACAACATCGGTGAGGAAGCACGCTACCGCGATAAGGACGTGCTCCTCGGTCCCGGCGTCAACATCTACCGCACCCCCCTCAACGGCCGCAACTTCGAATATATGGGCGAAGACCCCTATCTTGCAGGCGAAATGGTTGTCCCCTACATCACCGAACTGCAGAAGAACGGCGTCGCAGCATGTGTCAAGCACTACGCCCTCAACAATCAGGAGCGCTGGCGCGGTCACATCGACGTCCACGTCTCCGACCGCGCCCTGCATGAAATCTACCTCCCGGCGTTCAAGCGCGCCGTGATCGACGGCGGCACATGGTCAATCATGGGCGCCTACAACAAGTACGACGGTCAGCATGCCTGCCACAACGAAAAGCTCCTCCTCGACATTCTCAAGGGCGACTGGGGCTTCGACGGCGTGGTGATCACCGACTGGGGAGGAGCTCACGACACCCGCGAGGCTGCCCTCAACGGTCTCGACATCGAGATGGGATCCTACACCAACGGACTCACCACCGAAAGCGCCTTCTCCTACGACGACTATTACCTTGCCCGCCCCTTCCTCGAAATGATTCAGAGCGGCGAGGTTGACGAAAAATATCTCGATGACAAGGCTCGCCGTATCCTCCGCCTCATCATGCGCACGTCCATGAACACCTCCAAGCCATTCGGTGCCATGGCGTCACCCGAGCACTTTGCCGCCGTCAAGACCATCGGCGACGAAGCCATCGTCCTCCTCAAGAACGCTCCCCTCGGCAAGAAAAAGCCCGCCCTCCTGCCCCTCTCCCCCGAAGGCTCAGGCAAGATTCTCGTAGTGGGCGACAATGCCACCCGTATGCTCAACCTCGGCGGTGGATCCTCCGAGCTTAAGGCTAAAAAGATGGTTTCCCCCCTCGAAGGTCTCCGTCGCGTCTACGGCGACCGCATCCTCTACACCCAGGGCTACGCCGCCGGGCGCCCCATGTACGGACAAGCCGAGGACATCGCATCCGAAGTCACCGATTCTCTCCGCCGCGTAGCCGTTGAGATGGCGCGTGATGCCGAGACTGTGATTCTCGTCGGCGGACTCAACAAGAACTCCTATCAGGACTGCGAAGGTCTCGACCGTCTCGACTACGCCCTCCCCTTCGGGCAGCCCGAACTCATCGAGGCGCTCCTCGCCGTCAATCCCCGCCTCGTCGTTGTCCTCCTGAGCGGCAACGCAGTCGAGATGCCATGGATCTCACGCGTCCCCGCCGTCCTCCAGGCGTGGTACCTCGGCACTATGGGCGGTGAGTCGATCGCCGACGTCATCTCCGGTGAAGTCAACCCCTCCGGCAAGCTCCCCTTCTCATTCCCCGTTCGCCTCGCCGACAACGCCGCCCACGCCATGGGCACCATCTCCTACCCCGGCGACAGCATCCGACAGGACTACCTCGAGGACATCTTCGTCGGCTACCGATGGCACGACACCAAGGAGATCCCCGCGCTCTTCCCCTTCGGCCACGGCTTGAGCTACACCACTTTTGACTACGGCAAGCCCACCCTTTCCGCTTCATCCATGCCCTACGACGGTTCTATCACCGTCACCGTGCCCGTAACCAACACCGGCGCCCGCGAAGGCAAGGAGATCGTCCAGCTCTACATCGGCGACCCCGTCTCCTCCCTCCCCCGCCCCCTCAAGGAGCTCAAGCACTTCTCCAAGATCAGCCTCGCACCCGGCGAGACACGCGACGTCACATTCACCATCACCGCCGACGATCTCCGGTTCTACGACCCCGACCGCAAGGAATGGATCGCCGAGCCCGGCAAGTTCGACGTGTATGTCGCAGCATCCTCAGCCGACGTCCGCCGCAAGGCATCCTTCACCCTGGAGTAAAATCTTCCTTTATTGATTCTTTTTGTCTTAGATATATTTTTTCTATCTTTGCACAACAATTATCAATTATCGATTCAGCGCAAACATTCCGAATCTTATGGCAGAAATAAAATGCGTGGGTATTCTCACCTCCGGAGGCGACGCCCCCGGAATGAACGCCGCCATCCGTGCGGTCACCCGTGCCGCGATCTTCAGCGGTCTTAAAGTCAAAGGCATCTATCGCGGCTACCGCGGTCTTATCGCCGACGAAATCGTCGACTTCCACACCCAGAACGTTTCCAACATCATCCAGATGGGCGGCACGATTCTCAAGACCGCACGCTGCAAGGAATTCCAGACACCCGAAGGCCGCCAGCTCGCCTACGACATCCTGCGCCGTCACGAGATCGACGCCCTCGTAGTCATCGGAGGCGACGGATCCCTCACCGGAGCCCGTATATTCGCCAACGAGTTCAACTTCCCCATCATCGGACTCCCCGGCACCATCGACAACGATCTCTACGGCACCGACACCACCATCGGCTACGACACCGCTCTCAACACCATCATGGAGTGTGTCGACAAGATCCGCGACACCGCCACATCCCACGAGCGACTCTTCTTCATCGAAGTCATGGGACGCGATGCAGGATTCCTCGCCCTCAACGGTGCCATCGCCTCCGGAGCCGAGGCTGCCATCATCCCCGAGATTTCCACCGAGGTCGACCAGCTCGCCGAACTCATCCAGAACGGCTTCCGAAAGAGCAAAAACTCCTCCATCGTCCTCGTTGCCGAAAGCCCCATCACAGGCGGAGCAATGGGACTCGCCGAGCGCGTGGCTAAGGAATACCCCGCCTACGACGTTCGCGTCTCTATCCTCGGTCACCTCCAGCGCGGCGGATCACCCACCGCCCACGACCGCATCCTCGCCTCACGCATGGGTGCCGCGGCTATCGACGCCCTCATGGACGACCAGCGCAACGTAATGATCGGCATCAAGAACGACGACATCGTCTACGTCCCCTTCACCAAAGCCATCAAGAACGACAAACCCATCAACCGCGAACTCCTCGACACCCTCCGCCGCCTCTCCATCTGATCCGGCACCCGAGGAACCCTCCGGTCTCCCCCCCTTCAGGCGATGCGCTCTCCCGCGCATCGCCTTTTTTTGCTCATCTCAATATAATTTATTACCTTTGTCCCGTCGTAACGGAGCATTGCCCCGTCGCGACGCCACGAGATCATCAACATATTCCCCAGGGTGGACAGATTTGATTGCTTGCAACCACCCATTAAAAATAAAACAATGCTAAAAACTACCCCCCTTATCGACAGTTAATTCCAATTTTCCTCCCCTCGCGGCTTCCGGCTCAGCGGCGGGGCGCTCCTCTGTGTGTGCCGTTCCCGCCCCTTCCCTCAGGCCGCCGCGGTGAGCCGCCTTTTGCGCGGCATCCCGCCTCTTCTTATCATCCCATTTATCAACTCCTTTCCCAAAACAAAAATTACTCCAGTAATGAACTATCTCTTCACATCCGAGTCCGTATCCGAAGGACACCCCGATAAAGTGGCTGACCAGATTTCCGACGCCATCCTCGATCAATTCCTCGCCCACGATCCATCCTCCAAAGTAGCCTGCGAGACGCTTGTCACCACCGGACAAGTCGTTGTGGCAGGCGAAGTCAAGAGCAAAGCCTACGTCGACCTGATCGAGACCACCCGATCCGTCATCAACGAGATCGGCTACAATAAGAGCGAGTACAAGTTCGACGCCGAATCCTGCGGCGTAATCTCAGCCCTCCACGAGCAGAGCCCCGACATCAACCGCGGCGTCGAGCGCAAATCGCGCAAGGAGCAGGGCGCCGGCGACCAGGGCATGATGTTCGGCTACGCCGTCAACGAGACACCCATCTACATGCCCCTCACCGTAGCCCTCTCCCACGCCATCCTCAAGGAGCTTTCCGCCATACGCCGCGAAGGCAAGCAGATGACCTACCTCCGCCCCGACTCCAAGAGCCAGGTGACCGTTGAATACGACGAAAAGAACCATCCCGTGCGCATCCACACCATCGTCCTCTCCACCCAGCACGACGAATTCATCCTCCCCGACAAGCATAAATCGCAGGAACAGGCTGACCGCGAGATGCTCGACACCATCACACGCGACGTCCGCGAGATTCTCCTTCCCCGCGTCCGTCAGTCCCTCCCCGAGAATCTGCGCCACATGATGGACGACCCTGACACGATCCTGCACGTCAACCCCACCGGGAAATTCGTGATCGGGGGCCCTCACGGCGACACCGGTCTCACCGGCCGCAAGATCATAGTCGACACCTACGGCGGACGCGGTGCTCACGGCGGCGGAGCATTCTCCGGCAAGGACCCCTCCAAGGTCGACCGCTCGGCTGCCTATGCCGCACGCCACATAGCCAAGAATCTTGTGGCAGCAGGCGTGGCTGACGAAGCTCTCGTGCAGGTGGCGTACGCCATCGGCGTCGCACAGCCTGTAAGTCTCTACGTCAACACGTTCGGCACTTCCCACGTCGACCTCTCCGACGCCGAGATCTCCGCTGTCGTAGGCAAGATTTTCGACATGCGTCCCCACGCTATCGAGAAGCGCCTCGGACTCCGCAAACCCATCTATCAGGAGACTGCCTCCTACGGACACCTCGGACGCACTCCCCGCAAGGTCACCAAAGTGTTCCACAGCAAATACGAAGGCGACAAACGTATCGAAGTCGAGCTCTTCACATGGGAAAAACTCGACTACGTCGACAAGATCCGCGCCCGCTTCAAGCTCAAATAAGTCAGCGGTTACTCTCAGGCATCCGGGATAGAAAAAAATCACTCAGCCTGCGCCCTCACGGCGTAGGCTGAGCCTCGTTTTATTTGGGTTCTATCATTCAGAAATCGTGGTTATGAAGGGGGTGTTGCGGGATTTTTTCGCGTGCGTGTTGCATTGCGGCTGCCCGCTGTGGTGAGCGCGCTTTGTCAGGGCACACTCCTATTGAATCTGGAGGAAGATTTCCATCCTCCGAAGGATTTCTTACTGTTATGGGAATAGGTGGGAGTGGCAGGATCATCCGATCCTGGCCTTTGGAGAGGGTGGTTGGTTTTTTAGATGTTTATGGTGTCCTCCACCACGGTCTCGGTGGGATCCACTACTATTGTGATGCCGCTGTTATCCTCTTCGGGGGCAGGTTCTTCCTGTGACTGGGGCACTACCGTCATTTCGGGTTCATCCACGGAGCAGGATGCCATTGTCATTGCGGAAGCTGCGATCACCATGAGGAGCATTATCTTTTTCATAAACAGGTATGTGTTGAATGGTTGAGTGGTTGGTTTTGTTTTATGTCTCTTAGTTTGTATTATTGAGGTGTCATTTATGTTACATTCTCAATTCAACAATAAAACTTTACCTGTCCTGAAAAAGTTCACGGAATTTTAAAACTTTTTTCAAAAATTTTCCATATTCCCTATATCTCAATTACTTACAAACATAAAAATTTTGTGTCACACCGAAATTTTATCGATGTGACACGCTTGTAACATTATATTACGTTACCAAAAGTTATTGTAACATCATCCCGTTTGTAACATCCGGGGCTCCCTCTTACATGAGCGTAAGCCCGTACGCTTCCACAAATTCCTTCAGTCCCGGATGATCGGCGAGCATTTTCGAGTAGATTTCACGGTCATTCCACGTCATCGGCGACGCTTCGCCGGCATTTACCTCCACCTCAAGCTCGATCATGTCATTTCGGGCGGCGTCGCGCAGCCTGCGCTCGAGCTCGCCCCGGTGCTGCATCATCAGTTCATGCTGCACCTGATTTTCCACCCTCACCTTCAGCCGTGTGCCATCCCCGGGCATCGGGCGCGAGGCGCGCATTGTATTGACGAGCACCTTCTCGGTCGGATGCTCCGCCATGTATTTCTCCCACTCTTTGTGGATCGTCTCGATCCCGAACGCCTCATTGCGCGCCTGAGCGCTCTGCAGCGGGTATTGAGACTCCTGAGCGACACCCGGGGTATCACCCTGAGCTTGCCTGTAAGCTGATCGTTGCAGCGAGATGCTCTTCATCCCCCTTGCCTGCATCCCTCGCTTTACTGCGGCGGCCGACGGCGCGACTCGCGGAGCGACAGCCTGCGGCTGGGATGAGCCTGAGGGTAGCGGTTGAGAAGCGGGACGCTGAGGCGCGCCCGCGGCAGCCTGGCTCCGGCGGGGAGTTGCCGGAGTGAATGGTGTGGCAGGAGGAACCGATGCCGTCTTCGGAGCCTGCATGGCTCCCATTGCCGGTATCGGATCCAGAGAGGTCAGATGCCCCTCCCCGTTGCCACTAAAGATGGGGGAGGGGCTTAGTAGTTGGCACAGTTTGATGAGCAGAAGCTCCACAAGGAATGTCTTGTTCGTCGCCTCGCGGTAATGTAGGTCCGCGTCATTGCACAGGCTCATCGCCATGTAGTAGAACTCCGGAGTCACCTGCGCAGCCATCTCCGCCATCTCCTTTCGGTGGGCGTCGTCAGTGTCGAGCAGCCCAAGCGTGCGTTCGTCGCGGGCAAGCATCAGGTTGCGAAGGAACGAAGCCAGTCCGTTCACCAGGAATTGTGAGTCGAATCCCTTGTCGCGTATCTCCTTATATATCATCAGCGCCTCACCCACGTCCTGCTTGATGAATGCTTCCAGCAGACGTTTATAATATGTGTCGTCGAGCACATTGAGCGTATCGATCGTCGAAGCATACGTGATGTTGCCGCGCGACGAAGCGGCTACCTGGTCGAATATCGACAGGGCGTCGCGCATCGCGCCGTCGGCTTTCGTGGCTATTACGCCCAGAGCCTGTCGCTCTGCCGTTATCCCTTCCTGCCCTGCCACGTAGGCAAGGTGATCCACGATGTCGGGCACCGTGATGCGCGCGAAGTCATAGATCTGGCAGCGCGAGAGTATCGTGGGAATAATCTTCTGCTTCTCCGTTGTGGCGAGAATAAACACCACATAGCTCGGAGGCTCCTCAAGCGTCTTCAGGAACGCGTTGAAGGCCGCCGACGTCAGCATGTGCACCTCATCGATGATAAACACGCGGTAGCGCCCCGTAGTCGGAGGCACAAGCACCTGCTTCACAAGCTCGCGCATATCCTCCACTCCATTGTTGGAGGCGGCATCAAGTTCTATGATATTGAGCGAGCGGTTTTCATTGAATGAGCGGCAGGAGTCACACTCGTTGCACGGATCGCCGTCGGGGGTGAGATGTTCGCAGTTGATCGCTTTCGCGAAGATTCGCGCACACGTTGTCTTTCCCACTCCCCTTGATCCGCAGAACAGATAGGCATGTGCCAGACGCCCCGTGGCGATCGCGTTCTTCAGCGTCGCCGCAAGCGCTTTCTGCCCCACCACGCTCGCAAACGTAGTTGGTCGGTATTTTCTCGCCGACACGAGATAGTTGTTTTCCATTGGCGGGAAGTTCTCTTGGTTGGAGTTACAAATATAAGCAAATTCAGCCATCTCCCCCGCATTTTTCGGTAAAAAGATGTTATTTGACATGTTTTGTTTTATTTCATAAAAAAAATTTGTTAATTTGTAGCCATCTGACTACCTTCGTATGTTATCCCGATAACTACCCTTTTTCGGGGCTGACCTTTCGAAATTATTTGCAAACCTTTAACAGTATATTTTTTTCACATGAGTTATCTGAAGTTTGATAAGAACCTGCTGATAAATCTTGAGCAGTCGCTCCCGAAGGAGATGCTGCGCACCAATCAGGCGGGAGCTTATCACTGTTCGTCGATTGTGGGTTGCAACACCCGCAAGCAGCACGGACTTCTCGTCATTCCCCTCGAGGGTAAGGAGTACAGACCCCATGTTCTCCTTTCATCGCTCGACGAGACTGTTGTTCAGCATGGTGCCCCGTTCAATCTCGGCATCCACCGTTACAAAGGCGGAGTCTACAGCCCCAACGGTCACAAGTACATCCGTGAATTCGACTGTGAGAACGTCCCCCGCACCACCTACCGCGTCGGTGGCGTGATCCTCACAAAGGAGAAGATTTTCATCTCCAAGGAAAATCGTGTCCTCATCCGTTACACTCTCGTTGAGGCCCACTCCCCCACAACCCTCCAGTTCCGTCCGTTCCTCGCTTTCCGCGACAGCAACGAACTATGTATCGCCAACGATAACCTCAACCGCGACTGCGTCGACGTCAAGAACGGCATCGCATGCTGCATGTACCCCGGCTACCCCACACTTTACATGCAGTTCAGCCGCAAGCCCGAATGGGTATATGACCCCCATTGGTACAACGGCATCGAGTACGTAAAGGACCTCGAGCGAGGCGTGCCCTACACCGAGGATCTCTGGGTGCCAGGCTACTTCTCCGTTCCCATCAAGAAAGGCGAGTCACTCATCTTCTCTGCAGGCGTCAGCGAAGTATCCCCCCGCAACCTCCACAAGATGTACGAGGCTGAGATCGCATCACGCACCCCCCGCTCCTCCTTCTTCAACTGCCTCAAGAACGCAGCAAAGCAGCTCTATCTCATCGACGGCGATAACGAATACATGCTCTCAGGCTATCCCTGGGGCACAGTCCTTGCCCGAAACACATTCATGTCGCTACCCGGCAACACCCTTGCCATCAACCACCGCGACGACTACGAGAAGATAATGGCTACAGCCGCCCGCGCCCTCACCCATTACATGGCTACAGGCGAGCGCGACCGCCGCATCCACGGCATCGACCTACCCGACATCCCCCTCTGGGCTGTCTGGGCGATACAGCAGTACTTCAAGAGCGTCGGTGCCGACGAAGCCCGCAAGAACTACACGGAACTCGTCCGCTCGATCCTCAACTATATCCTCGACGACGGACACCCCAACCTCGCCGTCGACCCCGTCACCGGACTCATCTCCACCGTAGGCACATCCACCCCCGCATCCTGGATGAACTCCGTACTCAACGGTCACCCCGTCGTGCCCCGCACCGGGCTCCTCGTCGAGTTCAACGCACTCTTCTACAACGCCCTCCTCTTCGGCGCAAAACTCCTTGAGGAGAATCCCGAATTTGCCGCCGATCGCGACCGCTGGATCGCACAGGCTGAGAAGATGAAGCAGCCGTTCATCGACACATTCCTCAACGGCTACGGCTACCTTTACGACTACGTCAACGGCAACTACTCCGACCCCTCCGTGCGCCCCAACATGGCAATCGCTATCGGGCTCGACTATTCGCCGCTCGACCGCCGTCAGCGCAAGGGCGTTCTTGATGTCGTCACCCGAGAGCTTCTCACCCCCAAGGGACTCCGCACCCTCTCCCCAAAGTCCTACGGCTACCGTCCCTTCTACCTCGGCTCGCCCGAGGAACGCGAGATCTCCCTCCACAACGGTCCCGCACGCCCCTGGCTCATCGGATTCTATGCCGATGCCTACCTTAAGGTGTTCGGGCTATCCGGCGTCAGCTACATCGACCGTATGCTCATCGGATTCGAGGACGAGATGTCGCAGGGTTGCATCGGCTCCCTCTCCCAGCTCTACGACGGAAATCCCCCCTTCGCCGGTCGTGGCGCCATAAGCCATGCCACCAACATCGCTGAGGTGCTCCGCACACTCCGTACCCTCAAGAAACTCAACGTCTGATTTCCCTCTCAACCTATTTATATTCAAAGCGAAATGAAAGCACTTATGTTTGGGTGGGAATTCCCGCCTCACATCCTCGGAGGACTCGGCACTGCCTCCTACGGTCTCACGCGCGGCATGTGGGAATGTGGCGACATGGACATCACATTCGTCATCCCGAAGCCTTTCGGCGACGAGGATAAAAGCTTCGCCAAGATCATCGGAGCATCTCAGGTGCCCGTGGCTTGGCGCGACGTCAACCGCGAGTACGTCGAGAGCCGTATCGGCAAGCTCATGGATCCCGACGAATACTTCCGCCTCCGCGACCACATCTACGCCGACTTCAACTACATGCGCACCAACGACCTCGGTTGCA
>CAMWPM010000039.1 GCA_947176235.1 uncultured Bacteroidales bacterium | reverse complement strand
GGGGGGGGGGTGGGCCGGGGTCTAAACCGGTGGGGTCGGTTTGCGTCTATATTGGGGTTGATTTCTATGGCGTGGTGCCTGCTCGTTTTTTGTGTGGCGTGGGGGTGGGTGGGCACATAAACGGGTGCGGAGGGGTCAACGGCTTTGGCTCTCTGCATCTTATAACGCATCAGATTGTCGATTTCGTCGGCCAAAAGCAGCGAAATAAGGCGGTCGAAACCGGACGCTCCCTGCGCGGTTGCGCCCATCATGGGGTTGCGCCCGACGGCGTCGGCGTGGAGGGAGTCGATGGAGCCGGGGAGGGTGTCGGGCCGGGAGTCGGGGTTGTAAAGGGCGTGAAGAGCGGAGAGGCGGAAGGGGCGGAAGGTGGTGGGGGCGTTGATGAGCCAGGATGTGAAGCGGGTCTTTCCGGATCCGTTGGCGCCGATGATAAGGACGGGCGAGTGGCTGCGGTCGATGGCAAGGGAGCGCCCTCCGTCGCGGACGGAGGGTGGGAGGATGAGGGTGCGGGGTTCGGTCGTCGTTTTTGCCGTTGCGGTCGGTTTTTTTGACTGTCCGGTCTGCTTTTTGGATTGATCGGTTGTCTTTCTTGCCATCGGTGGGGGAATCAGGAGAGCATGAGGCGATAGATGCGGTCGGTGTCGGCGGCGTTGAGCCTGCGGTAGCCGCCGATGATCTCGCCTTTGTCCTCGTGGAGCTTGCGGACGAGGAGGGGGAAGTCGGGGTCGGAGATTCCGAGTTCACCGAGGGTGACGGGGAGCCCGATTGAGGTGAAGAAGGCGCGGAGGCGGCGGACGCCTTCGTGGGCTACCGCAGAGTCATCACCGGCAACGTCGACGCCCATCACGCGGCGACTCCATTGCGCAACCTTCCAGGGCAGCTCGTCAGCCATGAAGCGGAGGTAGGCGGGGAATACGACAGCGAGTCCGGCGCCGTGGGTGACACCGTAGACGGCGCTGAGTTCGTGCTCCATGAAGTGGGACACCCAGTCCTCGACGCGTCCGCATCCGCAGATGCCGTTGTGAGCCATCGTGCCCGCCCACATGATGTTGGCGCGGGCTTCATAGTCGTCGGGGCGAGCCATTACTTTGGGCGCTTCGTTCATGATTGCTTTCAGGAGACCTTCGGCAAGACGGTCGGTGACCTCGACGGAGGGGGTGGGGGAGAAGTAGCGCTCCATGATGTGAGCCATCATGTCGGCGATGCCGCTTGCTGTCTGGAAGGGGGGGAGTGTGAAAGTGAGGACGGGATTCATCACTGCGAACTTCGGGCGCAGGGCGAAGTCGGAGCGGAGTGAAATCTTGTGGAGTCCGTCGAGGCGCGTGATCACCGAATTGCCCGAACCCTCGCTGCCGGCAGCGGGGATGGTGAGCACGACACCAACGGGGAGTGCCACCTCGGCGGGCAGTTTCCCTGCGTAAAAATCCCAGAAGTCACCGTCGTAGGGGACTCCGAGGGCGATTGCCTTGGCGGTGTCGATCACGGATCCCCCACCCACGGCAAGGATCGCCGTGATGCCTTCGCGGCGGCAGATGTCGATGCCTTCATAGACGCGGTCGTCGGTGGGGTTGGGATTGATTCCTTCGAGGATTATGTGGGAGATGCCGGATGCTTCGAGCGAGGCGATAACACGGTCGAGAAGCCCGGAACGGCGGACCGATCCGCCGCCAATGACGATCATGACGCGGGATGGGGCGCCGAGATATTGGCGGACGAGCTGTCCAGTCTGTGACTCGGTGTCGCGTCCGAAGACGTAGCGTGTGGGGGTGCAATAGGTGAAGTTGTTCATACGATAATGAAAATCAAATGATTCAGAACATGCGTGCGGCTGCCTGGACGGCTTCGCCGAGGGTGGGATGGGCGTGGATGGTGCGCACGAGCGCATCAACGGGGAGTCCGGCGGTCATGGCGAGCGCGACTTCCGAGATGAGGTCGGCGGCGTGGGGTCCGCAGATGTGACATCCGAGGATGCGGCGGGAGGATGCGTCGATGATCATCTTGACCATGCCGTCGTTCTCCGCCATCGCGGTAGCCTTACCGTTGGCGCGGAAGAGGGATTTCGCCGATTTGTAGTCGAGTCCCGCCGTCTTGCACTGCTCTTCGGTGAGTCCGACCATAGCGCACTCGGGAGCGGTGAACACCGCAGCAGGAATTACTGACATGTCGGATGTCTCGCCGATGATGGAGAGTGCCTGGGCTGTGGCGGCGTGGGCGAGCATACAGATGCCGTTGACGTCGCCGACGGCGTAGATGCCGGGCACGGTGGTCTGGAAAGATGCATCGACGGTGATGCCGCGGCGGGTGGACTCAATTCCTATCCCGGCGGCTCCGTCGGGGATGACGGGACGACGCCCGACAGCCATCACCACGGCGTCGGCTTCGACCGTGAGCTGCTTGCCTTTGGACTCGTAGCTGACGGTGAAGCCGGGCTCGATGGCGGTGACGGCGGCTCCGACAATGATGTTGACGCCACGGCGTCCGAGCGCCTGACGGAGACGCTTCGCTATGTCCTTGTCGAAGGGAGGAAGGATTTCCTTACAGTACTCGATCACAGTGACTTCACAGCCGAAAGCCGAAAGGATTGATGCAAATTCCATGCCGATCACTCCCCCGCCGATAATGGTGATGCGGGAGGGGAGGGAGGAGAGGGAGAGGAGCGCATCGCTGTTGATGGCAAGATCGGCACCGGGAATTGGCAAGGAAGCGGGAGCGGAGCCTGTGGCGATGACGATGCGGGGGGCGGTGAATGTTTCACCATCGACCTCAACCATGTGGGAATCAATGAAACGAGCATTTCCGATGACCACGCGAGCCTTGGCAATCGCCATTGCAACGCCCTCGCGCAGGGCGGTGACCACCTCATCCTTACGCTCAACGGCGCGGGCGTAGTCGAGGGTGACGGCAGATGGATCGACAGTGACGCCGAATGCTCCCCCCTCACGGACGTCGAGAGCGATCTGCGCGGAACGGCAGAGCGCCTTGGTGGGGATGCATCCGCGGTTGAGGCAGGTGCCTCCGGGAAGTGAACGCTCGATGATGATGACGGACATTCCCTTGCGGGAGGCTTCGGCAGCGAGTTCGTAGCCGGCGGGACCGGCACCGATGATGAGTAGGTCGCAGGATGAGGTCATGGGAAACTGGGGAAATCAGAGATCAGAAAATTTGACAACGGGGTGTAGAGCCGCCTCGGTGTCGTCGGGGCCAGAAATGGGGGTGTCGTGGGGTGCGGACTTCACCGTTTCGGGATCGGTGATGGCTTCCTCGGCGATGGCGTGCATCACGTCGATGAATTCATCGAGCGTCTCGCGGCTCTCGGTCTCGGTAGGCTCGATCATGAGCGACTCGTGGAAGAGGAGCGGGAAGTAGATGGTGGGTGCGTGATAGCCGTGGTCGAGGAGGCGTTTTGCCACCTGAAGAGTGGTGACACCCGTGGACTTGTCGCGGAGCCCGTCGAAAACAAATTCGTGCTTGCAGAGGCCTTCGATGGGGAGCAGGTAGGCGTCCTTAAGGGATTCCTTGATGTAGTTGGCGTTGAGAGTGGCGAGGGGTCCGACCTGTTTCAGACCCTCGCGACCGAGCGAGAGAATGTAGCTCAGGGCACGCGCCTGCACGGCGAAGTTGCCGAGGGTGGCTGATACTGAGCCGAGAGCCTCTTCAGGAGCCTCGACGGAGAAAGTGCCGTCGGGGTTGCGGACGACGCGCGGAGCGGGGAGGAACTGCTCCAGACCCTTGCGCACGCCGACGGGACCGGAACCGGGACCGCCACCGCCGTGGGGGGTGGAGAACGTCTTGTGAAGGTTGATGTGCATCACATCGAAGCCCATGTCGCCGGGGCGAGCGACGCCGAGCATGGGGTTGAGGTTGGCGCCGTCGTAGTAGAGCAGTGCACCGGCATCGTGGACGAGACGGGCTATCTCGGGGATGTTTTTCTCGAAGATTCCAAGGGTGTTGGGGTTGGTCATCATCACTGCGGCAACAGTGTCGTCGAGGAGAGGACGGAGATCGTCGACATCGACGGTGCCGTCGGGACGGCTCTTCACCTCGACAATCTCAAGCCCGGCGACTGCTGCGCTGGCAGGATTGGTGCCGTGGGCGGAGTCGGGGACGATGACCTTCACGCGCTTGTCGTCGCCGCGTGAGGCGTGGTAGGCGCGAATCACCATCAGACCTGTGAGCTCACCATGAGCTCCGGCAAACGGATTGAGGGTGAACTCAGCCATACCTCCGATCTCGGCGAGTGCAAGCTGAAGGGTGTAGTAAAGCTCCAGGGCACCCTGCACGGTGGCGTCGGGCTGGTAGGGGTGGAGGGAGGAGAAGGCGGGGAGAGCAGCCATCTCCTCGTTGATCTTGGGATTGTACTTCATCGTGCATGATCCCAGAGGATAGAAGCCGGTGTCGACGCCGAAGTTGTTGGTGCTCATGTTGGTGTAGTGGCGCACCACGGTGGGTTCGTCGACTTCGGGGAGTGCGGGATCGGATGAACGGAGGAGAGAGGCGGGAATTGAAGAGAGCGCGTCGGGGAGCTTATTGTCAGGGAGCCTGTAACCTTGGCGCCCTTCGCGCGAAAGCTCAAAAATGAGACGACCGTAGAGTTTGCGATTCATAGACGAAAGGGTTTAAAGGTTAGAAACAAGGCTTACATAGCGGTCGATCGCCTGAGGGGTGGCAGTCTCGGTGACAGCCACGAGGAGACGGTCGGGGGCGATCTTCACACCGGTGAGCAAACCGGCTTCGATGCCGCGCGAAATAATATCGTCGACGGAGACACCTGGGGCAACGGTGAGGCAGAATTCGTTGAGGAAGGGGGAGTCGGGGAATGTGAGGGACACTTTTCCCGTGGCGACGAGGCGTGCGGCGAGGGAGTGAGCTCCTGCAGCGCCCTGCGAACATGCCTCTCGGAGTCCCTTGGCGCCGAGGAGTGACATGTAGATGGTGACGTAGAGCGCCATCAGTCCCTGATTGGAGCAGATGTTGGATGTAGCTTTCTCGCGGCGGATGTGCTGCTCGCGCGCCTGGAGGGTAAGGACGAACACACGACGCCCGTCGGCATCCTTTGTGGCACCGACGATACGCCCGGGCATCTTACGCATGAGCGCCTTGGATGCACAGAGGTAACCGAGGTAGGGACCACCGAAGCTGAGGGGGATTCCGAGTGACTGCGCATCGCCGACAGCGATGTCGGCACCCCACTCTCCGGGGGTGCGGAGAACGGCGAGATCGGCAGCCACAGAGTTGATGATAAGGAGAGACTTGGCGTCATGGCAAGCGTCGGCGACTCCGGAGAAGTCCTCGATGATTCCGAAGAAGTTGGGCTGAGCCACAATTACTCCGGCAACATTCCCCTCGGCAAGCATAGCCTTCATGGCGTCAAAGTCGGTGACTCCGGCAGCGGTGGCGGGGATGGTGTCGACGCTGACGCCGTGATAGCGGGCGTAGGTGTCGACGACGCGGCGCGTTGCCGGCGCGAGGGTGGCGGAGACAAGGACGCGGTTGCGCTTGCGGGCATGAGCCACAGCCATCATCATCGCCTCGGCGGTGGCGGTGGCACCATCGTACATAGAGGCGTTGCTGACGTCCATACCGGTGAGCTCAGCCATCATTGACTGATACTCGAAGATGTAGTGGAGCGTGCCCTGAGAGATCTCAGGCTGATAGGGGGTGTAGGCAGTTAGGAATTCCGAACGCTCGATGATGGAGGGGATGACGGCTGGGGCAGCATGGTCGTAGAACCCGGCACCGGCGAAGCAGTCGAGCGCGAGATTTTTCTTGCCAAGAGCGGCGAAGAAGTCGCGCACCTCTTTCTCGCTCATCTCGGAGGGGAGGTCGTAGTCGGCGCGGAAGCGGAGCCCGTCGGGGACGTCGGCGTAAAGATCGTCGATCTCAGCGACTCCGCAACGGTCGAGCATGGCGCGAATATCCTCCTCGGTGTGAGGGAAATATCTATGGGGCATTGTGATAACAGATTAGTTGGGTAAGGGGTGTCAGGAGTGGGGCCGGGATCAATGTTCGGCAGCGCAGAGAGCCTTATAGGCTTCCTCGTCGAGAAGGGAATCGAGCTGAGCCGGATCGGCGATCTCGACCTTGATGATCCAGTTGTTCATAGCGTCCTCGTTGACGAGGCGGGGGTTGTCGGCAAGGGCTTCGTTGACTTCAATGACGGTGCCGTCGACGGGAGCGATGAGGTCACTTGCCGCCTTCACGCTCTCGATAGCGCCGAAGTCGTCGCCAGCTGTGATTTCGTCGTCAACTTCGGGCATATCGACGTAAACGACGTTGCCGAGCTGCTGCTGAGCGTAATCGGATACACCGATGTAGCCGGTGTTGCCTTCGACGCGGATGTATTCGTGGGAGGGGGAATAATAGATTTTGTTCATAGCGGTATGGGTTGTTAATGTTATTTTTTGTAGTTTTTGTTGTAGAATTTCTTTTTGACGACGACGGCGGGGAACGTCTTGCGGCGGATGCGGACGCGAAGGGGTGTGCCGAGGGCGGCATAGGGGGTGTTGACGAGAGCCATTGCGATGGACTTGTCGACGGAGATGGCGTGGTAGCCGGTGGTGACTACGCCGACAACTTCGTCGGTGTCGGCGGCGAGGACTTCGTAGCCGTGGCGTGGGATGGCGCGGTCGAGGAGTTCGAGCCCGACGAGCTTGCGTGCGGGACCTCCGGCTTTCTGTGCGGCTACGGCTTCCTTGCCGATAAATTCGGGTTTGTCGAGCTTGACAAACATTGTGAGCCCGGCCTCGACGGGGGTGATGTCGTCGGCGAGTTCGTCGCCGTAGAGTGGTAGACCTACTTCGAAACGGAGAGTGTCGCGGCACCCGAGTCCGCAGGGCTCAGCCTTACCTGACTCAATGAGGCGGCGCCATGTGGCGACGGTGACGTCGTGGGGGGCATAGAGCTCGAATCCGTCCTCACCGGTGTAGCCTGTGCGGCTGATGATAGCTGGCTTGTCCATGTAGGTGACTTCCTTGAAGGTGTAGAAGGCGAGGTCGGAGACGTGGATGCCGAGGACATCCTCCACAACTTCCTCGGCTTTGGGACCCTGAATGGCGATCTCGCCGTAGAAGTCGCTAAGATTCTCTACCTTAACGTCGAAACCGGAGGCGTTGGACTCAATCCAAGCCACATCCTTGTCAATGTTGGAGGCATTGATGACGAGGAAGAAACTTTCGTCGCCACGCTTGTAGACGAGCAGATCATCGACCACTCCGCCGCGCGGATTGAGCATCATGCCGTAGAAGCACTTGCCTACGGGCGCGTCGGTGACATCGTTGGAGAAAATGTGGTTGACGTAGCGCTCGGCGTCGGTGCCGGTGATGGAAACTTCGCCCATGTGGGAAACGTCGAAAATGCCGCATGCGTTGCGCACGGCGTTGTGCTCCTCGACGATACCGCGATACTGGATGGGCATGTCGAATCCGCCGAACGGGCTTATGAGCGCCTTAAGTGAAACATGCTCGGGATAGAGGCATGTGCGTTTGTTTTCTTCCATAAGAGGATAGTGACTGGAGATTAATTAGGTTAATAGGGTAGTGCCGGAAACAGCCTGACATCTATGCCGCAAAGACAGTACGAACCGATCCGAAACTTACGTAGACGCAAATATAGAAAAAAATCCCGTGTCGGCAATGTGGGGAAGTGTTGAAAAATGAGCTTTTTTTCATATTTTTCATATATAAAAGCGTTATCTTTGCGAAGAAAGAATGAAAACTATACTCAATACCACAAAATGAAAGCGATCCGAATGATAAAGGCGACGGCACTTCTCGCCATCACGCTCACGGGAAGCACCCTTATGACGGGGTGCAAGACAACAGAAGCCAACTACAAGGCAGCCTACGAACTTGCCAAAAACAAGGGGACGAGCGAGGGCGTCGACGCCGACGTGTACGATGCGATAGAGAAAGAGAAGCAGCCGCAGCCGCAGATGGTGAACGGTGACTCGATCCCGATGCGCCGCGAATACGTGTCGGTGGCTACGGGAGACAAGGTGCCTGCGGGCAGAAAGCTTGAATACAACATAGCCGTGGGACAGTTCAAGCAGATATTCAACGCGCGGATGATGTGCCAGCGCCTGATCGGAATGGGCTATCAGGATGCCTGTGTGCTGAAGACGGCGGGACAGGAATACATCGTGATAGCCGCGGCAACGGATGACCGCGGGGCACTGAAAGAAATGTATGAGAAGGTGAAGGGAGAAAAGGGACTGAGCCTCAAGGCACCATATCCCTATGTGCTGACGCCGACGAATAAATGACGGATTTCGCAAGGAATATCGGGCGATACATCGCTCTCCACGGGATGCCTCAGGCGGAGGATGGCGCGGTGGGGGTGGCGCTGAGCGGCGGAGCCGATTCGGTGGCTCTGCTCAGTGTGCTTCATGAATTGGGCTACGATGTGGCGGGTCTGCACTGCAACTACGGGCTGCGGGGAGATGAGAGCGACCGGGACGAAGGGGTGGCACGCGAGGTGTGCGACAGGCTGGGCGTGGAGATGAAGGTGCTACGCCCGAACGTTGGGGAAACGATGAGGAGATACGGGGAGTCGCTTGAGATGGCTTGCAGAAGGCTGAGATATGAATGGTTTGCAGAAGTGATGACTGCCGAGGGTCTGACGGCGATAGCTTTAGGGCATCACCGGGAGGACAATGTGGAGACGATGCTTCTGAATCTGCTACGCACGACGGGTCTGCGCGGTGCGCGAGGGATGGAGCCGTGGGGTGACAGAAAGATGCGACCGCTATTAGGATGCACCCGTGAAGAAATCGAGAGATACGTGGAGATGAAGCGTCTGCCGTGGATAACGGACAGCTCCAATGCCGTGAATGACGTGAAACGGAACCGTATACGCAATATCGTGATTCCAGTGATCGAGGAACAGTTTGCGGGCGCGGGTGAGCGACTGGGAGGCAGCATCGAGAATCTGCGGGATGATTATGACTTCATGCGTGAACGGCTTGACAAGCTCGCGGATGAGTGCGTGCTGCCTGACGGGGGGCTGGATCTGCGCAAGCTAAATGGGCTTACTGCCTACGGACATCAGGCGGTGAGGCATCATGGGGCACGACACGGGATGACGATGGAGCAGGCGGGGGAAATAGTGGCGTCGGCGGAGAGTTCGGGGAAGCGTTGGCGTCTGGCTGACGATGTGATTGCCTACAATGATCACGGTGTGCTGAGATATGCGGTTGAAATGGATGAGCCTGAGGATCTTGTTTTTACGGATTTCGGTGATCCGCGACTGAGGGAGGCGGGGCTTGCGGTGGAGTGGCTGACTCGGGATGAGCTTGAGCGTAGGGGCTTGAAGGCTCCGAAGGGAACGATATATCTGGATGCTGACAGTGTGATGGCTGACGGTGCGATGTTTGTATGGCGACCGTGGCGGCGGGGTGACAGGATTCAGCCGTTCGGGATGGGTGGCAGGAGCCGGCTTGTAAGTGATCTGATGAATGACGCGCATCTGTCGCTGGAGGATAAGCGGCGGGTGAGGGTGCTGACGCAGGGTGATGTGGTGCTATGGGTGGCGCCGCTGAGGGGGTCGGTGCATCATGCGGTGACTGAGGGGACGCTGAGGGTGATTGAGTTGAGAGTTGAGGGTTGAGAGGGATTGTCTCGCGCAAAGGCGCAAAGGGAGCTGCGGGGATGATGGTTGCGATTGCTCTGACGTTACCGCTCGGGGTTAACATCAGTGTTGCGCCTCCGGTGCAAGGCGGGACGGGGAGTAGTAGTGAGGTGGGATGTTTGGGATGGTTGGGATTGTTGGGATAGTTGGGAGCCTGCGGATGCGGGCGCGATGTATCTTGCTACGCAAGCGCTAAAGCGATGACACGCCCCTACCGCCTTGATATATAATGATCTTACGACTTCATGGCTGCCTTCAGGGTGCAAAAAAAGGCGTTGTGTCGGGAAATGACACAACGCCTTTGGGGGTTGTTTTGGTAGAAAGTGTAGTGTGGTCGGTTGACCTGTAGATCGTAGCAGGTGGGGATTATTTTACTTCCCATGTTTCACCGGCACGGATCATGTCGCGTAGCGTTGAGAATCCTTTGCGTGCGCGGACGTCGGCGATCTGTGCGGTGATCTCGTCGTTGTAGGTGGGAGCGGCGAAGTCGCGGATGACGCCAACGGCAAGGGGAAGGTCTGTGCCGTCCATCATGGCGAGCTGCTGGTGGAGGAAGTTGCTCTCGCAGTGGGCGTCGTGGACGAGAACGTCGTCGATTGTGTAGCCGTCCTTGCCGATTTCGACTGCCTTGAGGAGGAATCCGTCGCGTACGAGACCGCGGTTCATGTCCTTTCCGAAGAGCATTTTCTCGCCGTCGCGGAGGTGGATGGTGCGGTCGGCACGGTACTCACGGTCGGTGATGGCGTTGTGGATGCCGTTGTTGAAGATTACGCAGTTCTGCAGAATCTCGACAACTGAAGCTCCTTTGTGGCGTGCGGCGGCAACGAGGACTTCCTGTGATGTGGCAAGCTCGACGTCGATTGAACGTGCGAAGAAGTTGCCACGGGCACCGAATACGAGTTCGGCGGGAATGAACGGATCCTCGGTGGTGCCGTAGGGGGACGACTTGGATACAAATCCGCGGGCGGAGGTGGGGGAGTACTGTCCCTTTGTGAGACCGTAGATCTTGTTGTTGAAGAGGATCATGTTGATGTCGACGTTGCGACGGACTGCGTGGATGAAGTGGTTGCCACCGATGGCAAGTCCGTCACCGTCGCCTGAGATCTGCCAGACGGTCATTTCGGGGTTGGCGACCTTGAATCCTGTGGCGATTGCTGCGGCACGACCGTGGATGGTGTGGAAGCCATAGGTGTTCATGTAGTAGGGGAGACGGGAGCTACAGCCGATGCCTGAGATGACAGCGGTCATGTGGGGCGGCACACCGAGTGTCGCCATCGCCTTATGGAGGGTGTTGAGGATAGCGTGGTCGCCACAACCGGGACACCAGCGAACGGACTGTTCGTTCTTATAATCGGCAGGAGTGAATGTATTCTCTGACATGGTAGTAGGGGGGTCAATTTTTGATGATGTTACGAACCTTATCGACAATCTCGCTGACGAGGAATGGCTGTCCCTCGACTTTGTTGACGCGATGGAAGAATACGTCGGGGAATCGCGCCTGGAGGTAGTCGGCAAACTGTCCGCAGTTGAGCTCAGCCACGATGACGCGGCGGAAGCGGCGGAAGATTTCGGCGGCGTTGGCGGGGAGGGGGTTGATGTAGCGGAAGTGTGTGAAAGCTACTTTCTCGCCTGCCTTGTTGAGCTCCTCGGCTGCGGTGAAGAGGTGTCCGTAGGTGCCACCCCATCCGACGAGGAGGGTGTCGGCACCGGGAGTGTCGAAGCAAACTTCCTGAGCGGGGATGTCGCGTGTGATGCGTGCGATCTTTTCGCGTCGGATCTCGGTCATGCGGGCGTGGTTGGCGGCGTCGGTGGATATGGCGCTTGTCACGGCGTCCTTCTCAAGTCCGCCAAGACGGTGGGCGAGTCCGGGAGTGCCGGGGATTGCCCAGTAGCGAACGAGTGTCTCGGGGTCGCGGAGGTAGGGCTTCCACCCGTCGTGGAGCTCGTCGGGGAGGTAGTGGGGGTGAATGTCGGGGAATTCGGATGCCTCGGGGATGCGCCATGCTGAGGAGCCGTTGCCGATGAAGGCGTCGGAGAGGAGGATGACGGGTGTCATGTGCTCGATGGCGATGCGTGAGGCTTCGAATGCCATGTTGAAGCAATCGGTGGGAGACTGGGGAGCGACGACGGCAAGCGGCGACTCACCGTTGCGACCGTAGAGCGCCTGAAGAAGGTCGGTCTGCTCGGTCTTGGTGGGGAGTCCGGTGGAGGGACCGCCGCGCTGGACGTCGATTACGACGAGGGGGAGCTCCGCCATGACGGCGAGTCCGATGCCTTCGCTCTTAAGGGCGAGACCGGGGCCGGAGGTGGAGGTGACGGCGAGGCTGCCTGAGAATGAAGCTCCGATGGCGGAGCAGACGCCTGCGATCTCGTCCTCCATCTGGCAAGCCTTTACTCCGAGGTCCTTGCGCTTAGCAAGCTCGTGGAGGATGTCGGTGGCGGGGGTGATGGGGTAGCTGCCGAGGAAGAGGGGGCGTCCGGATTTTTCGGAAGCCATGATCAGACCCCATGCGGTGGCCGTGTTGCCGTTGATGTCGGTGTAGACGCCGGGGCGAACGTCGTCGGTCTCGATGCGGTAGGTTGATACGGATGCGTGGATGTTGTGTCCGTAGTCGTAGCCGGCGTTGATTACCTTGGCGTTGGCTTCGTAGATGGCGGGTTTCTTAGCGAATTTGTTGCGGAGATGGCGGAGGGCGCTTTCAAGGGGACGGTCGAATAGCCAGCAGACGAGACCAAGCGCAAAGATGTTGCGGCACTTGAGCATCGCCTTGTTGTCGAGACCGGAATCGGCAAGAGCCGCTTTGGTCATGGATGTGACGGGTACTTCAACGACCTGGGCAGTGATGCCGAGCTCGCGGATGGGATCGTCGGTGGTGTAGAGCGCCTTCTTGAGTGCGTCGTCCTTGAAAGAGTCAATGTCGACGATGATTACGCCTCCGGGCTTGAGGAACTTATAATTCTGCTTGAGGGCGGCGGGATTCATTGCGATGAGGACGTCGCACTGATCGCCGGGTGTGTGTACGCCGTTGCCGACGCTCACCTGAAAGCCGGAAACTCCACTGAGTGATCCCTGCGGGGCGCGGATCTCGGCGGGATAGTCGGGGAATGTAGAAACAGAGTTACCGATGCCGGCAGACACGTTAGTGAATATGTTGCCAGCCAATTGCATTCCGTCACCGGAGTCGCCGGAGAACCGGACAACGACCTTGTCGAGTGACTTTACGCTCGTTTTTTCCATATATCAAGATTTAAAGCTGATAAATTGTGATTTCGAAGATAAAATAACCGAATGTGAAACAGTGATAAGATTATCATGGCAAAGGTAACGTTTTTCAACAAAAAAACCGAAAAGGGCAAAAAAATAAACAGATGTGGAGTTGAAACGTCCGAAGAGCGCAGAAATGGGCGGGTGAACGGCAAGATGGCAGATAAGAGGGCGTTTGCGTGACAAAATAGAGTGAAAAACGGGCTAACGGTGGCAAAGAAAGATGCCGTGGAGGAAATACGCCAGATAGTATTAACATTTTTTAAAGGTGATGGGATGGTAAAACGACAATTGAGATGGTAATTTTGCAACAGAAAAACCACGAAATATAAATTAAAAACCATAGGAAATGGCACAGAAAGAATTCAGAGAGACAAGAGACGCGGACTTCAAACGCGCTGTGGGGAGAGTGATAAGAGAGGCGCGAGGGGAACGGCTGTCGGTGGGAGATGCCGTGAGACGCGCAATCAAGGGAGGCGCCCCGCACTTCTACATAAGCTATGACTACGCTTACCGACATCTGTCGCTCTACCGTAGAGGGCTGAAGCGGGGAGGAAAACGGGAGGCGATGTGGGCGGAGATAGACTGCAGGGTCAGGGCTTTGGGTGAACGACGGAGGGGTGTGCCTGTGAGCAGGCTGCTGGCGGAGGTGCTGATGCAGGGTCGGGCTACTCGATTTTTCATCACTGAGCGATACGGGATGAGGGTGTTTAATGAGTTGGGAGTTAGGAGTTAGGAGTTGGGAAGGAGTGCACGATGCATAATGCATAATTCACAATGCATAATGCACAATTAAGTTATTGGTAATTATTAAAATAAGACAGATAATAATAAATTAAAACGAAATTAGGAAGGAAAAGAGATGAGTATGACTATAGGAATATCGACGGAGATGGTGATGGCTGAGGTGAGGGCGCTTGCGGCGGCTCACAATCTGGTGACTGATGCTGGAAGACGTGTGGTGGACTTGTTTGCGGTGCTGAACGAGGATCATGTGATGACGTTCGGGCAACTGCTGACGGACAGCTACACGGACGTGGCGGGTGAGATGATGGAATGGGTGGAGAGTCTGGATGATCCCGGGGTGGTGACAGGGAGCGGCGCCGCGGCTATCCTTGAGGTGACGCTCTCGGCGTCGAGAATCACGGAACGGGATGCTTCGGAGTGTCTGCCGATGGTGAGAAGACTGTGGGAGCGAGCAATAGCGATGGGGATGATGGCTGGAATCACCGGGGTGGCGGATCCGGCAGGGAGCGCAGAATGGCGAAGGCTGAGGCATGAGGCCGTGGGGGAAATGAGGCGTCAGCTGACTGGAATGACGGACCGAAAGGCGAGAATCAGAGCGGGATTTTGAGGCGCCGGATGATTTTTAAGAAAATAAGTGAGTGATGATTGACGTAAAATCATTAACTTTGCGACAATAAGAAAAACAAAAAATAAACCTAACATTTATCTACTATCAACTAAATGGGTATTAAGAAAATCTTGGCTATCCCGATGCTTCTCGCGGCAGCCAGCACCATTAGCGCAAAAGACTATGTGGTGTGTGACTTCGAGAGCTATGAGATCGGGCAGAAACTGAAAGTATGGAACAGTTTCGGCGGGGAAAACGGCACTACGGCAACGGTGGTGGCTGACCCGAAGAACTCGAACAACAAGGTGCTCCGCATCACGAACAAGGGCTGGAACGACCATGTGGAGTTTGAACTGCCCGAAGAGTATGCGGGAACGAAATTCTCGGAAAACTTCGATCAGGTGACAGTGAGAATCTGCCGCTATCAGAATGATCCTTGCGGCGAGTGGAAGAACTTCCAGATCTATCTGGGAGAACAGAAGCTGCATGAGGAGAGCTGGCCATCGTATGGACCGGTGTCGACATGGAAGACATGGAAATACGACATCCCGACGATCGAGGCAGAGAACGGCTCGAATCTGCTGCGCTTAGGCTTCAATTCGGATAACTCGGACTACTATATCGATGACATCAAGATCACGGGTCCGGACTATCCGACCTACGAGGACGGGAAGCTTGACTTCAGCGATCCGAACAGCACTGACAAATCGTACACGACCTACGACACGGGCATCAATATCCCGGCAGGAACGGAACTGAACGTGTACACGTCGCGCTATACGCGGTGGATGTCGCCGATCAGAGGTGCAGGCCGCCTCAACATCCATTCGGGCGGCGAGCGCTCCTTCATCGGTAACGCTTCGAACACTAATCCGGACTGGACAAAATTCAGCGGCGAGGTGCACATCTACGCATGGCCGGAGGTGAACAGCGCGGTGAAAGCGGGTTTCTACGGCCAGATCCTGACTCACGATGGTCAGAAGCCGGACGCCAGCAATTTCAAGAACGCTATCAGAGAGGGACGCTTCACGAAGCTTCTCGCCAACAACAAGGTGGTGCTCCACGAGGGCGCGACGCTTGCGGGCGAGGACGGCAACAATGCCCGCGCCCACCGCATCGGATCGCTCAAGACCGAGGCAGGCAGCCGCATCATGGGCTACTACAAAGGGAACAAGCAGAAGGGCGTCTACTACATCGTGGGCAATGACGGCACTGACTCGGAACTCGCGGGTCAGATAGCAGCCGAAGGCACGTCGATGGTGGGCATCGTGAAGGAAGGCGCAGGTACGTACAGCATCACGGGTAACGACAACCGCATCACGGGCATCGTGACCGTGGTGGGCGGCAAAGTGCTTGTGAGCAACGACGCGAAGGCAGCGAAGGAAAACAAGCTCCCGGGCGCGATCGGTATCGGCGACAATCTGGTGGGCGTGATGGTGTACGCCGGCGGCTGCGTGGGCGGCTCCGGCAACATCTCGGCAATGGCTGACATCTACGGCTATATGGAGCCGGGTGACGCAAAGGGCAACACGCTGAGCGTGGCTGACTACGTGAACGGCACGGCACTTGACGTGAAGCTTCACCCGACAACCCGCGTGATCTTCAACATCACGGACGCTGAAACGGCAGGACGTCTGGACGTGTCGGGCAACCTTATGTACGATCAGCGCGACGAGGTGTGGGACGTGTCGGGCGCAATGCCTATAGCAGAAATACGCCTCGGCGAGAACCACAATCTGAAAGCCGGCGACAAGTTCACTCTCATCAGCGCCGCGGGCAAGACTGCAAGCGACCAGCAGGGCTGGCAGTTCAGGGTGCAATATCCGAAAGCCTACACCTGGGAGGTGAAAGAGGAGCAAACTGCCGAAGGCTATGCTCTGACGGCTACCGTGACGAGCACGGAATACTCAGGTCAGGGCGATAACGAGATAGAAGATGAAAAGGTGCTTGACGGCGACAACAGTGCTTTCCTCGTGGACTGGGATCAGGACTACGACGATGCTACTCCGCTGCGCACGTATGCCACGAAAGCCGGGAAGTCGATCGGCGTGGCAGTGCCCGTCTGGAAGTTCAACCTGACGACCGACAAGAAGTCGACGACGACCGCCGAACAATTCAACACCGTAGTGGCAGAGAACGAGATGAAGCTCGATGCCACCGAACCTAACAAGGGTAACTTCACTCTCGGCAACGCGAACAAGCTGATCAACTTCGCCAAAGACAACAAGATGGCGGTGAGGGGTCACACACTCGTATGGCATCAGCAGGTGCCGGGCTGGATCTCGTCGGACGGCAAGAAGAATGACAAGAAATGGACCAAGGATCAGCTGCTTGAGATCATGCGCAACCACATCAACGGTGTGGCAGGCGGACTGAAAGGCAAGATCCGTGAATGGGACGTGGTGAATGAATGTCTGGACGACGACCAGAGCATCGTATGGAGCAATCCTAACGGCTATAAGCTCCGCTCGTCGGTGTGGAACGACGTGATTGGCGAGGACTTCATCGAGCAGGCGTTCCGCATGGCTCATGAAGCAGATCCGGACGCCGAACTGTTCCTGAATGACTACAGCGTGGAATTCATGGGCGACGCCAAGACCGAGGCTTTCTACAATCTGACGAAAAAGCTGGTGGAGAAGGGCACACCGATCCACGGCGTGGGACTGCAGTGCCACATCACCACGGGTCAGCTCAATGCCAAGAAGCTTAAGGATAATATCCGCCGCTATCAGGATCTGGGACTAAAGTGCATCATTACGGAGCTTGACATAGCCCAGGCTGATCCGAAAGCTCCTGATGCCGCCGAGCGTCAAGCCGAGGACTATTGCGCCGCCGTGATGGCAGCCCTCTCGCAGGAGAACTGTCCGACGGTGATGATCTGGGGTCTGTGCGATCCTGATTCGTGGCGTGAGAACAATCCGCTGATCTATGACGGCAATGTGAAGCCGAAGGAGGCTTATTATGCCGTGCATGCGGCACTTCGCACCATCTCCGGCCGCTCGGGCATCGAGGAGATCGAGCCCGAAGCAACCGAAGAGGGCGAAATCAAGTCGATAGAGGTGTTTAACCTCCAGGGCGTGAGAGTGGCAGCCGATACGAAGGGTGTCGTGATAAAGCGGATTACCTATACTGACGGCAGCCAAAAGACTGTCAAGGAACTGGTGCTGTGATAACGGCTCGTCTGTGTCGTCACGTGCACCAATCTTCATCCCTACATAGGGAAGTGTCATCCGGACGAATAATATAAGTTATAGAATAGAATAATGAGAGAAGGCGATGTGTCGGTGATGGCATATCGCTTTCTCTTTCTTATCCGTACTTATTCTTATTTGTGGATATGGGGGGATTTTTACATTTGAGGGAGATGGAATGTTAAAAGTGTTAATAAACCGCCGGAGTGGGGAACATTGGCGGGGAAGGGACTGTTTTAATTTCAAACAAACGGAAGTCAAGACCATAACCTATGTGAACACACACAGAGAATGAACTTAGAAACTCCGATATATTAAAAAGACCTTTTATCAAGATTTAAGAACCGAAGGACACACCGAAATTGAGCCGCTAAAAGAGTCAGGATCCCCGAAAGAGTGACCTGAATCAAGCGGCTTTTTTAGAGAGCAAATCCGAAGCCGCAAGCCGCCAACGACCTGCAGATTCGTACAACATAAAAAACAGTTTAATTACCAAATAATAACCCATTAAAAGAAAAACACAATGAACAACACCGCACCTCTCCAAGGAATTAAGGTAGTAGACTTCACGGAAGTCCAGTCAGGTCCGTCATGTACGCAGATGCTTGCATGGCTCGGCGCCGAAGTGATCAAAATCGAGCGCCCGGGCGTGGGTGACGCAACTCGTAAAGAACTTCAGTTCAATCCGAATCTTCCGAGCTACTACTATCTTCAGCTCAACAGTGACAAGAAGTCGCTGACACTTGATGCCAAAACCCCTGATGGCAAAGCCATTCTGACGAAGCTTATCCAGGAGTGCGACATATTCGTAGAGAATCTCCACCCTGGAGCCATGGATAAGCTTGGCTTCAGCTGGGAGGAGGTGCACAAATTGAATCCTAAGTGTATTTATGGTACGATCAAGGGTTTCCCTGTATCGTCGAAGTATGCAAACCTTAAGGCTTACGAGCCTATCGCCCAGGTGACAGCCGCCGCAGCCTCGACCACAGGCTGGTACGAAGGCGAGTACAACATCCCGACCCAGTCAGGCGCAGCACTCGGTGACTCGAACACAGGTATGCATCTTCTGATCGGTCTGCTTGCAGCCCTTCAGCAGCGAAACAAGACAGGCGAGGGCGTGTACGTGTATCAGTCGATGCACAACGCATGTCTTAACCTCTGCCGAATCAAGACCCGTGACCAGCTCACGCTTGACAAGATCGGCTATCTGACCCAGTTCCCGCAGTACCCGAACGGCAAGTTCGGCGACTGTGTGCCCCGCTCGGGCAACATCGAGGGCGGCGGCGTGCTCGGCTGGACCTACAAGTGTAAGCCCGCCGGCAATCTGGACTCAGCCGAGGATGGCAACAACTACGTCTATATCATTCTTCAGCGCGGCGCGAAGGATTTCGAGCTCGCCTGCAAAGCCATGGGCTTCGAGGACTGGCTCACCAATCCTGACTTCAACACCGCCGACGCACGTGACCGTCACAAACAGGAAATCTACCAGCGTATCGGCGCATGGACAGCAGACAAGACCAAATTCGAGGTCACCGATATCCTGGGTGCAGCCGGAGTGCCTGTAGGTCCGGTACTTTCGACCAAGGAGATGATGAGCGATGAGTCGCTCTACGACGGCAATACCCTCGTCAAGATCAACCAGGGTGGCGAGATCGGCGAATTCGTAACCGTAGGCTGCCCGTTCACGATGAGCAACTATCAGCCTACCTACGGTCCCGCACCTTCGCTCGGCGGCAACAACGAGGAGATACTTACCGCACTCGGCTATACTGCAGAGCAGCAGGCAGAGTTCAAGAAGAACGGCACCACCTCGCCCTTAGCACCCGCTAACGAGCAGGCATAATCCGGTCCCCCCCTTATCTATCAAAAAATACACGAATCAACATGGCAACTACAACAACAAATACAACAAATACGGCTGCGGCTCAGAAACCGCAGTTTCCGGAGCAGGTGACCGGCATGTATATCCTCGCCGAGTCGCTGAAGCGGCTGGGACTTATGGACGTCTACGGTCTGGTGGGCATCCCTGTGACGGAGGTGGCCTACGCAATGCAGAAGATAGGCATGAACTATTACGGATTCAGATTCGAACAGCAGGCAGGCATGGCAGCCGCCACCCACGGCTTCCTGACGAAACAGCCCGGCGTGCTTCTGACCGTATCGTCGCTGGGCTTCCTTAACGGACTTACCGCGACGACCAACGCGACGGTGAACTGCTATCCTATGATCCAGATTTCGGGCGCAAGCGACCCGACTATGGTGGACATGAACATGGGCACCTACGAGCAGCTTGACCAGCTGAACACTGCCCGTCCGCTGGTGAAAGCCGCATTCCGCTGCAGCTATGCAAAGGATATTCCCTCAGCCGTAGCGCGCGCCTACCGTGCGGCAGTGAGCGGACGTCCCGGCGGCGTCTATATCGACATGACGACTCCCGCGCTGGGCGAGGTGATGAACCGCGAGGATGCCGAGAAGCTCTTCTATGAGCCTGTGGACCTCTATTCACCCGTCGCTCCCAACCAGAGCGCAGTGGATCGTGCCGTGGATATCCTCACCAAGGCAGAGCGTCCCGCCATCCTCTTGGGTAAGGGCGCAGCCTACGCTCAGGTGGATGACAAGATCAAGAAGCTTATCGAGACGTACAACATCCCGTATCTCTCGATGTCGATGGCAAAGGGCCTTATGCCTGACAAGGGTCCGCTCAGCGCCCTGTCATGCCGCTCGACGATCATGAGCAAAGCAGATGTGGTGATGGTGGTCGGCGCCAGAATCAACTGGATGCTTGAATTCGGCCGCGGCAAGTGGAATCCCGACATGAAGTTTATCCAGCTCGACGTGGAGCCTCAGGAAATTGACCGCAACGTAGCTATCGCCGCACCTGTGGTGGGCGACATGGGTCTGGCACTCGACGCTATCCTTGCCGGCATGGAAGGCAAGAAGATGGCAGCCGATCCCACCTGGGTGAGCTCGCTGCAGGCTGAGAGCAAGGAGAAGAACGCCAAGTTTGCGGCGCGCCTCCAGGCAGCTTCGACAGCGAACCCGATGAATCACTGGACGGCACTGAGCGCCATCAAGCCTATCCTTGAAAGCAACCCTGACGTGATCCTGATCAACGAGGGCGCGAATACGCTTGACGATACCCGCGACACGGTGGACATGTCGCTTCCGCGTCACCGCGTGGACTGCGCCACATGGTCGATCATGGGTATGGGTATCGGCTCCACGATCGGAGCAGCCGTAGCCACGGGCAAGAGCGTCGTGGCCGTGGAGGGTGACTCCGCGTTCGGCTTCTCGGGCATGGACTTCGCCACGATCTGCCGCTATCAGCTTCCGTGTACGGTTGTGATCTTCAACAACGGCGGTATCTACAACGGCGTCGGCGAGAATCCTTCGGGCGGCTCGGCACCTGCCCCCACCACGCTCGACATCCACGCCCGCTATGACAAGATGGGCGATGCGTTCGGCGCACAGACCTACTACGTGACCACCCCCGATGAACTGAGCAAGGCTCTGACGGAGGCTATCGCATCGAAGAAGCCGTGTCTGATCGACGTACAGCTTGCCGCCGATTCGGGCAAGGAGAGCGGTCACATCGGTTACCTGAACCCGACTCCTCTGATTGAATACACCGTCTGATTGTCAAACCTTAAATTCCCCCGAGTATGTTACATATAATATTATATGCTATCGTCCCGATTGTGGTGGTGATGCTCGCCGGTTACATTTCGGGCAAGAAAGGAATTTTCGATGGCAATGACTCAAAGAAATTCAATAAAGTAGTGCTCGACTACGCCCTGCCTGCGGCACTGTTCGTGTCGATCGTGCAGGCGAGCCGAGAGGATCTTGCCAAGGATCTGAGGCTGACGCTTGTGTCGCTTGTGGGTATCATGGGCTGCTTCATGATCGTGTACTTCGTGTTCCGCTACTGCTTCAAGAAGAACACAGGCGCTGATGCCGCGATCTCGGCACTTATCAGCGGTTCGCCGACAATCGGCTTCCTGGGATTCGCAGTGCTTGAGCCTATCTTCGGCACCAAGCCGTCGGTAGCACTTGTAGTGGCAATCGTAGGTATCGTGGTCAATGCAGTGGGTATCCCGGTAGGTCTGTCGCTGATGAATGCCTCGCAGGACAAGCAGGCGGCAGCAGGCGGCGCGGTGAAGAAAGAGAGCGCGTGGAAACCAGTGATCCATGCACTCGAGCAGCCTGTGGCATGGGCTCCTATCCTTGCAGTGGTGCTGGTGCTCTGCGGACTGCACTGGCCGGACTGGCTGAGCCCGTCGTTTGACCTGATCGCCAAGGCAAATGCTTCGATGGCAGTGTTCTCAGCCGGTATTACCCTCTCAGCAATCAAGATCACGATCAACTGGCAGGTTATCCTGGGTTCGATCATGAAGATGATCATGATGCCTGCAGTGGTGCTTGCGCTCGGTCTGCTCTGGCACATGGATCCTCTGAACCTCAAGATGCTTGTAGTGGCAGCCGCCCTTCCCCCAGCTTTCTCGGGAATCATCATCGCGGACGAGAACAATACTTACGTAGCCACGGGCACATCGTCGCTGACACTGAGTGTGATTCTCTTCGTAGGATTCTGCCCGCTGTGGATCTGGCTTACCGATCTCGCAATCGCAGCTTTCTAAAAGATCTGAACATACATACTAAAACCCAATAAAGCACCGGGTAGCTCTTTAAGGAGTTATCCGGTGCTTTGTATAGTTAGGAGTTAGGAGTGGAGAGCGGGGAGTGGAGGGGGACAAAAAAATTTGGGGAGAATGTGGGGAAATGATTAACTTTGCATAATCTGAAAATCCACAATGTGTAACTATTACATAAGAAGAAACGAAAAATGGCAAACTGGTTTGAATGCAAAGTGAGATATGACAAGATGATGGAGAACGGCATGCAGAAGAAGGTGACGGAGCCTTATCTTGTGGATGCAATGACGTTTACGGAGGCTGAGGCCCGCATCATCGAGGAGATACGTCCGTTTCTGTCGGGCGAGTTTTCGATTTCGGCAGTGAAGCGCACGAAGATCTCGGAAGTGATGCGTGACGATTCAGCCGACAAATGGTACATGGTGAAGGTGGGCTTCATCACCATCGACGAGAAGACTGCCGCCGAGAAGCGCTCGGTGACGCAGATGCTCGTGGCAGGCAGCGACTTCAAGAATGCCTACGATAATTTCATGGAGGGGATGAAGTCGACGATGGCTGACTTCGAGATCGTCAGCATAGCCGAGACGCTTATCATGGACGTCTACGACATGAATCTGGGGGGTGACAAGAAGCCTTCGGAAGCATGACGGGACAGGGTCATGACATAGCGGAGGCTATAGCGCGCTACCATGCGGAGCTCGATCCGCTGGGGGTGGCGCTCGTGGCGGTGTCGAAGTTTCATCCAGTGGAGTCGGTTGAGGCGGCTTACGGTGCGGGACAGCGAATATTCGGGGAGAGCCGCGCGCAGGAGCTGACGGCGAAAGCCCCGGCACTTCCCGACGACGTGGCATGGCATTTCATCGGACATCTGCAGACGAACAAGGTGAGGCAGGTGGTGGGGCGTGCCACGCTGATACAGAGCGTGGACTCGCTTCGCCTGCTCGATGCTATCGATGCCGATGCGAGAAGGCAGGGGGTGACGGCGCGTGTGCTGATGCAGGTGCATGTGGCTGCGGAGGAGACCAAGACTGGATTCTCGACGGAGGAGCTTTACGATTATTTCGGGAACGAGAGACACGCATCGCTCACTAACACGCATCTGTGCGGCATGATGGCGATGGCGACCAATACTGACGACATGCGGAGGGTGGAGGCTGATTTCCGCCAGGCGCGTGCGGCATTTGACCGGATAAGGGAGTGGGGGGGGCTTCGCGGTTTTGACACGCTGAGCATGGGAATGAGCCATGACTACCGGCTTGCGGTGGAGTGCGGATCGACGATGGTGAGAATCGGCACTGACATTTTCGGGGAGCGGGAGTATTGAGAG
The DNA here is from genome assembly GCA_947176235.1 of uncultured Bacteroidales bacterium. Taxonomy (GTDB): domain Bacteria; phylum Bacteroidota; class Bacteroidia; order Bacteroidales; family Muribaculaceae; genus CAMWPM01. Next base: position 700 of record CAMWPM010000039.1, on the reverse strand, counting down.
TGGAGAGTGGGGAGATTAGAGTGGAGAGTGGGGAGATTAGAGTGGAGAGTGGAGGGATTAGAGTGGAGAGTGGAGAGTGGGGAGTGGAGAGTGGAGAGTGGGGAGATTAGCGGCTCTAAGGTGCGCCGGAGTGCCGGAAAATGGAATAAAAAGGGGTGGGATGGCAAAAAAAATGCGCCGAGTTGGGTGAAGCTTAACAAAATAATGTTAACTTTGCCACACGCTTACCTTATTCAATCCATGGGGGCGCGTAATTGCCGCCTTAAGCCTTTTAGAAATACCAATAAAAATCCAATCTAATAAAATCATTCGACAAAATGACCACAACAAAAAAGAATTCGAATCTGGTCGCTATCATCACGATGTTCTTCATCTTCGCGATGATCTCGTTCGTGACCAATCTTGCAGCTCCTATCGGCACGATCTGGGGATACAAGTTTGAGGGCAACTCCGTGCTCGGCATGATGGGCAACATGATGAACTTCCTTGCCTATCTCTTCATGGGCATTCCCGCCGGCAATCTGCTGGTGAAGATCGGCTACAAGAAGACTGCACTCTGGGCAATGGCTATCGGCGTTGTGGGTCTGTTCACGCAGTACCTTTCGAGTGTCGTTACGGCTGACAATGCCATCATCCCCTTCTGCATCTACCTGCTTGGCGCGTTCATCTGCGGTTTCTGCGTGTGCATGCTCAACACGGT
>CAMWPM010000038.1 GCA_947176235.1 uncultured Bacteroidales bacterium | reverse complement strand
CCCTATACCTCCTCCGCCTCACCCCCTCCCTCTGACCCCTAAACTCCTAACTCCAACCTTCTTCTAAGAAGTTCTTTGGAGTTCGCGCTCGCATGTCGACGGGTCAGCTGGCGTAGTCAGCCCCGTCGGTGCGAGCTCCCGAGCGAACCTCCAAAAAACTCCTAACTCCTAACTAAAAAGGCGATGAATCGCAATCCGATTCACCGCCTTAGTTATTCTTAAATATTTCTCTTATTTTGCCTCGTGATGACGAGCCTCGATTTCACGATTGATCTCATCGATACGCTTGTCATCAAGCTCATACTTCGAGATAATGAACATTGCAACAAGCAGAAGAATAGCGGGAATCACAGCCACAAGCCACAGAATACCCTCCTGTGCGAGCGGAGTCTGTTGCTGAAGTTCATTCATGTAGTAAGCGCCGGCTGCGTTGCCCACCGACATCATGGCAAACGCCGTGATGAAGAAAAGGGCGATTACACGGAGTGGACGGTTACGTACGAACTCCTGCCATAGATCGCTCACCTTCACATTCTCCGTCTCCTTGGCATCCATCACCACTCTCTCCTTGCACTGGCTGAAGCAGAACACCAAGAGTGCAAGACCGACAAGTGCATAGATCAGCATAGTGCTGAACCACGCGCCGGAGTTGACCGGAAGTCCGCTTGCTTCTTCGGGAGCTGCAACATAGCCGGTCCACGCAAGCACGAAGCCCGGGACTACACCGCCGAGAGCCATACCTGCCTTGTAGAAGATTCCTGTGAGAGCGTTCACTATACCGCTGATTCGCTTTCCGTGCGTGTATTCACCGAAGCTGATCACTTCGGGGATAAGAGCCCACATATATCCGGTGGCTACGATTACGCCTGTTGACTTGATGAACTGTGCGATGTAGATAAGCCACATGTATTTCTGCATGTCAAGGAATTTGGTGATGCAGTAGAGCATACCCATGCCGAAGATTGCCACCGACAGGAAGATATAGAACATCCCCTTCTTTCCCACCGCTTTTTTGATGGCAGGCACAAGAGGCATGAAGATGAACGCGGGGAGCGAACCCAGGCCCATGAACAAGGCTGTCTCAATCGGCAGATCTTTCTGGCAGGCGAGTATAGCGATCACGATAGGCACTCCGGCTGAAACTGCCAGACCACCCACGTTTGCCATGAACATGCGCGTCGACGTAAGGATCGTGATTTCGTTGGTATCGCGGGTCAGGGATGCGTTGAGGGCACCGTAAGGCACGTTCACAAGCGTGTAGCACATCGACAGCCCGACGTATGTGATATATGCATAGAGAAGCGAGCCGGAGAATCCGTTCCAGAAACAGAGTATGGCAAAGCCGGTCAGTGGTATACCGCCCAGAATCAGATAAGCTCTGTATTTACCCAGCGATGGATTATGCTTGTCTACAAAAGTTCCTACAAGAGGATCCCAGATTACGTCGACAATACGTACTACAAGAAACATCACGGCGGCTACTGCCGGATCAAGTCCGTAGACGTTCGTGTAGAAGAACAGCAGATACATGCTGATCGTCTGGTAAATTAGGTTTTGTGCAAGGTCGCCGGAACCGAATCCGATTCGCTGCAACCATGACAGCTTGTAGAATCCTTTTGCGTCGTTGTCCATATTGCGATGTGACGGATTAGTTAGAAGAGATGTTAGGTAATGTTGGTATTGATTTTGAGAAAACAAAATTTCGGCACAAAATTAGCAAAATTTCTGTTTGACCAAACAACTTTTTGGGTGAAAAATGACATTCACCAAGCCTTTGTTACATATTTTAACCAAATAATTCCTTATTTGTGGCAAATAACGGCATTCCCCTTTCCTGATGGATATGTCTGTCCCCCGAAAAAAAGAAGAACCGCAATCCCCTGAAAAGGATTGCGGTTTTCTGTCTTTTGATGGATCGTTATCTGTCTGCCGTAGGATTATCTCCGTAAGGCGCAGACAGTTCCGGCATCCTCAGTGATTAAGCCTCGAAAGGCATAACATTGATGAAGCGGCGGCCATCCTTACCCGAGGTAAAGCTTACCACGCCATCGATCAGTGCGTAGATGGTGTGATCCTTACCGATGCCTACGTTAAGACCGGGATGATGCACTGTGCCACGCTGACGCTTCAGGATGTTGCCGGCTTTGCAGCTCTGACCACCAAAAATCTTAACGCCGAGTCGTTTGCTTTCTGACTCGCGGCCGTTCTTCGAACTACCTACACCTTTTTTATGTGCCATGTTTTTAAGAATTTAATGGTTTATGCTACTACGTCCTTGATCACGATCTGTGTGAAGTACTGGCGATGTCCGTTTTTGCGGCGATAGCCTTTTCTTCTCTTCTTCTTGAAGACAATCACTTTGTCACCTTTCACGAGGGGACGCTTCACCTCGCAAACGACTTTTGCTCCTTCTACGGTAGGAGCTCCGACTTTTACGTCACCGTCGGCATCTACGAGAAGCACGCGGTCAAACTCGACCTTGTCGCCTTCTTTTACCTCTTCGCCGAGGAAGTGAACATACAAGAACTTGTCCTTTTCTGCTTTGAACTGCTGTCCTTGGATTTCAACAATTACGTACATGTTGTCTATGTAGTTTTAATTGGGTTAACCCGTCGGGCGGGGCGATATCGGTAAGTGGCTATCCACCACCTTATTGCCCGCTTCATCCTTGCCCGGTGCGGAAAATCGGCTACAAAGTTATGCATTTTCTTCCGCATTAACAAGATTCCCGCCGTTTTTTCTTAATTTATTTTCATCCCCTCGCTTGTTTTATCCTTTCGACTATTGTATTTTTTCACAATTACATCTATATTTGTGAAAATTTCAACAATCACATTTTGTACTCCGGTTCTTTTTCTTTCACATGAAGCGATTCCCACTCCCTATCCTGATATTCGTTTGCCTCTTTTCTCTCAATATTTCCCCTGTTCACTCCCAACTTATTAAGAATGCCGGGCAATTCATTCAGGCGGCGTTCTCGGACTCTGCCTACTCCGTTTCTGCAGCCACGCCCGACTCTCTCTCCGCCCGCGAACGTTTCATTCAGGATTCTATCCGTATTCAGGAACTTACCCTGCAAGTCCAGGAGCAGAAACTCAACGAGATTCTGCTCCGGTCCGAGCTCGACAACGCGCTCAATCGCAATCAGATGGCTGACTCGATCCGTGATGCCGAACAACGGCGACGCATCGACTCACTCCGTGCCCTCACCCTGGGTGTACCCGTGATAGTCGACGGCGATTCTCTTTTCACTCTTTATGCCGAACGTGGCGGTTATTCCGCCCTCGACCGTGCGGAGATGATAAGCCGCATAATGCTGAGAATTGGTACGGAGCGAAGCCTTTCTCGTGATTCGGTCTACATCGTTGAATCAGATGGTGCTTCCGACATATTGTATGGAGGCAGAGTTATTGTCAGCATATCCGACCTCGACGCTCTTTGGCTCAACACGTCACGCCGGCAGCTTGCCGAAAGCTATCTCCCGGTTATCGAGTCGAAGATCGACGATTTAAAGAACGAGCACAACATTTTTCAGATCGCTAAGCGTATCGTGCTTTTCATTCTCGTTATCGTCATACAGTATTTGCTGTTCAAGCTCACCAACTATCTTTTCCGCAAACTACGCCGCCGCATCATCCGCTTCAAGAGTCAGCACCTGCGCCCTGTCAATGTCCGCGATTACGAGCTGATCAACACTCGCCAGCTTGGACGTATCCTCATCTTCTTCAGCAACGTTCTGCGCTGGATCATTCTGCTTGTGCAGCTTACGTTCAGTGTCCCGATTCTATTCGCCATTTTCCCGCAGACGGAGCGTCTCGCTCTCACCATCCTCCACTACATTCTTGAGCCTGTGAAGATGGTGCTCCATTCTGTTGTCGACTACATCCCCAACCTATTCATCATCATCGTAATCTGGCTATGTATTAAGTACATTATAAAAGGCATCCGCTACATCGCCGGCGAGATCGAGAATGAAAAGCTCAAGATTTCCGGTTTCTACCCCGACTGGGCGCGCCCCACATTCAACATTGTCCGCTTCCTCCTCTATGCTTTCATGATCGCCATGATCTACCCCTATCTTCCGGGATCCGACTCAGGTGTCTTTCAAGGCATATCGGTATTTGTTGGTCTGATCGTCTCGCTCGGGTCAAGCACTGTTATCGGTAACATTATCGCCGGGCTTGTCATCACCTATATGAGGCCGTTCCGCATCGGCGACCGCATAAAGCTCAACGACACCGTGGGCAATGTAATGGAAAAGACTCCGTTTGTCACTCGCCTCCGCACCCCCAAGAATGAAGTGGTGACCATTCCTAACTCCTTTATCATGTCCTCCCACACCGTCAACTACAGTGCTTCCGCCCGACAGTTCGGTCTTATCATCCACACCACCGTCACCATCGGCTACGATGCCCCGTGGCGTCAGGTCCATCAGTTGCTCATCGACGCTGCCCGTTCCACCCCCGGTGTCCTCGACCATCCCAAGCCTTTCGTGCTTGAAACAGAGTTGCAGGACTGGTACCCTTGCTATCAGATCAATGCCTACATCAAGGACGCCAACCGCCTTGCTCAGATCATGTCAGATCTCCACCAGAACATTCAGGACACCTTCAACGAGGCTGGTGTCGAGATAATGTCACCCCACTACTATGCCGGACGCGACGGCAATGCTTCCACAATTCCCTCCGACTATTTGAATGGCGAAAAATGATCTCCTCTTGACGCTTTTTTCGTATCTTTGCATCGTATCCGGTCTGCCTCACGGCAGTGCGCCACGTCGTTACCTTTTATCCGACCTGATTTTATCATGAATATTCCCCGTTTACTCCTGTCGTTCGGCATTGCTGCCGTGGCGGCTTGCATGCAGCCAACTCTTTCGGCTGCTGTTACATCTGACTCCATTCCCGCCTCCCGCTTTGAAGCTGGCGAAGGAACTTTCCTTCTCGATGGTGAGCCGTTTGTAGTCAAGGCGGCGGAGCTCCACTATCCCCGTATTCCCCGCCCCTATTGGGATCAGCGCATAAAGTTATGCAAGGCTCTCGGCATGAACACGATTTGTCTCTACACGTTCTGGAACGCCCACGAGCCCGTCGAAGGACAGTTCGATTTCTCCGGACAGAATGACATCGCCGAATTCATCCGCCTCTGTCAGGAAAATGACATGAAGGTCATCCTCCGCCCCGGACCCTACGTCTGTGCCGAGTGGGAGATGGGAGGGCTCCCCTGGTGGCTCCTCAAGAAGAAGGACATCTGCCTGCGTGAGAGCGACCCCAATTTTCTCGAGCGCGTCGACCTCTTCCAGAAAGCTCTTGCGGAGCAGGTTGGCGGTCTCACGGTCGCCGACGGCGGTTCGATTATAATGGTTCAGGTCGAGAATGAGTACGGGTCCTATGGTGCCGACAAGGAATATGTTGCCACTATTCGCGACATGCTGCGCTCCAATTTCGGCGATAACGTCACTCTTTTCCAGTGCGACTGGTCATCCAATTTCACCGTCAACGGTCTCGACGACCTGATCTGGACGATGAACTTCGGCACCGGTGCCGACATCGACCGCGAGTTTGCGCGCCTCCGTGAGCTTCGACCCAATTCCCCTCTCATGTGCAGCGAGTTCTGGAGCGGTTGGTTCGACAAGTGGGGTGCCAATCACGAGACTCGACCTGCCGCCGACATGATCGCCGGTATCGACGAGATGCTGTCTAAAGGCATTTCATTCTCGCTCTACATGACTCACGGTGGCACCAACTGGGGGCACTGGGCTGGCGCAAACTCCCCGGGGTTCGCCCCCGATGTCACATCCTATGACTATGACGCTCCAATCTCCGAAAGCGGTCAGACTACTCCAAAGTATTGGGAACTCCGACGCACTCTTGAAAAGTATTACACCGATGGCAAGAAGCTCCCGCCGGTTCCTCCGCTGATTAAGCCGATAGCCGTGAAACCATTCGGATTTTCGGCTGTTGCGCCCCTCATGTTCGACCGTCTGGAGCATCATTCCTCCCCCGATGTCCGGCCCATGGAAGCATTCGATCAGGGCTTCGGCTCGATTGTATATCGCACATCCCTGCCGGCTCTACCCGATGGTGCTCTTCTCACCGTCAACGAGCCTCACGATTTCGCTCAGGTGTTTGTCGATGGTCGTCTCATCGGCTCTCTCGATCGTCGTCTCGGCGAGCGTCGCATCAGCCTCCCTCCCGTTCCCCGTGGAGCTCGTCTCGACATTCTTGTGGAGGCAATGGGACGCATCAACTTCGGCAGGGCGATCAAGGACTACAAGGGTATCACTGACAACGTCACTCTCACCGTCGATCACGATGGATTCCCCTTCGTCCACGATCTCAGGAACTGGAAAGTCGTCTGCCTCCCCGACGACCCCGGATTCTACGATCACTTCGAGTATTTCCCCGTTGATGCCTTCTCCCCCGACTCCGTTTCGGGGCGTCTCCCGATGGGCATCTATCGCGCCACATTTCACGTCGACCGCCCGTCCGACACCTTCCTCGATTTCTCCACTTGGGGCAAAGGACTGGTCTACGTCAACGGTCACCCTCTTGGTCGCATCTGGGAGATCGGACCACAGCAGACTCTCTATATGCCCGGATGCTGGCTGCGCAAAGGTGAGAACGAGATCATGGTGTTTGACATCCTCGGTCCTCGGCAGGCTGTCTCCCAGGGGTTGAAAGAGCCGCTGATCGACAATCTCCAGTTCGTCAGATCTCCCTACCATCGAGAGCCTGACGAGACTCTCTCTCTCGACGGCGTCACCCCCGCCCTCACGGCATCGTTCGATCCTGGGAACGGCTGGCAGCAGATCGATCTCCCCGCTCCTGCCACCGGACGCTACGTCGCATTTGAAGTCACGTCCACCCATCGTCCTGAATCGCCGGTTGTCGCTTTTGCCGAACTTTATCTCCTTGACGCCGACGGCAACTTCATTCCCCGCGAGGCATGGTCCGTTCGCTACGCCGACAGTGAGGAACTTCACGGCAACCATACCGCCGACAAGACATTCGACCTTCAGGAAAGCACCTTCTGGCGCACCGTCAACGATGTTCCACTGCCTCATTCCATCGTCATCGACCTCGGCAAAGAGGTCACCGTCGGAGCCATTCGCTATCTTCCTCGCATGGAGGATGGAGCACCCTACTCGGTCCGCGATTTCCGACTCTACGTCTCCCCCGCCGACTTCTCCTACTGATCGTCCGGTGAAACCTTTAGTCCGGCGTAACATTTTTCCCGCTGCGCTTCCATCGGATTCCCCGCTTGTCGCCAGGGTTCACCGTCGTCATCTCCCCGACTCGGCGGCATCCCTTTCTTTGCCCTTTCTCTCGGATGCGATCTCATAGATCACCTTCCCTACGATTGCCGTAAATACTAATGTTTCGATTATCAACATGGTTTAGTGTGTTTTGTGAGTTATTAAATCTGGATATTGCTCTCTCATTGTCGGTCTTAGTGCCTTTTTTCTAAGTTTACGTCTGGCAGTTAGGTCGATTCCACGTATATTCCTGGTACGTCGACTTCAGTTCTCCAGCTCGTATCGGCTTTCGGCATCTGATCATTCCCGACGCTGCAAAGTTATGACGCAGGTGGGGCAATATCGTTGCCCACGTTTATTTTTATTAGTTAATTCCGATTATTAGTCCCCGATTTTCCCGAACTTTGTCATCATCAATTATCGTATGAATTTATGACTCAGTTTCTTACCGACCACCACATTTATGGCGTTGCTGTCGGGCTCGCCACGTTCCTTATCATAGGCATCTTTCATCCTCTTGTCATAAAGGGTGAATACTATCTTGGCAAACGTATATGCCGTTCTCTTTTCCTCATCTTCGGCATCATCACTCTTATCGCTTCCCTTCTTATCGCCGATCCACTCCTGTCGGTCCTGCTCGGCGTCACATCTTTCAGCAGTTTCTGGGGCATAGGTGAAGTCAACGAGCAGGAGCGCCGCGTAGCCCGCGGCTGGTTCCCCCGCAACCCCCGCCGCAAATAATCCCCCCCTTCAGTCCATTTCTTAGTGGACATGCCTCCTCATCACATGGTAGAGTATCTGCCCTACCGGAAGCCCGATTCTTACCTTCGTCTTTCCGTTCCCAAGCTTATAATATGGCGTGACGATCGGCTCCACCTCAATCCGTCGCATTCCGGTCGGCTGCACCATCTGCACTCCCGTTTCCACTCCCCACCGCTCATTGATGCTGTAGTCAACTATTCCCCCGAATTTCGTTTGTCCGTAATATCCTGCCATCGATGGGGGAAGCGGTAACCCGGGTCCCATCTTAGGGGCGCCGTTGAAATAGTATGTCCCGAATGCCGTCACGGTAACATTTGGAGAAATCATGTACGACACACTGCCGGTCACGCCGTATTGAGTGTGAAGACCCTGAAAATATCCGTATTTATTCACCGTCGCTCCGGCATACATTGACCATCGTCCCTCTTCATGATAGATTCCTGCCTCACCGCTCTCTATCCCCATCATTCCCGGTAGGGATTGTCTCCCGCCTCTCACCATCACGCCCCCGTTCTTCCATGTCAACGGGGTCACTTCTCCAGGTATAATGGGTGTGTAGAGTGTGCCGAAATCAATTCCTTCCCTCATCTGCATGGCAAGCTGTTGTTCAGCGGTCAGTCTGTGGAAATACGCCAATGATGCATAATCCCATATTGTCCGCTCAGGCTTTGCAGCAGACAGACTGTCTGCCGCAAACATTATCTGCCTTATCGAGTCACTTTGCTCGTTTTGACCATGACAGACTAAGGTCACAAGCAATACGGCTATCCCTGTCAATATTTTTCTTCTTGCCATGGAGTCAGAAGGGTTTGGAATGAATAAGATGCGTTACGACACACCCAGCAGTTCTATGTCAAAGATCAGGGTCGATCCGCCTGGAATTCCCGGTTGCGACAGTCTGCCATACCCCTGCTCGGCTGGGATGTAGACTTCCCAGCGGTCGCCGGGGTGCATCTGCTGTAGCGCGATGATCCATCCTGCTATCAGTTCCCGCAGACGCATTGCGGGAGCCACACCGCCTCGGCTGCTGTCAAATTGCTTTTCGTTAATCGTCCGCCCGGTGTAATGCACTGTCACCACGCTCCCGCGGTTAGGCCTCTGAGCTGATGCATTACCCTTCTTTATCACTTTGTAGTATATTCCTTTGTCGAGCGGCATCACTCCGGCCTCCCCTGCCTTTTCCTCAAGCCAGCGGCGGTTCGCTTCTATGTAATCCTGTTTTTTCATATTTCAATAATTGGTCAGTTCTGAAGAGACGACACTTTCACTGCCATCCGTTGCCATTTGAAGAAAAGGATTGTGCACACAGCTGCTGACACTATTCCAACACCCTCGCTCACGGTTATCGGAAGCCCCACTCCTGCTACATACGATCCCAACGGCGCATAGCAGATAAAGGTCACACAGAGTGCCGTCATGAACACCGCCGGGATCATCGTGATCAGATAAGCCTTACGGTAACGCGCCAGATACACGCTGCATGCCCACAGTGTGAAAATCGAAAGTGTCTGGTTGCACCATGCGAAATAGCGCCACAGCACGTCGAAGTTTATATTCAGAAGCAGATAACTTATCACGACTATCGGCAGCGTTACAAGCAGTCGCTTCACGAATTTCTTCTGCCCTAACCCTATCGCGTCAGCCACAATCAGTCGCAGACTTCTCATCGCCGTGTCGCCTGTCGTGATCGGAGCGGCGATCACACCGAGGATGGCAAGGACACCTCCGAAGGTGCCGAGCCACTTCACGCACACTTCGTGCACCAGTATGCCGGCGTCCGCACCGTTCTCCGCCATATAGCCCGCAAGCTTGTCATAGCCTCCCGTGAAAGCTATCGCTGCCGCAGCCCAGATCAGTGCCACCACTCCCTCCGACACCATCGCGCCGTAGAACACCATCCTGCCGTGCTTCTCATTCTTCAGGCATCGTGCCATCATCGGGCTCTGTGTGGCATGAAATCCGGAGATCGCACCGCACGCTATCGAGATGCACATCATCGGGAAGATCGGAGCAGCCTCACCTGCCGGATGCCGGGAGTGCAGACCCTCGCCGAACCCGTCGGGTATTGCCACGCCGTTGAATATCATGTAACCCATTATCCCCACTGCCATGAAGAGCAGAGCGAATCCGAAGAGCGGATAGAGATTGCCTATCAGCTTGTCCACCGGAAGCAGTGTCGCAAGTATGTAGTAGAGAAAGATGCAGATTGCCCAGAATGTGGCGTTGAGATGTTCGGGAGTGAGGGTTGCGAGCAGATTGGCTGGAGTCCTGACGAACACGGCTATTACCATCACCAGCAATATGCACGTGAACACGCTCATCACCACTTTAATCCTCTTGCCAAGTTCGCTTCCCACTATCTCCGGCAGTGATTTCCCGCCGAGTCGCAGGGAGATCATCCCCGACATGAAGTCATGCACGGCGCCTGCGAAAATCGTGCCGAGCACGATCCACAGGAATGCAGCCGGACCGTACATCACTCCCATTATGGCACCGAATATCGGACCCACGCCGGCGATGTTCAGGAACTGTATCAGGTACACCTTCCACGTCGGCATCTCCACATAGTCGATCCCGTCTGCCATCGTTGTGGCTGGGGTAGGTCTTTTCGGATCAGTGGCAAACACTCTTTCCACCAGCCCCCCATACAGGAAGTATCCCGCTATGAGTGCTATAAATGCTATTACAAATGAAGTCATTATCTGTTATTCCTTTCCTTATGTGATATGGTTGGTATTGGATTATTATGTCGCAAATTTAATCATTTTCATGTTATCCGACTCATCTTCCCAACTTAAAAAGTGTTATCTTTGTTCACTCAGTGAATCCTCTTCGATTCTTAATCTGCTACTCTTTCTTTCAATATCGAAACTTTTTCCCGTTATGATCATACTCATTGCCGAATCAAAGACCATGCTCGACGCCGCCTCGCCGGTCTCCGCCGATCTTTTTCTCTCCCGTTGCCCCGCCTGCGAGGATGCAGCCGACGCTATCATGGCTCGTGTAAGCCGCATGTCTGCCCCGGAGATTGCCGCTTTGGTCAAGGTCAGCCCCGCCATGGCGGCAAAAATTGTCCGTATGGCTTACGAATTCCCCAACAAGCTTGTCGGCAACCCCGCCATCGAAGCCTTCACCGGCGTTGTATTCCGCAATTTCCACTACGCTTCTCTATCCCCCTCCAACAGGGAGTTCACCGACTCCCACGTGCGCATCATCTCCTCCCTCTATGGCTGGCTCCGTCCCACCGACATCATCAAGCCCTACCGCTTCGACTTCACCACTCCCATTGCCCCTGAAGGATCGGGACCGCTCTCCACTTTCTGGCGCAAGGACGTCACCCTGCAGCTTGTTCGTCAACTTCAGGCTACTGCTGACACCGATATCCTCAACCTTCTTCCTGCCGACGCCGCCCGATGTGTCGACTGGAAAATCGTCCGTCGTTTCGCCAAAGTTTGGAAAGTCGACTTCAAGGAACCTGACGGAACCGCCTGGCGCACACCCAATGCCGGACGTCTCAAAGCCATGCGCGGCTCCCTCCTCCGCGAGATCGCGACACGCCGGATCTCCACCCCCGACCCGCTCCTCACACTCGCCACCGACACCATCCTCCCACTCTCCACCCCCGACTACCCCGACCACATCGCCTTCGCCGTTTAATGCCTGGTTTACCGAATCTCACCAATTTTTCTTCCGATTCCATCGTTTTATCCCGCAAAATCATTAAATTTGTACTTTATTTCGCATATATCAATCATTTTCATAACTTCTCCTACTATGAACCTCAAAATAGCAGTTTTAGCTGGCGACGGCATCGGTCCCGAAATTTCAGCTCAAGGTGTTGACGTAATGCAGGCTGTCTGCAATAAGTTCGGACACTCCGTATCATTCACCCCCGCCCTCGTCGGCGCTGCCGCAATTGACGCTGTAGGCGACCCATTCCCGTCGGAGACACTTCGCATCTGTCAGGATTCCGACGCTGTACTATTCTCTGCTGTCGGCGACCCGAAATTTGACAACGACCCCTCTGCCAAGGTGCGCCCCGAGCAGGGACTTCTCGCCATGCGTAAGCAGCTTGGTCTTTTCGCCAACATCCGTCCCGTCGAGACATTCCCCTGCCTGCTTCATAATTCTCCCCTCCGCCCCGATCTCGTTGCCGGTGCCGACTTCATCTGCATCCGTGAGCTCACCGGCGGAATGTACTTCGGAGAGAAGTTCGAGAGCGACGACCGCGCCTATGACACCAACGCCTATACCCGCCCTGAGATCGAGCGCATCCTCCGCGTCGCTTTCGACTACGCCCGCCGTCGTCGCGGTCACCTCACCGTCGTCGACAAAGCCAACGTTCTCGCATCATCCCGTCTCTGGCGAAAGATTGCGCAGGAAATGGCTCCTCAGTACCCCGACGTGACCACTGACTACATGTATGTCGACAACGCAGCCATGCGCATGATTCAGGATCCACGCTTCTTCGACGTCATGGTCACCGAAAACACTTTTGGCGACATTCTCACCGACGAAGGCAGCGTCATCTCCGGCTCAATGGGTCTCCTCCCATCTGCCTCCACCGGCACGGGCACTCCCGTGTTCGAACCGATCCATGGCTCATGGCCTCAGGCCAAGGGTCTCAACATCGCCAACCCCCTTGCACAGATCCTTTCCGTGGCTATGCTCTTTGAATATTTCGACCTTAAGGCTGAGGGTGCCCTCATCCGTCAGGCTGTAAATGCCTCGCTCGATGCATGCGTCCGCACTCCCGAGATTCAGGTAGAGGGGGGCGAGAAGTACGGCACAAAAGAGGTGGGGGAATGGATCGTCCGCTACATCAACGATGCTCCTCTCGCCTGACACGTTACAGCCGACCACATTATCCGACGTATTAAGCCTACCATATTACCAAGCCAAAAACCAATCACCGCATGAAAAAATTCCTTCTTCCGGGCTTACTGCTTCCTCTGGGACTTGCCACGCTCCACGCCGAGCGTATCCCTGTGAGCAAGATGAAATATCTCGGGCCGTTCCCGGTTGCCATCCCGGCGATGATCGACACCACCGACGTCAACGCTGCTCCGTTCAGCGTCTCCTCGCTGCTCAATTCCGCCATCGACACCCGTCGTGACGGACCTGCCACTGTCGATCTTCCCGCGCCCCTGCCATCTCACGAATCATCCCCTGCCGTTCATCTTCTGTCATTCAACATCGACAATGCCCGTCATGCCCGGATCACCCCTGAGGTCAGCGGTATCGCCGACTATCAGCTTGCTGTCGACGGCGCATCTGTTGCCTCTGGCACCCGGCTTTCGCTCATCCCAGGCTCACATCGCGTCACCATCACCTATCTCTCCCGTCCCGATGTTGACGCCGACACTCTTGATGTGTCAGTCGACACCGACACCCCCGACGTGGTGACGGTCAACACTTCCTCCACCCGCCGGATCTCGCTCGACGATATCCTTGAACTGCCTCAGTACTATGGTCTCGAACTGTCGCCCGACGGAAGCCACTACATCGTCTCTTCATGGCGCTACCGCCCCGGGGGACAGACCGACATTTCCCACCGCGTTGTAAGCCTCGCCGACGGACGCTCATCCAACATTTCCTCTGCCGGTCAGGCAACATGGATGCCACGCTCCAACCGCTACATCTACGACGCTCCCACCCACGACGGTCGCACGCTTTTCAGCGTCGACCCGGCGACGGGCACCGAAATCATCCTCGCGTCCGCACTCCCCGACGGATATTATGTCATGACACCCGACGAGCAGTCGCTCATTTTCGCCGTAAGCAATACCGGACCGAAGGAGGATCCCGACATCTATCAGATTCTCGAACCGGAAGATCGACAGCCCGGTTGGCGCGACCGCAATTCGCTTGCAATCTATGATCTCGCCACATCCACTTTCCGTCCACTCACGTTCGGTCACGCCAACATCTCCCTCCTCGACGTCTCCCCCGACGCCTCCCGCGTCCTCGCCATGGTAAGCCGCTCACGTCTTGAAAAACGCCCCACCACTCTCTTCTCCGTCATCTCCATTGACGTCAACACTCTCGCTGTCGACACCATTGTCGATGCCGACGGATTCATCACAGGCGCCCAGTTCTCCCCCGACGGTCGACGCGTGCTCGTCAGCGGAAGCCCAGAGGCGCTGGGTGGAATTGGCAAGAACGTCCCCGAAGGACGCATCCCCTCGATGATTGACACTCAGCTCTATGTCATCGACCTCGACACACGCGACGTCACTCCTATCACCCGTGATTTCAACCCCTCGGTCTCCGGCTACCGGTGGAGCAAAGCCGACGGCGACATCTATCTTACGGCTGAGGACCGCGACCGTGTCGCCCTCTTCCGCATCAAGGGTAACGCTCCCTACACCGTCACCCCCATCCCCGTTCCGGAGGATGCCGTCAACGGCTTCACGCTCGCATCTGCCGCTCCCGGCGTGGCGATGTTCTACGGTCAGAGCATCGACAACCCACAGCGTCTCTACTCCCTCAATCTGCGCAACCTTCGCTCCTCTCTCGTCGAGGAACCATGGAATCTCGACGCCCACGGCATCGAACTTGGCGAATCCGGCGAGTGGGATTTCGTCTCATCCCGTGGCGACACCATCAACGGGCGCTACTACCTCCCCCCGTCATTCGATCCCTCGAAGCGCTATCCGCTGATTGTCAACTACTACGGGGGATGCAGTCCTACCTCTCGCTCATTTGCCAGCCGCTACCCCCACCAGCTCTATTCCGCTATGGGCTACGTGGTCTACGTCCTCAATCCCAGCGGAGCCACCGGTTTCGGACAGGAATTTTCCTCCCGCCACGTCAACACTGCCGGGCAGGGAGTCGCCGACGACATCATTGAAGGCGTGCAGGAATTCTGCCGCCGGCACCCCTACGTCGACTCCTCCCGCATCGGCTGTATCGGCGCCTCCTACGGTGGATTCATGACCCAGTATCTCCAGACAGTCACCGACCTCTTTGCTGCCGCAATCTCCCACGCCGGCATCAGCGACCACACAAGTTACTGGGGCGAGGGCTACTGGGGCTACTCCTATAGCGAAGTATCAATGGCTGACAGCTACCCATGGTCCGACCCCGACCTCTACGTCAAGCAAAGTCCGCTTTTCCGCGCCGACAAGGTCAACACTCCAATTCTCTTCCTCCATGGCGATTCCGACGTCAACGTCCCCTACGGCGAAAGCATCCAGATGTTCACGGCCCTCAAGCTCCTCGGCAAACCCACAGCCCTTGTCGCGGTCTCCGATCAGGATCACCACATCCTCCAGTACGACAAGGTGAAAAAGTGGCAGAACACCATTTTTGCATGGTTTGCCCGCTATCTCCAGGACGATCCCTCATGGTGGGATGCAATCTTCACTCCTAAGACTCTCTGAATGATCCCGACTCTCTCCTACCTCCGCCGACACTTCGACATCTACAATAGTCAGTTTTTCGACTCCGCACTACCCGTCCCGCGGCTTGCCATAGGCAAGGCTGCGGGGCGTTTGGGTAGTTTCTCCGCACCCGTCCTCAGCGCTGACTCCGTCCTATCCTCTTCCCACCTCTCCCGCTGCTGCATCCGCATCTCCGCCTGCTATGACTATCCCGAGCCTCAGCTTCAGGATGTCATCATCCACGAGATGATCCATTTTCACGTGTGGTATCATCGCCTGCACGACTCTTCCCCCCACGGACCCATTTTCAGGTCAATTATGGAGCACATTAACAAGGCGGGCAACCGGCACATCTCCGTCTCCATGCGCATCCTCACCCCGTCACAAGCCACTGAGCAGAAGATAATCACAAAAGTGCCTCTCCGTAATCCACGACTTCGCTACGTATGCGTGACACATCTGACCGACAACGGATTAGGCATAACGATTGTACCCCGGACACAAATTTTCCCCACTCACCTCATCCTCTCCTCTCATTCTATCGTACGGTCTTTGGAATGGTATATTTCAAGAGATCAGGCTTTTGACCCGTTCCCGACATCCCGCAAGGTGAAAATATATCGTCTCTCTCCCGATCTCTATGCCCGCATCCCCTCCCTCGCACGCCCCTGCATCTGCGATGGAATGACTTTTCGTCTCCTACCCCGCCGCTGATAGCTGATAAGAAATGACTACTTTGTCTGTTTTTGCATATTTTTTTGACAGCCGACCAGCACTATTCCAAAGTTTAACGAAATAGGATTTTTTCACCTTATTCTTGACAATTTATTAATAGTCAAGAATTTAATATTTAAAAATCTTGTCAGCATATTTGTGTCATTTTGACACTTATTTTTAACTTTTTCGTCAAAATTCCTGAATTTTCGATAAAAATCTCCTTATTGTTAGGATATTACAATAATTTATTCTAATTTTGTATTTGGAATAGATTGCCATGCAGTACGGACACTATATTTCTGATTCCTGTTTCTGGCATATCTTTCCGACATTAATTACCAATCTTTGTCAGATATATATCCGATATATAAATGTATTTCAGAATATTAATCACATCTCTCCTTGCGGTTGTTTCCGCTTTTACCGTCTCCGCCGTCAATCCTGCGGACTCGGTTAAAGTGTTCTTCCGCCAAGGTTACAGATACTTTGATCCCGATATTCGCGACAATGCGGAGGTGATGGATGCTTTTATCACTCGTGTGCGCGCAGCGGTCAATGCCGGAGATGTCGAAAAAATTCTTATCTACGGCTACGCCTCCCCTGAGGGATCGGCTAATGCCAACGATCGACTCACCCGTTACCGTTGCGATTATGTCTCCGAATATATTCAGAGACTAACAGGAGTAGCTCCCGCTCTCATTTCCACATTCCCTGAGGGAGTTGCATGGTCTGAGCTTCGTCGTCTGGTTGCCATTGATCCCTCCGTCCCTGACCGTGACAGAGTTCTCAATATTCTTGACAACACCCCTCTCTTTGTATTCGACGCTGAAGGTCACATCATTGACGGAAGAAAGAAGCAACTTATGGATCTTTCGGGCGGACGCACCTACAACTGGATGCTGCGCAACATATTCCCGGAGCTCCGCAATGCCGTCGCCATCTCCCTTTACCGTTCCTCTTCCCAGACTCACCCTGCCGACCGCGATAGCTGCCGGACCCAGATCATCGAAGAAGTGAATGTCACTGAGATCTCCGGCGACTTCGAGCCCACTGTATGTCCCGAAGATTCCGCCGATTCCACCATCATCGAGGAGTCCGTGCCTTCACCTGCACTCAATGATTCCGGGATTGCCGGTGACGTAGTTACTGCAGGCGGTCCCACACGCCAGCGCTTCGCATTAAAGACCAACCTGCTTTATGACGCCGCTCTGATGCCCAACCTTGAGTTTGAATGGCTTATTAACGACAGATGGTCCGTATCCCTCGAAGGCGATGTGGCGTGGTGGAAATTATCCGACACCAAGATCTATCGTCTCGCAATGGTTTCACCCGAAGTCCGTTACCACATCAATCCCCGCGCCCCCTGGCACGGAATGTATGTTGGTGGATTTGTCGGCGGGGGGATTTATCAGCTTGAAAAAGCCGACAAAGGTTACCGTGGCGAAGGCGGCATGGCTGGCGCCTCTATCGGCTACATGTGGCCCATTTCTAAGAATTTCTCCTTCGACGCTGAAATTGGCGCGGGCTACATGTACACCCGTTATAAAAAGTACATACCACAACACGGACACAAAGTCTATCAGTTGACCAAATCACTCAACTACTTTGGTCCCCTTAAAGTCAAATTTTCAATCGTTTGGAGATTTGACGTTATGAAAAAACATGTAAAAGTCAATTCAACACTATGAAGTTATCACGAATACAGCTTTTAGCTTTCTTGATGATGGTGATGTCGGTGTTGACGTCATGTCGTGATGAATTGTGCTACGACCATTACCCCACACTGTCAATCGACCTGTCGTGGGAAAAGGAATGGGAGCGTGACTACGGCATGAACCATCCTGCTAATTGGGATGCCGCACTTCACGGCTTCGAATATGATGACATCCGTCCTATTAAACCCGAATGGGTAAATATGGTTATCGGCAAAGCTGACGGATCTTTCGGTGAGACTCACCTTACCCCCGAAGGCGGCAAGGTCAATGTCGAACTCGGCGATGGTCAGACCTATCTCCTTTACAATGGTGACACTGAATACATCACTCTCTCCGACATTACGTCATTCTCCGATGCTCGAGCTTCAGCCACATCTCGTTCGCGTGCAGGCATGACCTATTTCAACGAGCACCATCCCGACGTTAGATCTACAAGCTCGCCCGACGTCATTTTCTCGGCTTTCGTCGACAAAGCCCACGCTTTCGAGATTCACGAACACGTTTCGCTCGGCGTGAAAATGCAGCCGCTCGTCTTCACCTATATCATTCGATATGAATTTGAATACGGTCTGGATCATGTCTCGCTTGCTCGTGGAGCTCTCGGCGGAATGGCTGAATCAGCGTATCTGCTTGACGGCAGAACCTCCGACAACTCTTCCATCATTCTCTATGACTGCGACGTCAAGGACTACGGTTGTGAAGCCCACGTCCGCTCTTTCGGCATTCCGGGATTCCCCGACGAATACTATGGCAGAGCTGACTCAAATGCTCCCGATCGACCTTACTCGCTCAATCTTGAGATCCTTCTCAAAAACGGCAAGACCGTCGAGTTCAACTACGACATTGCTGACCAGATGAAGAAACAGCCCCGTGGAGGCGTGATTACTGTCAAGAACATCCGTATCGAAGACCAGATCGGTGAATCAGATTCCGGTTTCGACGTATCCGTGACCGACTGGCCCAACCACGATGTCATCGACCTCCCGATTGAAGTTGAACCTTAATGAAATCATAAATCAATTAACTATCGAAATAATTAAATAGAAAACCAATCAATATGAAAAAACAACTCTTTTACGTAGCTTTGGGCGCCCTCGCTCTCTCTGCCTGCACTTCTGAAGAAATTGTTGACATCAGCGAGCAGAGTAACGCAATTGGATTTGAGAATGCAGTGATGAAACAAAGTCGTGCCGATGCGCAGAAAGGCGACCTCACTGTCGATAATCTCGACAAGTTCCTCGTGTATGGATTCTATACTAAAGAAAACCAGATAGCCAACCCTATTCAGGTTTTCGGTGGTGACGCCGTGACAAAGCAGGGCTCGGGATGGACTTATAACGGTACACGTTTCTGGGTACCTGAAGCCACCTATAGCTTTTTTGCCTATAGCTGTGCCGATGTCGCTCTCGACAACAAATACGGTACTGTAGGTCTCGAACTCAACACCACCGGTGCCGACCGTCAGCTCCACATCTCGAATTACCGCTGTGACGCCTCTCACAACCACGATCTTATCTACGCACAGGCTAAGGAGATCAAATCCAAGCCCATTACGGCTGACAACGCCACCCCCAACCCCAACGTATCATTCACTTTCGAGCACGTGCTCACCAAGATTGACGCAATGTTCACGAGCGATTTCTCCGCTGATTACGATGTTGTGATCAAGGACGTGAAAATCATCAATTTCCGTAACGTAGGTAGCTTCACCAAGACTTCCGGTTGGAGCAACGTGATCCGTCAGGAGAGCAACACTGTCATGCAGATGATTTTCCCCACCGAAGACGCTATCGGTGTCGCCAATCAGGCACAGACCCAGGCTCAAAAGCCCAAGACGGATTACTACTACGTAATCCCCTACACCTACGAATTCTCCGACGTGCAGCTCACCTTTACAATTGAGCTTTACAAGGGCTCGGATCACACTAAGGATAATCTCATACTGTCACGTAACATGGAAGGTCACTGGTCACCCAACTGGCAGCAGGGTTACTACTACACCTACAACATCACTCTCACCGGTTCTGTCACCAATCTTCAGCCCATCGTATTTGAAGTTGCCAAGGACATGAACGGCTGGGGCACCGGTACGAGCACTGCTACCGACATTACCTTCTCGGCTAACTAATTCCTGAAAAGGACTTGAGTTCCTGTTAAGCAGGGTAGCCGAACGGAACATTCACGGGATTCATCTATTATTCCCGAACAAATATTCTGTTATGCCCCACAATCGTATTATGGTGGCGTGACAGAATATTTTGTATTTATGTGATGAGTACGTAATTATTTGATGAATCCGCTACAGCTTACGTCCTCATAATTTTCCTTTCAATGACGACAAATCATAAAGCTGCTTTATCAATGAAAATGAGTTGGCTGTCTTTCTCGATGTCAGTCACATTCATCTATTCTTTGATATTCCTGTCCATAGAGTTCGCCGGAAGTCCTTTCGTCGGATTCAAAGGCTTTGCCTTACTTGTCGCTCAATGGTTGATAGCGACAGTATGTTGTGGGGGAATCATGGGTGCTATTTCAGTCAGCCGGCTTTCATTTGCACTTCTCTTCCCGCTTATGTGCACGGCATCGGCTGCTCTTGCCTTCTTTAAAGTGACAATGAATGTGCAGCTCACTCCTGTCAGCATCGAACTGATGATGCTCAACGAGGCTCGCACATGGTCGACGGTAATGAGCCCTGCCCTTTTCTTCGTCATCCTTATTGCTCTGATTGCCGGTATAGCGATAGCTGTGATACGCTGGAGGTGCGTGACCGTGAAGCATCCCCTTGACTGTCTGATGCTGTCGGTTATTGTCATTCTGATTCCCGGTTGTTTCATCCCCCGGCTTTACGTTCCGGTTATGGAGCGTATGCCATTTGTGTTCTATGGAGCATTCGCTGAATATCGCATGAATCGGATTGGAATTACCGAACACCGCACTACCTTTGACGATATTGATGCACTTGCGCCCGACGGAGCTCCCGACGTAGTGTTTGTCATCGGCGAATCCCTCCGCGCCGACCATCTCTCCCTCAACGGCTACTCTCGTACCACTACACCTCTCCTTGCCTCCGACACAGCTGTCATTTCATTCCCCGGGATGCACACTATTCCCTGTTACACCCACACCAGTGTCCCCCACATAATGACCCCCGCCGACTCCGTCTCCCCTCTCCGCGCCTATGACGATCAGTCCTTCATCACTCTCTTCCGCAAGGCAGGCTTCACCACCACATGGATCGAAAATCAGAATGTCTCCCCCACCTTCACCTACTTCCTTCACGAAGCCGACACTCTGATCTATCCCAACCCCTCCCGTTCTCACTACGATTTCGGCAAATGGCTCGATAGCGACATACTCCCCGTGTTCGATTCTTTTGCGCTGCGTGGTGACAGGAATCTTGCCATCGTCCACACCAAAGGTTCACACTGGTGGTATAACTCCCACTACACGGACGACGACGCCCTCTTCACTCCCGAGATTGACAGCCGCCTGCTCTCCGAACTCTCGCAGGAACAGATCGTGAATTCCTACGACAATACCATCCTTGCCACCGATCGCTTCCTATATGCTCTTATTGACCGCCTGCGTTATCGCAATGCAGTCCTAATTTTCATCTCCGACCACGGAGAGGCGCTCGGTGAGGACGGCAACTATCTCCATGGCGATGATTATCCCACGCTTCACAATCCTGCTTGTTTCATCTGGTACTCTGATGAATATGCCTCCCATTACCCCGAAAAAGTCCGGGCATTACGCATGAACGCCTCAAAAAGATGGCTGACGGATGTGATGTTCCACACGGCACTTGATGCCGCTTCCATCTGCACCGAGGCTCTGATTGACTCACTTAGCTTGTTTCGGCAATGAAAAGAATCGTTTGGATTGACTACGCGAAGTCTTTAGCCATCTACATGGTATGTCTCATCCATCTTCACTGCGACTACACCCTTACCCAGCTTACGAAAGGGATCGCAATGCCACTTTTTTTCATGATATCAGGATTCCTTTTTTCATCACAGCGATGGCAGAGCTTCCGTCCTTTCCTCTCCCGTCGTTTCCGCCAGCTCATTATCCCCTACCTCTGGATTAATGCAGTCACCTACATCTTCTGGCTTGTCGTAGGCAGGAACTTCGGAGATGATGCATCCGCTTGTACTCAATGGCACGAACCATTAAAAGGCATCCTGCTGGGAATCGGACCACTCCTCATCCACAACATTCCCCTCTGGTCACTCGTCTCCTTCTTTATGGTGGAGATTATATATTACTTGACATTGAAAGTCATTCCCCGCCCCCTCCCGCTTATTCCCGTTTTCCTCCTGACGGCATGGCTCAGCACGCTGTTTCCCGACGTCACCGGCACTCTCCCCCTCACCCTCGGTGCCGTTGGCATCGGACTGTTCTTCTACTCCGTCGGGCATTGGGCACGTGGGATTCAATTGAGAGCTTCTTCCTCCCCCGCCATCCGTCTCTCCACCATGCTCCTCTCCCTCGCACTCTTTGTCATCTGCACCGTCTCCAACGTTCAGGTTTCGTTTTTCCGCTGTCAGGTCGGTTCATTCCCGCTGTTCATCGTAGGCGCACTCTCCGGCTGTCTCGGTTTCGCACTGTTAAGTGCAATTATCGGGCGATGGCTTGGCGAGCGAAAGCTCATCATGCTTATCTCCTACGGCACACTCCTCATATGCGGTTTTCACCTTCTCGTCTTTTCACTTATGAAAGGTGTCGGAGTCTACCTGCTTGGACTTTCACCCGAGGCTATGACAAAAGGAATACTTGCAGGTCCGCTTTTCGCGCTTGTCGGACTGTTTCTTTGCCTCCCGATAGTTCTTATCGTCCGCCGCTACTTCCGCCCCCTTGTCGACAAATAATCCACTGCAATGAGACTCTCGATCAAAAACATGGTCTGTAACCATTGTGTGGCTGCCGTACGTCGCGCGCTCTCCGACCTTGATCTGCCTGTTGTAACTGTTGAAATCGGACGCGCCGAAATTGACTGTACCCC
This sequence comes from uncultured Bacteroidales bacterium, assembly GCA_947176235.1. Lineage (GTDB taxonomy): Bacteria > Bacteroidota > Bacteroidia > Bacteroidales > Muribaculaceae > CAMWPM01. Next base: position 1,510 of record CAMWPM010000038.1, on the reverse strand, counting down.
TGACAGCGATGGAATGCACCGTATTGCCCGTCGCCTTGAAGAATCCGGATTCGAGCTGATATCTGATCCTGAGAAGGACCTTGTTGAGTCGATAAAACGCGAGATAATCATGCTGGTTCGATCAAGCGAACCCGTCGACATCCGTCTGTCGGATTACCTTGTCAGTAAGCTCCACCGCGACTATAATTCTATGAGCCGCCTCTTTTCCGCGCATGAGCGGCGCACGATCGAGCGCTACATGATGCTACAGAAAATTGAGCGCGTCAAGGAACTGCTGCTCGACGGCGAACTCAACGTTTCGGAAATTGCTTACATCACCGGATTTTCAAGCAATGCCCACCTGTCCCGGCGTTTTAAGGAGATCACTGGCATGACTCCTTCCGAATTTCGCTTGACCGGTCATCGTCAATCCCTTTCCGACGTCTGAAGGATTGCCCCAACGATGTGCAAATCATTTGCAAAATTGTGTAAGAGATTTTCCCAGCTCTGATGCTAACTTTGCATTACGGAATTTATCTAACATATCTATTTTGCAAATGGACATCATCAGATCACTCATAAATATGACCTGCGGCATGGCTCCCTACATCCTCTTCGGTCTCCTGATTGCCGGACTGCTCCACGTCTTTGTTTCACCGGATTTAATGGGACGTCACCTTGCCCGACCAGGCTGGAAATCAGTGCTTAAGGCGTCAATTCTCGGAATTCCCCTCCCCCTCTGCTCCTGCGGAGTCCTGCCGGCTGCCATCTCTATGCGCCGCAGTGGCGCCTCTAAATCAGCCACTTCCGCTTTCCTTATCTCAACACCCCAGACCGGTGTGGACAGCATCGCCGCCACATGGTCGCTTCTCGGTCCGGCATTTGCCATCATCAGGCCCGTTGCCGCCCTCACCACCGCATTCTTCGGTGGAGTTGCCGTCAGTCTTTCCGAAAAAAAGGACACGACGACCGACCGCGATCCATCCCTCGATGAATGTACACTCCCGACTTCTGAACCGTCCGCCACATCGCTCCCTCACCGACTACTGTCCACCCTACGCTACGGCTTCTTCGACATGATGCAGAGCATCGGCGGGTGGCTGCTGGGCGGACTGGTGATAGCTGCGCTCATTACCGAATTTGTCCCCACCGACTTCTTCGCCTCCCTCGCCTCCCACCCACTCCTCGCCATGCTGGCGGTAGTTATCGTTGCGGTTCCGATGTACGTCTGCGCCACCGGTTCCATTCCCATCGCACTGTCCCTCATTATGAAAGGACTATCGCCGGGCACTGCACTTGTTCTCCTGATGGCAGGTCCGGCTGCCAACTTCGCCTCCGTCACACTCCTCTCCCGCGAGTTAGGTCGCAAAGCCACGGCAATATACATCGGATCCATCGTCATCGGGGCAATCTTCTTCGGCATGTTGTTTGACCTGCTTTCCCCTCGCCTCCCCCTCTTCTCCCAGTCTAATTAAACAAAATCAAAGCCCCCCCAAAAAGGCATAAGGCCTTATGAGGGGTGGGGCATTAA
>CAMWPM010000037.1 GCA_947176235.1 uncultured Bacteroidales bacterium | reverse complement strand
AGAAGCACCCCATCTATGGTAAGTTTGTCAATAAGACAAAGAAGTACCATGCTCACGATGAAAAGAATGAGTGCAGCGTTGGCGATACCGTACGTCTGATGGAAACCCGTCCCCTGAGCAAGACAAAGCGCTGGAGATTAGTAGAAATTATCGAAAAAGTTAAGTAAATATGATACAGACTGAATCACGTTTAACTGTCGCTGACAACAGCGGCGCCAAGGAGGCTCTCTGCATCCACGTGCTCGGTGGCACCGGCCGTCGCTATGCATCCGTAGGCGATATCATCGTCGTCTCAATCAAGAGCGTCATCCCCTCGAGCGACGTCAAGAAGGGCACTGTATCAAAGGCAGTGGTCGTGCGCACGAAGAAGGAAATCCGTCGCCCCGACGGCTCTTACATCCGCTTTGACGACAATGCCTGTGTGTTATTGAACAATGCCGGCGAGCTTCGCGGCACCCGTATCTTCGGCCCGGTAGCCCGTGAGCTGCGTGCCACCAACATGAAGATCGTGTCACTCGCTCCCGAGGTGCTTTAATCCACGCTAACCATTGACTGTTAAAAAAGAAAATGAGCAAGTTACATATCAAGAAAGGCGACACCGTCTACGTCCTCTCCGGTGAGGACCGCGGCAAGACCGGTCGCGTGCTCGAGGTGCAGGCCGCCAAGGAGCGCGCTATCGTAGAAGGCGTAAACATCGTGTCGAAGAGCGCTAAACCCAGCGCCAAGCACCCCCAGGGTGGCATCATCAAGATGGAGGCTCCCATCCATATCTCTAATCTCAGCCTTATCGACCCCAAGAGCGGCAAGCCCACTCGCATCAAAATCGAGAAGAACGAAAAGGGTGAGACAGTACGTATTTCTAAAAAATCAGGTGAGGAGATTAAATAATGAGCACTACAACTCTTAAGAAAGACTATACTGAGCGCATCGTTCCCGCTCTCACCAAGGAGTTCAACTACACGACTCCCATGCAGGTGCCCAAGCTCGAGAAGATCGTCATCAACCAGGGTCTCGGCCAGGCCACCCAGGACAAGAAGATCATCGAGACAGCAATCAACGAGCTGACTGCCATCACCGGCCAGAAGGCTGTGGCTACTCTCTCCCGCAAGGACATCTCCAACTTCAAGGTCCGCAAGAAGATGCCTATCGGCGTGCGCGTCACTCTGCGTCGCGAGCGCATGTATGAGTTCCTGGAGCGTCTGATCCGCGTGGCACTGCCCCGTATCCGCGACTTCAAGGGCATCGAAGGCAAGCTCGACGGCCGTGGCAACTACACACTCGGCATCACCGAGCAGATCATCTTCCCCGAGATCAACATCGACTCTATCTCCAAGCTTCTGGGCATGAACATCACTTTCGTGACTTCGGCTAACACCGATGAAGAGGGTTACGCTCTGCTCAAGCAGTTTGGTCTTCCGTTTAAGAACGCTAAATAAGAATAGCAAGACACTATGGCAAAAGAATCAATGAAGGCCCGCGAGGTCAAGCGCCAAAAGCTCGTTGCCAAATATGCCGCCAAGAAGGCTGCCCTGAAGGCTGCCGGCGATTACGAGGCTCTGCAGCTCCTTCCCAAGAACGCTTCAAGCGTGCGCTTGCACAATCGCTGCAGCATCACCGGTCGTCCGAAAGGTTACATCCGTCAGTTCGGCATCTCGCGTATTCAGTTCCGCGAAATGGCATCCGCCGGTCTGATCCCCGGTGTGAAGAAGGCAAGCTGGTAATTCGCTTCCCGGCTTCCCCGGCGTTCAGGCTGCCACGTGCGGCAGCGAGCTGACAGATACGGCAAGGTCCGGCCACCAAGCCCCGACGGCGCCGGCGAGTCCACCCCCTCTCCCCGGGGGACAAGGGTGGCTCCCGCTCCTCCCTCTCTCATCCCTCCCCTCCCCGGGAACCAACCCCATCAATCACAATTCACTGAGAATTATTAAATATTGTTGGGTTAACCCCAATCAATTTAAAATCTTACAAAATGACTGATCCTATAGCAGATTATTTGACAAGATTGAGAAACGCAATCAAGGCCAACCACCGTGTGGTCGAGATTCCGGCTTCCAACTTGAAAAAGGAAATCACTAAGATTCTTTTTGAACAAGGCTATATTCTTAACTATAAGTTTATAGAGGGTGAAACCCCCGCAGGCGTCATCAAGATCGCTCTGAAGTACGACCCCGTTGACAAGGTCAACGCCATACAGGGTCTTAAGCGCGTGTCGCGTCCCGGTCTCCGCCAGTACACCGGCTACAAGGACATGCCCCGCGTGCTCAATGGTTTAGGTATCGCTATCCTCTCGACCTCCAAAGGCGTCATGACCAACAAGCAGGCTGCCCAGGAGAAAATCGGCGGAGAAGTATTATGCTACGTTTACTAATCGATAGGAGGAAAGAATTATGTCAAGAATAGGTAAAGCTCCCATTGAAATTCCCGCCGGCGTGACCGTGAAGGTCGACGGCAACGTAGTGACCGTCAAAGGCCCCAAGGGCGAGTTGAAGCAGGCAGTGAACCCCGACCTGAAAGTAGAGGTTGAGGACGGCCACATCCACGTGACCCGTCCGAGCGACGACCGCGAGCATCGCGCTCAGCATGGTCTCTATCGCGCTCTCATCCACAACATGGTTGTAGGTGTATCGACCGGCTACAAGAAAGAAATGGAATTAGTAGGTGTAGGTTATCGTGCGACCTCCAACGGTCAGGTGCTTGAGCTCTCGCTCGGTTTCTCTCACGCAATATACATCAAGCTCCCGCCCGAGGTGAAGGTAGAGGCTAAGACCGAGCGCAACAAGAACCCGCTCATCATCCTCGAAAGCGATGACAAGCAGCTTCTGGGCCAGGTGTGCGCCAAGATCCGCTCGCTCCGCAAGCCCGAACCTTACAAGGGCAAGGGTATCAAGTTTGTCGGCGAGGTTATCCGTCGCAAGTCAGGTAAATCGGCTGGTGCCAAATAATTGAAAAATTCGACTATATCATGATTTCCAAGATAGACAGAAGAAATAAGATCAAGGCCCGCATCCGTGGCAAGATCTCCGGCACCGCTCAGCGTCCCCGCATGTCGGTGTTCCGCTCCAACAAGCAAATCTACGTGCAGCTTATCGATGACCTCGCAGGCGTGACACTCGCCTCTGCATCCTCCAAGGGCATCGAGGAGGGCACCAAGACCGAAATCGCCGCCAAGGTGGGCGAGGCCATCGCGCAGAAGGCTGCCGCCGCCGGCATCACTGAGGTAGTTTTTGACCGTAACGGATATCTGTTCCACGGTCGTGTTAAGTCACTTGCCGACGCAGCTCGCAACGGCGGTCTGAAATTCTAATTAACATCATCATGGCATCAAAGAATAACAAAGTAAAGTCGACCAACGACTTAGAACTTAAGGACCGTCTGGTGGCCATCAACCGTGTGACCAAGGTCACCAAGGGTGGTCGTGCCTTCACCTTTGCCGCCATCGTAGTGGTAGGCAACGAGAATGGCATCGTAGGCTGGGGTCTCGGCAAGGCTAACGAAGTGCAGGCTGCCATCGCCAAGGGCGTGGAGGCTGCTAAGAAGAACCTTATCAGTGTTCCCGTCCACAAGGGCACTATTCCTCACGAGCAGGTGGCAAAGTTCGGCGGCTCCCGCATTCTCCTCAAGCCCGCCAGCCATGGTACGGGCGTTAAGGCCGGTGGCGCTATGCGTGCCGTGCTCGAGAGCGTAGGCATCACCGACGTGCTCGCCAAGTCCAAGGGTTCGTCCAACCCCCACAACCTGGTGAAGGCCACCATCGCCGCTCTCGGCGAAATGCGCAGCCCCGCCACCGTGGCTCAGAACCGCGGTATCTCCGTCGAACAAGTGTTTAAAGGCTAATAAACCCTCTTTATTGCAATGGCACAGATTAAAATCAAACAGATAAAGAGCCGCATCAACTGCCCTGCAGTGCAGAAGCGCACCCTTGATGCACTTGGCTTGAAGAAAATGAATCACACGGTTGTCAAGGAAGACACTCCCTCTGTGATGGGTATGGTTAACAAAGTGCGTCACCTCGTAGAAGTGACTAACGCTTAAAATCAGCAATTTACTACTATGGATTTAAGTAATTTACAGCCTGCATACGGCTCAAATCAGAAGAAGACCCGTATCGGCCGCGGTGCCGGCTCGGGCAAGGGCGGTACATCAACCCGTGGCCATAAGGGCGCAAAGTCGCGTTCGGGCTACAGCCGCAAGATTGGATTTGAGGGCGGTCAGATGCCTCTGCAGCGTCGTCTTCCCAAGTTTGGCTTCAAGAATATCAACCGTGTCGAGTACAAGCCTCTCAATATCGGCGACCTCGAAGCACTCGCAGCAGCCCGTAATCTTGAGAAGATCGGGATTGAAGAGCTTCGCGCAGCAGGCCTCATCAACAAGAAGCAGCTGGTGAAGATCCTCGGTAACGGCGAACTGACACGTGCTCTCGCAGTTGAAGCCAATGCCTTCTCCGCTTCTGCCGAGCAGGCCATTATCGCCAAGGGCGGTTCAATCAATAAAATCTAATTCTGATGAGATTTGTAGAAACAATTAAAAACATCTGGACTATCGAGGAGCTGCGCAAGCGTATTCTTGCTACCCTCCTGTTGGTGCTGGTGTATCGTCTCGGCTGCTATGTGGTGCTCCCCGGTATCTCGCCCAGCGACCTTGACGCCCTGTCCAAGTTCACCAACAAGAGCGGATTGATGCAGCTGCTCGACATGTTCTCAGGTGGCGCCTTCTCCCAGGCCTCCATCTTCGCCCTCGGTATCATGCCCTACATCACGGCTTCGATCGTGATCCAGCTTCTGGGTATGGTGCTCCCTTCGTTCCAGAAGATGCAGCGCGAGGGTGAGAGCGGACGCCAGAAGCTCAATCAGTGGACGCGCTATCTCACTGTGCTGATCCTGATTCTGCAGGGCCCCGCCTACCTTGTGAACCTCCAGATCCAGGTAAGTTCGGCAGGCGGTCATGCATCAATGGGATTCTGGACCACATGCTATCTTACCATCATTCTGGCCGCAGGCTCCATGTTCATCATGTGGCTCGGTGAGCGCATCACCGACCGCGGCATCGGCAACGGTATCTCGTTCATCATCCTCGTGGGTATCATTGCCCGCCTCCCGGGAGCTCTCTTCTATGAGTTCACCAGCCGTCTGCCCGGATCGACCGGCAGCGAGGGTGGTCTGATCATGTTTGTCGTCGAGCTCATCCTCCTCTTCGCCGTTACCGTCGGCGCTGTCCTCCTCGTACAGGGTACGCGCAAGGTGCCCGTGCAGTACGCCAAGCGCATTGTCGGCAACCGCCAGTACGGAGGTGCCCGCCAGTACATCCCCCTGAAGGTGAATGCCGCCGGCGTAATGCCCATCATCTTTGCCCAGGCAATCATGTTTATTCCCATCACTATTGCCGGATTCGGTGCGCGTGAGGGATCGTCGGGCTTCTTCGCCACTTTCAGCGACATCAACGGCTTCTGGTACAATTTCGTCTACTTCATCATGATTGTGGCGTTCACCTACTTCTACACCGCAATCACCGTCCGTCCCACCCAGATGGCTGAGGACATGAAGCGCAACAACAGCTTCATCCCCGGCGTGAAACCCGGCAAAAAGACTGCCGAATATCTCGACACGATCATGTCGCGCATCACGCTCCCCGGCTCCATCTTCCTCGGCATCGTAGCAATTCTTCCCGCATTTGCACGCTGCTTCGGCATCAGCCAGAACTTCGCACAGTTCTTTGGCGGAACGTCGCTCCTAATTCTTGTCGGAGTAGTGCTCGACACTCTCCAGCAGATCGAGAGCCACCTGATGCTCCACCACTACGACGGTCTGATGAAGGACGGAAAGATCAAAGGCCGCACCACCGGCAGCGCTTACTAATCGGGCGCTCACCGCGAATGCTTAATAAAGAAAACAGCTAAATGATCTATCTCAAGACACCCGAAGAAATCGAAAAGATGCAGCGTGCCTGCGATCTCGTGAGCCGTACGCTCGGCGAAGTCGCCAAGCATGTAGCACCCGGTGTCACCACGCATAAGCTCGACTCCGTTGCCCGTGAATTTATCATGGACAACGGAGGAAAGCCGGCGTGTTTAGGTTATGGTGGCTTCCCCGGGACGCTCTGTATCGAGGTCAACGAGACGGTGGTCCATGGATTTCCCTCCAATTATGCTCTCCGCGAGGGCGACATCGTAGGGCTTGACTGCGTCGTGGAGCTTGACGGCTACAACGGCGATCAGTGCTACACGTTTCCTGTGGGAGAGATCGCTCCCGAAGTGATGGCTCTGTGCCAGACGACCAAGGAATCGCTCTATCGCGGCATAGCAGCCTGTAAGGAAGGAAAGCGCATCGGCGACATCAGTAATGCGATCCAGACATTCTGCGAGCAGCGTGGCTACACCGTCGTGCGTGAAATGTGCGGTCATGGAATCGGACGTAAGATGCATGAAGATCCCGAAGTGCCTAACTACGGGCGCCGCGGCATCGGCCCGCTCATCAAGAACGGCATGTGCATAGCCATCGAACCCATGATCAATCTCGGAAGCAAGAACATCGTAATCGAACGTGACGGCTGGACGTGCCGCACCCGCGACCGCAAGCCCTCCGCCCATTACGAGCACACCGTAGCCATCCTCGACAACACCACACGGATTCTCACTACCTTCGACTATATCGAAGAAGTGCTTGGCGACAGATTTATTTAACCCAACTTTTCTATATGGCAAAACAAGCAGCAATCGAACAGGACGGAGTAATCGTCGAGGCATTGTCCAATGCAATGTTCCGCGTCGAACTCGAAAACGGCCACGAACTCACCGCCCACATCTCCGGAAAGATGCGTATGCACTACATCAAGATTCTTCCCGGCGACAAGGTGAGAGTGGAGATGTCGCCCTACGACCTCACAAAGGGTCGAATTGCATTCCGCTACAAATAAAAATTTTCCACAAAAGATAAATCTTAAACAGACATGAAAGTAAGAGCCTCAGTCAAGAAGCGCACCCCGGACAGCAAGATCGTACGCCGTAAGGGTCGTCTTTATGTAATTAACAAGAAAAATCCCAAGTACAAACAGCGTCAGGGTTAAAAAATTTTGTTATTTTTGCAAAATATTTAAGTCAACACATATTTTTTTATGGCAGTAAGAATCGTGGGAGTTGATCTCCCCCAGAACAAACGAGGCGAAATCGCCTTGACTTACATTTTTGGTATCGGCCGTAGTGCTGCTACGAGTATTCTCGATAAGGCCGGCGTAGACAGAAACATTAAAGTAAAGGATTGGACCGACGCCCAGGCAGCCAAAGTGCGTGAGGTCATTGGCAGCGACTACAAAGTGGAGGGCGACCTCCGCAGCGAGATCCAGCTCAACATCAAGCGACTGATGGATATCGGTTGCTACCGTGGCATCCGTCACCGTAACGGACTGCCCGTACGCGGCCAGAGCACCAAGAACAACGCACGCACCCGCAAGGGACGCAAGAAAACCGTCGCTAACAAAAAGAAAGCTTCTAAATAATAACAAATTATGGCAAAAAAGACAGTCGCAGCTAAAAAGAGAAACGTCAAGGTTGACGCCGCCGGTCAGCTTCACGTACACTCTTCTTTCAACAACATTATCGTGTGCTTAGCCAACAGCGAGGGTCAGGTTATCTCCTGGTCGAGCGCCGGCAAAATGGGCTTCCGCGGTTCGAAAAAGAACACTCCCTACGCCGCTCAGATGGCAGCACAGGATTGCGCAAAGGTCGCTTACGATCTCGGCCTTCGCAAAGTTAAAGCATACGTAAAAGGTCCCGGTAACGGACGTGAGTCAGCAATCCGCACCGTGCATGGTGCAGGCATTGAGGTGACTGAGATCATCGACGTTACGCCCCTGCCCCACAACGGTTGTCGTCCTCCCAAGCGTCGTCGCGTCTGATCGAACGCTTGAGTCAAACAGTCTGTTTTTCTCGACCAGACTTCCGACACACAGTCAATAACAGCGAACAACCAGCAAATTCAATCAATAAGTAGATAAGCTGAGTTATCACCCGCCTTCCCGTAGGCGAAAGGAGTGGTCAACAACGTGAATAAGGTCAGTCGATCCGTTGACTCTTAGCTTTCCCGCTGAATTTCCTCCGTCAGGAGTGGAAATTTAACCGAAGTGAAGCACCGCACAGGATCTTCCACTGTCAAAATCGACCGACCGCGGCTGCACTGAACCGACCCTATACTTCGTCCCACGTCAACGTCAGCAGTGACGCCCCGAAGGAATCTCAGCAATAATTTACAACCAATTAAATAAAAAGCAAAATGGCAAGATATACCGGACCTAAGTCCAAAATCGCACGCAAATTTGGCGAACCTATTTTTGGTGAAGACAAAGTGCTCGCCCGCCGCAACTTCCCCCCGGGTCAGCATGGCGTAAACAAGCGCCGCAAAACTTCGGAGTATGGCGTACAGCTCCGTGAAAAGCAGAAAGCTAAGTACACCTATGGTGTGCTTGAAAAGCAGTTCCGCAATCTCTTCGAGAAAGCATCCAGCATGAAGGGCATCACCGGTGCCATCCTTCTTCAGCTTCTCGAGCAGCGTCTCGATAACGTTGTGTATCGTCTCGGCATCGCCCCCACCCGTGCAGCAGCCCGTCAGCTCGTGCTTCACCGCCACATCACCGTCAACGGTCAGGTGGTGAACATCGCTTCGTATGCCGTACAGCCCGGCGACGTGGTAGGCGTACGCGAAAAGTCAAAGTCACTCGAAGTGATCGCCGACGCACTCGCAGGCTTCAACCACAGCAAGTATCCCTGGCTCGAATGGGATGAGACCGCCAAGGCAGGCAAGCTTCTCCACGTACCCGCTCGCGAGGACATCCCCGAGAACATCAAGGAGCAGCTTATCGTCGAGCTCTACTCTAAATAATAACACCCTTTAAAACAACAATAGATCCATGGCTATTTTAGCATTCCAAAAACCTGACAAAGTCCTCATGCTCGAGGCCGACGACTTCTACGGCAAGTTTGAGTTCAAGCCTTTGGAACCCGGCTATGGTATCACCGTAGGCAACGCTCTGCGTCGCGTGCTCCTCTCGGCTCTTGAGGGTTACGCGATCTCAAGCATCAAGATTGACGGCGTTAAGCACGAATTCGATACCATCCCCGGCGTTAAGGAAGATGTGACCAATATCATCCTTAATCTAAAGAAAGTTGACCTCAAGCAGATAGTAGAGGAGACCGAGGCCGAAAAGGTGGTCATTCCTGTGTCAGGCGAGGTGTTTAAAGCCGGGGACATTGGTAAGGTTTTGACCGGGTTTGAGGTCCTCAACCCCGACCTGGAGATCTGTCATCTGGATCCCTCGGCCAATTTTTCGATCGAACTGACTATCAACAAGGGACGCGGCTGGGTGCCTGCCGACGAGCAGACCCTCCCCAACGACGATGTCAACGTCATTGCCATCGACTCAATCTACACTCCCATCAAGAACGTCAAGTACACCGTCGAAAACTTCCGCGTCGACCAGAAGACCGACTACGAGAAGCTTATCCTGGAGATCACCACCAACGGTTCGATCCATCCCAAGGAAGCTCTCAAGGAAGCAGCCAAGGTGCTCATCTATCACCTCATGCTCTTCTCTGACGAAAAGATCACGCTTGAGACCGCCGAAACCGACGGCAACGAGGAATTTGATGAAGAAGTGCTCCACATGCGCCAGCTTCTCAAGTCGAAGCTCGTGGATATGGATCTCTCCGTCCGCGCCCTCAATTGCCTCAAGAGCGCCGAAGTGGAGACACTCGGCGAACTGGTGGTGTTCAACAAAACCGACCTCCTCAAGTTCCGCAACTTCGGCAAGAAGTCGCTCACAGAGCTTGATGACCTTCTGGCTAAACTGAACCTCTCGTTCGGAATGGATATTTCAAAATACAAATTAGATAAAGAGTAATAAAGATGAGACACAATAAAAAATTCAATCACCTCAGCCGCAAGAAGGCTCACCGCGACGCTCTCCTTGCCAACATGACGATTGCACTCATCATGCGCAAGCGCATCTTCACCACCCTGGCTAAAGCCAAGGCACTGCGAGTGTATGCCGAGCCCCTGATCAACCGTGCGAAAGAGGACAGCATGGCAAATCGCCGCCTCGTGTTCAGCTACCTCCAGAACAAGGAAGCCGTGACCGAGCTTTTCCGTGAGATCTCCCAGAAGATCGCCGATCGTCCCGGTGGCTACACCCGTATCCTCAAGACCGGCTATCGCCTTGGCGACAATGCCAAGACCTGCTTCATCGAGCTCGTTGACTACAACGAAAACATGCTGAACGATAAGGGCGCCAAGAAGGCAGGCAAGACCCGCCGTTCACGCCGTGGCGGCAAGGCTGCCGAGGCAGCTGCTCCCGCTCCCGCAGCCGAGGCTGTAGTGGAAGAAACAGTAGTGGCTGAAGAGACTCCCGCAGCTGAATAAATCCCAGAGACGGATATGAGCTAACAGAAAGCCCCGTAGAGGGCGGAGAAGCTCACCGATGATACATGTGCATCCTGATGGTCAAACGAGCCGTCAGGATGCACTGTTTTTAGCCTTACCGAAGTGATTATGATTGTCACTTCCGATGATCTGACTGGGTGTCAACTCGCTGAACACAAAAACATACATTCGCCATAATCACAAAGGGATTCACCGCATATTGGATGATCAAAAGAATGATGCATCAGGTGATGAGTGAAAAAGCTGATTAGCACTTCACGGATGTTTATGAAACAACAGGAAGGTGTCTGGAAAAAGTGAAAAGCCACGCTGCTCACGCAGAATGGCTTTTCTTGGGAGTTGATCAAGTCAGGGAGGTTGGGGAATTGACCTGACTTGATCGGGGGATGGATTATGTTCTCTTAATGAGAACGGGGTTGGGATTTTCTTTCAGTAGGATTATTCGGCTACAACCTCGAAAGGCACGTCGACCGAAACTTCCTTGTGGAGCTTGAGGTTGGCTACATAGTTACCAACTTCCTTGATGCTGTCCTTGAGGACGATAGCCTTGCGGTCGATGTTGAATCCGAGCTTTTCGAGAGCTTCTGCAATCTGCAGAGAGTTGACCGAGCCGAAGATTGTGCCGGTGGAGCTGGTCTTTGCACCGATGGTGAGCTTCACGTCGGCAAGCTTAGCAGCGAGTTCCTGAGCGTCAGCCAGCAGTTTGGCGAGCTTGTGAGCGCGCTGACGCTGATTCTCAGCGAGCACTTTGAGAGCCGAAGGCGAAGCGATGACAGCTTTGCCGGTGGGAATGAGGTAGTTGCGACCGTAGCCGTCCTTCACCTCTACGACGTCGTCCTTGTAGCCAAGGCCGTGGATATCTTCTTTAAGAATGAGTTTCATGTTTCGAGAGCTGTTAACGGGTTATTTCATCAAGTCGGTTACATAGGGAAGGAGAGCGAGGTGACGGGCGCGCTTCACTGCCTGAGCCACACGACGCTGGAACTTGAGCGAAGTGCCGGTGATGCGGCGGGGGAGGATCTTACCCTGCTCGTTGAGGAATTTCTTGAGGAATTCGGGATCCTTGTAATCGATATACTTGATACCGCTTCTCTTGAAACGGCAATATTTCTTCTTCTTTACGTCAACCGACAGGGGGGTGAGATAACGGATTTCTGACTGCTGTGCCATGATTTAGTCCTCCTTTGCTTCTACGTTGGTTTCTGCAGCGGGAGCTGCGGCTTTGTTGGCTTTGATGCTGCGGCGCTTAGCGGCGTATTCGGCAGCGTACTTGTCGAGACGGAATGTCAGGAAGCGAAGCACGCGCTCGTCACGACGATAGGCGGTCTCGAGCTTTTTCACTACGGTGGGCTCTGCATCAAACTGGATCAGAGCGTAGAAGCCTGTCGACTTCTTCTGGATGGGGTAGGCGAGCTTCTGCAGACCCCACTCCTCGGTGTTCACAATCGTTGCGCCATTTTCGGTGAGCACAGCTGTGAATTTTTCTACCGCTTCCTTCATCTGAGCATCAGACAAAACGGGAGTTAAAATGAAAACGGTTTCGTACTGGTTCATGTTAAACTTGTTAAAATTAAGTTGTTGTGTTGTCAAAAACGGTGCAAAGATACATCTTTTTTTCTTGCCGTGCAACTCATTACCGAAAATTTCATTAATTTTGCATCACAATTCGCCTCTTTATTTAATTATGTGGCACGTCAGTCCGTGCCGTTTGAGGTGAGAAGTGACTGAAATCACAACGAACTTTACATATCACATTACGACTCTCTGACATGAAAACTGAGCGCATCCTCGTGACCGGCGGTACGGGCTACATCGGCAGCCATACCGTGGTCGAGCTCCAGCAGGCAGGTTATCCTGTGGTGATAATCGACAATCTTTCCAACTCCAACCGCGACGTGCTCGACGGCATCGAGCGCATTACGGGCATACGTCCCGACTTCGTGGAAGGCGACTGCTCCGACCGCGCGGTGGTCAAGAAGCTTTTCAATGACTATCCCGACATCGCCGGAGTCATCAACTTCGCCGCAAGCAAGGCAGTGGGCGAGTCGATGGAGAAGCCGATCCTCTACTACCGCAACAACCTCAACATCCTTCTCAACCTTCTCGACGAGATGAGCACCCACGCCACCAAGGGCATCGTGTTCTCATCGTCCTGCACCGTCTACGGCGAACCTGACGTCAACCCCGTGACCGAAGAAGCTCCCATCAAGAAAGCCACCTCCCCCTACGGCAACACCAAGCAGATCTCCGAGGAGATCATCACCGACGTAATCAATGCCGGAGCACCGTTCAAGAGCGTGCTTCTGCGCTACTTCAACCCCGTCGGCGCCCATCCCTCCGCCGAAATCGGAGAGCTCCCCAACGGCGTGCCGCAGAATCTCATTCCTTTCGTGACGCAGACAGCCATGGGCATCCGTAAGGAGCTCAGCGTGTTCGGCGACGACTACAACACCCCCGACGGCTCCTGCATCCGCGACTATATCAACGTGGTCGATCTTGCCAAGGCCCACGTAATCGCCGTAGAGCGCATGCTCACCGACAAGAGCGAGGCGAAAATCGAGGTGTTCAACCTCGGCACAGGCGTCGGACTGTCAGTGCTCGAGCTTATCGCCTCGTTCGAGCGCGCCACAGGAGTCAAGGTCCCCCACAAGATCGTAGGGCGTCGGGCCGGCGACATCGAGAAAGTGTGGGCTAATCCCGCACGCGCCAACAATGTGCTGGGCTGGAAAGCCGAAACCCCGATCGACGACACCATGCGCTCCGCGTGGGCATGGCAGTGCCGTCTGCGCGAGCGCGGCGTAATGTGATCCGCCGAGAGAGCGCATCAATCTATTCCAACGAACGTATGAACGAAGTTAACAACGATATGAAAAAAATCAATCTCGCAGTAGCTGCCACGGTAGTACTGGCAGGCGCTGCCGCATCTTGCTCATCCGGCAAGTCCGAGAGCCTCAAGAGCCTCAATGCCGAGTATCTCAGCGATTCCATCGCTCCCGGCACCGACTTCTATGCCTACGTCAACCGCGGTTGGCAGGAAGCACATCCCCTCACCCCCGAGTATTCACGCTACGGGCAGTTCAATGTCCTTTCCGACGAGAACGAGATCCGTGTTCAGGACATCGTCCTCGGTCTCGCCAAGGAGAATCCGGCTCCAGGCTCCGTCGGCTATAAGGTAGCCACCGTCTACAATCTCGCCATGGACTCCGTGCGCCGCAACGAGGAAGGTGCCGCTCCCATCATGGCAGGTCTTAAGAAGATCGAGGAGACCCCTGCCGACAGCATGGACCAGCTGTTCCTCTGGATGCAGGCTTCCTATGCAAGCCCCTTCGTCTCTGTGGGCATGATGGAGGATCTTCATGACAGCGACAACTACGCCATGTACGTAGGCGGCGCAAGCCTCGGACTTGGCGACCGCGACTACTATCTCGTCGACAACGAACGCAACCTCCAGGTGCGCGACGCCTACCGTAATCTTATTGCCACGCAGATGCAGAATGCAGGCTTCAGCAAGGAAGACGCCGAGCGCATCACCGACAACGTCCTCAAGATCGAGACTTCGCTTGCCGAGGAGACGTGGACGCGCGAGGAATCACGCGACCTCGAACGTCAGGACAATCCCCGCACCCTCGCCGAACTCAAGGAGCTTTATCCCGCTTTCAACTGGGATGCCTTCTTCCCAGAGACTATGGGTATCGACGCTCCCGAGAATGTGATCGTCACGACGCTCAACACCGTAAAGCGCGGCAACGACCTCTACGCTTCCCTTTCCGAGCGTGAGGTGAAAGATTTCTATCTCTGGAAGTTTGTCAATCAGGCATCATCCACTCTCAGCGACAACTTCACCGACGCCAATTTCGAGTTCAACAAGGTGCTCTCAGGCGTGCAGGAGCAGCGTCCCCGCTGGAAGCGTGCTCTCGGCGCCACCGAGGGCGTGCTGGGTGAAGCTATCGGTCAGCTCTACGTCGAGAAATATTTCCCCGAGTCATCGAAGCAGAAGATGCTCGATCTCGTGGCTAATCTCCGCGAAGCCCTCGGCCAGCACATCGACAGTCTCACCTGGATGAGCCCCGAGACCAAAGCCAACGCTCACAAGAAGCTCGACTCCTTCACAGTCAAGATCGGCTACCCCGACACGTGGAAGGACTACTCTTCAATGGTGATCGATCCCAAACTCAGCTATTACGAGAACATGCACAATGCCTCGATGTGGCATCAGGCAGAACTCTACAAGAAGTGGGGCAAGCCCGTCGACAAGACCGAATGGGGCATGACTCCCCAGACCGTCAACGCCTACTACAATCCCATGGCTAACGAAATCGTGTTCCCCGCAGCCATCCTTCAGGCACCCTTCTTTGATCCCGAGGCTTCCGATGCGGAGAACTATGGCGGTATCGGCGTAGTTATCGGACACGAAATGACTCACGGATTTGACGATCAGGGCCGTCACTTCGATGCTTCCGGCAACATGACCGACTGGTGGACTGCCGAGGACGCCGAGAAATTCAAGGCTCTTACGGACAAGCTCGTCGCTCAGTTTGATGCTGTGGAAGTGCTCCCCGGCGTACACGCCAACGGCAGCTACACTCTCGGCGAGAACATTGCCGACCAGGGCGGTCTGCGCGTGTCACGCACTGCCTTCCTTGCCTCGCAGGCTAAGAAGGGTGTTGACGTCAACTCTGAGGAAGCTAAGATCAACGGCTTCACTCCCGAGCAGGTGTTCTATATGAACTATGCCAACATCTGGGCATCCAATATCCGTGACGAGGAGAAGCAGAATCTCACCACCCGCGACGTTCATTCGCTTGCCGAGAACCGTGTAAACGTTACTCTCCGCAACATCGAGCCTTTCTTCACTGCCTTTGGCATCACTGAAGGTCAGCCTCTCTATCTCGCTCCCGCCGAGCGTGTGGTAATCTGGTAATCACTCAGCCTAAAATATCAGGGACAGCCGTCGGACAAAGGCGGCTGTCCTTTTTTTGTGTGAACCTTTATCAGTCTGCATGCGTTCTATAAGTGTAACATAAATAGAAAAACACACACATTAACTGACGGCTCCCGAAGGTGGGAGCTTAGAAAAACACACAAATCGTTATGAAAAAGATTGCAAAACTTATGCTCGCAGCAGTGGCAGTAGTGGCCGCAGGTTCATCATTCAGTGTCAGCGCCCGCAGTATGGGCGAAAACAGCGAGGTAGCTCTTGAAGCCTACAACGCCAACAAGCTTCCTTCCGATGCCAAGGCATTCCTTCGCGCATATTACGGACACAAGTACCTCAAGGATTGCGAGTACAACGACGATAACGGAAACTACGAAGTGACTATGAGCGACGGCACAGAAGTAGAGTTCAACAGCCGCGGACAGGTGGTTGAGATCGAAGCCGCCGACCGCGAGGCACTTTCAGCTGCTGTAATTGAAAATATTCTCCCTTCGGAAGCTTACGCAAAGCTTCAGGAACTGGGATATGCAGGAAAAATTGAAAAAATCGAGAAGGATCGCAGAGGTTATGACATTGACCTCGTGAAGGGCACAGCAGTGAGCGAGCTTTTCTTCGCCCGTGATGGTAAGCTTCTTGCAAGCCGCTGATCCGGCATCGACTGATTCACCTCTCTCATAACATCAATCAGAACCAAAATTTACAAGAAGATATATTTCTGACAACGGCGAGGGTGGCAGGACTCCTATAAAGGATCCCGCCACCCTCGTCAGTCTGTGGACAGAAGTTAGATATAATGCAGGGTCATGGCGCGCGACGGATTGATGATTTCCCGGGCGGCGGCATTGACATCGTCGGCGGTCAGGGCTTCATAGGCGTCAGTCTCGTCATTGTAATCTATTCCTTGAATCAGAGCCGAAGCTAAGTTGCGGGCGCGGTCGGCTTCCGTGAGATTCTCAAGATGACGACGTGTCACGAACAGATTGACTGCACGTCGCACCTGTCGTTCCTCCATCCCTTCGTCGCGCAGCTTCACAAGCTCGCCGATGATGGCGTCAGTGGCAGCGCGTGGATCCACTCCAGGAGCCGGACGTCCCTGCACCACCAGCAGTCCGGGGTCCATCGTTCCCATCACGGATGCTCCTATGTCCGACATTATTTTGCGTTCGGTGACCAGACTCCTCCTCAGCGGCATTGAATCAGAGTTGGCAAGTGTGTCGGTGAGGATGTCGCCTGCCCGATAGAGGGGATGTGAGAGGGCGTGGGACGGGAATGCCACTGTGACGAGTGGCGCGGGTGCTCCCGCTTCTACCGTCTGATGCCGTGGCGCCGTCACTTCCGGTTCCACAATTATTTCACGCATGCGGGCGGTGGAGGGCGGGATTGTGCCAAACCATTTCTCCGCCAGCTCGCGCGCACGCCCGAAAGTGATATTGCCGCTGATGGAGATTACGGCATTGGACGTGGCATAATGTTCGGCATAGAATCGCTGGACGTCGGCACGTGTCACCGAGGCGATCTGTTCGGGCGTTTCGCCTATTACGGGAATACGGTAGGGGTGGCGGCTGAACGCCATACGGCGCAGGTGATGGCTGAGGTCGCCGTAAGGGCGGTTGAGGCACACCTGCTTGAATTCCTCGATCACAACGTCGCGCTGCACCGCCACTGACTCGTCGGTCAACGCCAGTCCGATCAGACGGTCACTTTCGATGTAGAAAGCAGTCTCGGCATTGTGGGCGGGAACGACGGAGTAGTAGCACGTCACGTCGTCCGACGTATATGCGTTGTCATGTCCTCCGGCAGCTTGGATCGTGCCGTCGAAATCAGGTACATTGACCGATCCCGCAAACATCAGGTGCTCCATCAGGTGAGCCAGTCCGGGATGGGCATCAGGATCATCGGCACCCCCTGTGCGCCACATCACAACGAGTGCCACCATAGCGGTGGCACTGTCGTAGTTATGAATCACCCTTATCCCGTTGGCAAGGGTGAAGGTAGAGTAGAGTATCACTTTTCTACGGTCATCGAGATGATTCGTACGTCGTCCTTCGGGCGGTCGTTGCGGTCAGTCTCCACCTTCTGGATCTTGTCCACGACATCCATGCCCGAAATCACCTCACCGAACACGGTGTAGGCACCGTCGAGATGCGGTGTGCCCCCCTCCGTGGTGTAGGCTTTGCGCACTTCATCGGTGATCTTCACGGGATTCTTAGCCACTTCCGCCTCAGCTTCCTTGGCAAGTTTCTCCTGAAGCGCCTGAAGCCCTGCCTGATCGCGGTTGCGGCGCATCTCCATGATGCTGTCGCGATGGGCGAGCGCGAGGCGGTTGAAAGCGTCCTGCATTGCCTGCATTTCCATCCGTTTCTCCATCTGTGTGATTGTTGAGTCATTGTAGGTCTGACCCGTCACGATGTAGAATTGCGAGCCCGAAGAGCGGCGTTCGGGATTCACATTGTCGCCTGTGCGTGCGGCAGCAAGTGCGCCACGGTGGTGGAAGTGGCGGGGATAATCGATCTCAGCCTCGATGGTGTAGCCTGGATCGCCTTCGCCGAGCATTTTTCCAGCCTGGGCGTCGCGGGAGTTTGGATCGCCGGTCTGCACCATGAAGTCATTGATCACGCGATGGAAGAGCACTCCGTTGTAGAAGCCCTCGTTGACGAGTTTTACGAAGTTGTCGCGGTGACGGGGCGTGTCGCCGAAGAGGCGTAGCTTGATGTCGCCCATCGTCGTCTTCATGTCCACGATGACGTCGCCGTTGGAGGCGGTGTTGTTCTGGGTGTCGGTCATTGTCTTTGAGTTTTGGCTCGCGGCTCCGGAGCATGCTGTAATGGCAAGCGTGAGCGCCAGAGATGCGAGTGATGTTAGAAATTTTTTCATAGCGGGTTGGAATTATATATGCGCTTGTAGATGCGTCGGAAGTTATCGTCGGTGCGGCAGAGCTCGTCGGCGCGGTCGGCATAGTCCTTGCCCCAGAGCGACTGGAGCAGATCGCCGATATAGCGGCGTTCGCGGTCCTTGTCGATAGCCGACGGGATGAGCCGGTTGATAGCGGTGGCGTAGCGCAGAGGATTGATGGCGAAAAGATAGCGGATGGCACTGACCGTGAACTGACCGCTCACGTCGGCACGCTGCATGTTGTCGATGATCAGGTCGAGGTCGTCGTCGATGTTGTCGATGTGGTTGGCGAGATACTCGTAGGTGGCGAGTCCGTCGGAGTCCTGTTCGAGCTTTTTCTTTGCTTCTTCGTTCATGGTGTGGGGATTATTTTAGAATTTCTGCATGTCGACGAGGCGGCGGTAGTAGCCGTTCAGGGCGAGAAGCTCCTGATGTGTACCGCGTTCCACGATACGTCCTTCATGGAGCACGCAGATGAGGTCGGCGTTGCAGATGGTGGATAGGCGGTGGGCGATCACCAGGGTGGTGCGGTCCTTCATGAGCCTGTCGAGGGCTTGCTGCACCAGTTGTTCGCTCTCGGAGTCAAGTGCCGAGGTTGCCTCGTCGAGGATGAGGATGGGCGGATTCTTGAGGATGGCGCGGGCTATTGACAGGCGTTGGCGCTGTCCGCCGGAGAGGCGGCAGCCGCGGTCGCCGATGTTAGTGTCGTAGCCTTGTTCGGAAGCTACGATGAATTCGTGGGCGTTGGCTATGCGGGCAGCTTCCTCCACCTGCTCGCGGGTGGCGTTTTTCACGCCGAAGGTGATGTTGTTGTAGAATGTGTCGTTGAATAGAATCGCTTCCTGATTGACGTTGCCCATGAAGCCCCGCAGGTCATGAACCCGCAGGTCGCGCACGTCGTGCCCGTCGATTGTGATGCTGCCGGAATCTATGTCCCAGAAGCGTGGCAGGAGGTCAGCCATCGTCGATTTCCCGGATCCCGACTGACCTACGAGCGCCACTGTGGCTCCTGCCGGAATGTCGAGGTCGATGTTGCGGAGCACAGGATGGTCGCCGTAGCTGAATGTCACGTCGCGGTAGCTTATGTCGCCGTGCAGATGTTTAATATCCACCGGTTTTTCCGGATCCTTGATCGGATTCTCGGCTCCCAGAATCTTGTCGACGCGCACCATCGAAGCCATGCCTTTCTGTATGGCGTAGACTGCTTTCGAGAGATCCTTGGCGGGGTTGATGATCGAGTAGAAGATCACAAGGTAGTAGATGAACGAGCCTGCTGTCATCGACGACGAGCCCGAGAGGATCAGCGTGCCGCCGAACCACAGGACGATGGCGATTGTCAGCGTACCCAGAAATTCGCTCATGGGGTGGGCGAGCGCCTGACGGCGGGCTATGCGGTTGGAGATGCTGTAGAACTTCTGATTTTCCTCATGGAATCTGCCTGCCACCTTTCCTTCGGCGTTGAATGCCTTGATTACGCGCAGTCCGCCCAGACACTCCTCGATCATCGACATCAGCAGTCCCCATTGGTTCTGTGCTTCAAGCGATTTTCTTTTCAGTTTCTTTCCCACCCGCCCCAGCACCAGTCCGGCGATCGGGAGCAGGATAAGCACGAAGAGAGTGAGCTGCCAGCTCACGGCGATCATCATCGACAGGTACACGATGATCGAGATCGGATCCTTGAAGAGCATGTCGAGCGACGCCATTATCGAGCTCTCGATTTCAGCCACATCGCCGCTCATGCGCGCCATCACGTCGCCTTTGCGTTCGCTCGTGAAGAATCCGATCGGCAGTTTCACTATTTTGTCGTAGAGCTGATTGCGGATATCGCGCACGATACCCGAGCGCATCGGCACGATGAAATAGGAGCTCATGTAGGTGGCGCCTGTCTTCAGTCCGGTCATCACCACAAGCAGCACGGCGAGCAGTCCGAGGGTGGTCGCCTGCCCGTACTGTTCGATTGTCAGCTGGGTGTAATAGTAGAAATTATTGATTGCCACCTCCTTCAGCGCACCCGAATCCCACGGCATGAACGTGTAGACCCCCTCGTTGACCTTGAAAAGTATCTCGAGGATGGGCACGATTACCGCAAACGAGAATAGTGTCAGGAATGCGGCGAGGAGGTTGAATATGATATTCAGTACGATGTAGCGCTTATAGGGGCGTACAAACCGTCGGAGTAGGCTGAAAAAGTCGTGCATGCGGATAATGTTTGGACTACAAAAATAATAATTTTAGCCGATTTCAGCGTCATTCTTGGCTGAAAATATCAGAGGTTCATCCCGATGCCGAATAGTGCGTAATCGTAGATCACTGGATCCTCGGGGCGGAATTCCCTCAGAGCTTCCGTAAGCTCCACCACCGATCGCCGGTCATCGGCTTTACGGGTGAGCAGACCGAGCTGACGCGACACGTCCCCCACATGCACGTCAAGCGGAATGTAGAGCTGTGCGGGGGTGATCACGTCCCAGATGCCCATATCCACGATTCCGTCGTCCCTTACAAGCCACCGCAGAGCCATGTTGACGCGTTTCAGGGCGGTGGTGTCGAGTCGGGCGGGCAGACACTGCGGGTCGGCGCATCCGTCGTTGGCTTCGGCTATGGCGGCGTTGATTCCCTCCACCAGTTTCCACGCCGGAGCTGCATATTCGCCGATTGCAAGATGTCGCCCGAAGTCCTGGAGCGAGCCGTAGCGCTCGTAGATGAGTCGCAGTCCGCGCAGATAGTTCCGGAGGTTACGCACGAAAAATGTACGGTGGATGTTACGGTCGGGATCAAGATTCTCCACTGCCCCCTCCATCATGAAGCGGTAGGGGGCATTGTCCATCATCTCCATCAGTCGGTCGCCGTCGCGGCAGATCATCTTGCGGTTGCCCCACGCAATGGTGGCGGCAAGCAGCGCGGCGATCTCGATGTCGCGGGGATCGCTGAAACGGCGCGGAAACTGCACCGGATCATCGGCGATGAAGCGTGGATTGTTGATGCGCTCGGCTTCGGTGTCGAGCAGTTCGTGAAGTTCCTCTCGTGTCATTTCTTTTTCTGGTTTAGTATGTGACTGGCGTTGCGGCGCAGTCCGGCAAGTTTCGCTCTCTTGACGGCTGATCGTCGGAACAGGGCGGAGAACGTCGGCTGATCCATCTCTGCCACGTCGGTCAGAGTCAGATTCTTGAAAAACCCGCGCGGCTTAAATCCGGATATTTCCGTCGGACGGGCATCGGAATTATGGGGACACACCTCCTGACAGATGTCGCATCCGTACAGTCGTCCGTCAGGCAGACGTGTGCCGTCGGGCAGACGTTCGTCACGCGACTCGACGGTGAGATAGGAGTGACACTTTCGCGCATCCACTCCCATTGCCGTGATTGCTCCCGCCGGACATGCTCTCTCGCACCTCCCGCACCCAAGGCAACTTCCGGTGGCGGGCTGGTCGAGCAATTCGGCGGGGACCGCTCCGGTCCAGAGTATCAGCCCTATGAAATGATAGCTCCCCCCGCCGTTCACGATCAGCATGGTGTTGCGTCCGATCACACCCACTCCCGCCTTCCGAGCCCAGTATCGCTCGTGAATCGGCGCGGTGTCCACCGTGACCCGTGTTTCCCCTCCCGCCGTCACTCTCATCCAGCGAGCCAGTATCTCCAGCCGGGCTCTCACTATGTCGTGGTAGTCGTCGCCGAGCGCGTAACGTGCGAACCGTGCCATGGTATCGCTACCCGTGGGATGGGGGAGGGGATTGTAGTAATTGAAGGTTACGGCTACGATGGTTTGCGCCCCCTCAAGCAGCCGCCGCGGGTCATGCCGGAGTTCGGAATGATTAGCCATGTAGCTCATTCCCGCGTTCATTCCCGCCTCAAGCCATTGCTTTAGCCTCAGATCCGTATCGTCGGCTACCGGACCGGCTTCCGTTATCCCGACAGCCGATGCTCCCAGCCGCCGCGCGTGGTTGCGCAATGACTCAGTCCATCGGAAACACTCGGAATTCATAGCCTTGACTTTGAAGCCATTCGATGGCAGCCGGGAGTGCTTCGCGCAAGTTGCGTTCGGCTTTCAGCGAGTCGTGAAACACGACTATCGAGCCGTCGCGGGTGTAGCGCTTTACGTTGGCGAGCACTTTTTCCGGGGTCATTTTTTTGCTGTAGTCGCGTGTCACCAGATCATACATCACCACCGTGTAGTCGCGCCTTGTCCTCGCTCCCTGTCCCCGCTTCATCAGTCCGTGGGGAGGGCGGAAATAACGGCTGCCGATGAGGCTCTGTGCCTCGGCGATGTCGGCGGCGTAGTCATCATGGCTCATCTTCATTCCCTGCACATGGTGCATCGTGTGGTTGCCCCATGAGTGCCCGCGCTGTTTCACCATCTCGAATGTCGAAGGATGTTTTCTCACGTTGTCGCCCACCATGAAGAATGTGGCTTTCACGCCGTAGCGGTCGAGCACATCGAGCACCCATGGCGTCACTTCGGGGATCGGTCCGTCATCGAAAGTCAGGTACACCGTCCGCCGCCCCTTCTCCCTGAGCCGCCAGACGGCTTCGGGGAAGAGCAGACGGTAGAGTTTCGGTGGTTGTTCGATCAGCACGTCGGGGAGCTTATTTCTGCTCGGGTTGGACAGGTGCCTGAGGAGTGGTCACGTTGATCGCGCCACCGTCGTTCACGGTCTGCTTGCCTCCGTAAGCGCTGTCGAGGATTCCTGTAAGGTCGATTCCCACTTCATCGAGCCGGCGTCCGAGTTCCTCTATGTCACCTCCGCCATCGTAGAAAGCCTGGATGAGGTTGACGGTGTAGGCGGTGGAGTAGCGGTCGGTGCGCGAAAGCTGATTGTAGAGTCCCAGACGTCGCAGTGAGCGGAGATAAGGCTCGTACGAAGCCCAGCGGATAATCTCGTCCTGCAGGATGTCGAGTCCGCGCTGAGTCAGTTCGGGACGGTCAAGCTGTTCGCCCAGACGGGTGTAGAGGTCGCCCACCTGTTCGCCTATCTGAATGCCGTAGGGCGAGTGCTTCGTGGGGAGTTTGTCGGTCATCAGGTTGAGGATCACGGCTGCTTTCTCGAATCGGTCGTTTGCCCATTCCTTCGGATTGGTAATCACCTCTGTCGAGTCCACTTTCAGAGCCTCCACGCCTTCGTTGTAGAGTGCGGTGGCGAGGTCGACCATAGCCGAGCGGTGGGTCGTCACCATGCGGCGCACCGTCTCGTCGAGATAGACGGTCTCTCCTTCTGGAATGCTGTCGAGTCCGCCCCAGCGGAAGCGTTCCGTCACGTTGCGGTACATCTTGTCGGTGTTGACGGCGATATTGTAGCCGTCGCTTTCATTGTAGATTGGCGTCACCTGATAAGCCAGACCTGTCGACTGCATGTTGGACGGCAGTCCGAGGTAATAGGAGTTGGGGACTGTCATGGCGAAGTAGGCGGGACGGTTCCAGCCGTTGGCGGCGCTGGTGGCGATCATGTCGAGCGAGATTGCCTTGCTCAGCGTGACGCCTCCCGTGCCGAGGTCAGCCATGATGAAGTTGTCGGCTACGGCGGCTTCACGTTCGTTGATCACTCCCGCTTTCACCGAGGCGTCCACGTCCACCGGGAATGCGAGTCTTCCGCCGGGCAGTACGCCGTTACCCTCCTGAGCCGACTTATAGAGGGCACGCAGGGCTGCTTCGGCGTCAAGCGGACGGCGCAGAGTGTCGGCATTGCTGATCGACGAGTACTGTAGCCGGTCGTAGGCATAGTCCTCAGGCTTGGCTATCATATCGATGGCGGCGGCTTCGTAGGTGGGATGCTGCATCTGATTCACATACCAGTCGGTGGTGAGATAGCTGAGGTTGACCACGCGCACGTCGGTGCGGTAGCCTTCCACTTCCTGGGCATACCAGAGCGGGAACGTGTCGTTATCGCCGTTGGTGAATATGATTCCGTTCTCATCGACGCTCGAGAGGTAGTTCATGCCGAAGTCGCGGGTGGTGTAGCGCCCGGAGCGGTCATGGTCGTCCCACGTCTGCGACACCATCTGCAGCGGCACGATCAGACCGATCACGGCTGCTGCGATAGCTGCTGTGAGCGGTTTACGGTTCTTGCTTTCAGCCCCTGCATCTGCCGTGCCGGATGCCTGTTTCTTATGGTCGGTAAGGAAGTACTTGATGAAGGTGTAGAGAGCCGCCACGCCTACACCGATCCAAATGGCATAGGCATAGAATGATCCAGCGAAGGCATAGTCACGTTCACGCGGCTGAAGCGGCGGTTGGTTGAGGTAGAGCACGATGGCGATTCCGGTCATGAAGAAGAGGAAGAACACCACCCAGAACTGCTCGATGCCCCGCTTGCTGTAGAATGCCTGCCACAGCAATCCGA
>CAMWPM010000036.1 GCA_947176235.1 uncultured Bacteroidales bacterium | reverse complement strand
TTTTGTATAAGAGACAGTGGTGGGAGAGGATAAAGCGGTTGATGAGGTCGTCGTGGGATCCGGGCGTGGCATCGGATGGGGATGGGAGGGCGTCGGGTCCTTCGGCAGCGGCGAGAACGGAGGCGTAGTCGGCAGCCACGGGGTTGAGGATGAGGCGTTCGAGGAGCCGGGTCTCTTCATCGTCGGGGGATCCCGCCTCGGATGATCCGTAGGTGGAGAGGAAGCGGTCAATGGTCTCGACGGTGGAGGGAGTGGCCGGAGCCTGGGCCGGGGGATAGAAGGGGGTGAATGAGGCTCCGGCGTCGGGGAGGACATCGGAGATGTGATGGAGGGCTTCGGGTGAACCGGCGGAGAGAGCGAGCTTCAGCCTGGCAATGCGCTCCTCATCGGGGGAGAGAGAGCCTGAGGCAATCAGAGCCAGATCAGAGAGGCGGAAGGCGGGGTAACGGCGTGCGAGTTCCTGAAGCTCACCGGGGGGGACGGGGCTTCCGCGCAGGATTCGGGTGACAGTGGAAAGAATATCGGACATCGGCTTGATTACCAGTTGCCTAATGTGGCATTAAAAATAAGATCGACAAGTTCCTTTGAAATCTGTTGGCAAAGTTCGTCCTGGACGTCGGTGAGCATCTGGGAAGAGTCGAAGTCACGGTAGGCAGAGAAAGTCTGGTCGACGTCGTTGGCATCGTTTTTGGTGTCGGTGTACTTGACGCGGACGGTGATTGTGAGTCGTGTCATCGAGGCGTAGGCGTTCTCGGTGACAGCCTGCGGGGATAGATTGTAGCCAGTGATCTCGCCTTCGAGCTGGAGATCGGAAGAACCGTCGACGGTGCGGAGGCGCGTGTTGCGGTTGATGTAGTCGAGCAGTTCGTTTTCGAATGTCTGCTGCAGAGGGGGGTAGACGAGAGCTGCGCGGATAGGGAAGTCGGATACGTGAATGGTCTTGTAGACGCTATAGTCGAGCGCGGCTCCGTTGAACTTGTAGCTGATGCGACAAGCGGATAAAGCGATGGCAGCAATGAGCAGCAGGGAGGAGATGATGAGGAGACTGCGGGAACGGCGGTGCGTCATGACAAAATAATTAATGAGTGGGAGGGGGATTTATTCGAGCCCGAAATCGCGGATCTTGCGGTAGAGGGTACGCTCGGAGATGTTGAGCTCGGCAGCGGCAGCCTTGCGACGACCGGAGTTACGCTCGAGGGCACGACGGATCGTCTCGCGCTCGGTCTGCTCCAGAGTCATCGGATCGGCGGGTGCGGGAGACGGGGATTCGGTGTTCACTTCCTCGACGGGGGTGAAGTCAAGCGACTCGGCGTCGTCGGTGTCGACGGCAGCGGGAGATGCCACGTGGGCGGAAGATGCAGGGTGGGAAAGGATGTCGGGGATGTGGGAGGGGTGGATCTTGACGAGAGAGTGACGGCGTGGGTCGGAGGCTGACTCAGAGGCGGGATGGTCGGCTGGGGATGCGTCGGGGTCGATGGAGTCGAGGCGTGAGCGCAGTGAAGCGATCTCGTGCTGGAGGCTGAAGATGAGGTTGAACAGCATTTCGCGCTCACGAGCGTAGGATGTGCGGTCGGGGTCGGAGTGGACGGCGGGGGTGTAGGAGTCGGCAGCGTCGGCAGGGAGGTAGCGTCGCAGAATCTCGGTGGTGATGTTTTTGCCGGCTTCGAAAAGAGCCATCTGCTCGATGACGTTCTTGAGCTGGCGGACGTTGCCGGGCCAACGATAGTGAAGGAGCAGGCGGCGTGTGGCTTCGTCGTCGATTGTGACGGGTGGCATTGTGTAGCGCTCGGCAAACGTGGATGCGAAGCGGCGAGCGAGGAGGATGATGTCGTTGCCGCGTGAACGCAGTGGGGGAACGTCGATTGTAACGGTGGAAAGGCGATAGTAGAGGTCCTCGCGGAATCTGCCTTCGCGGACAGCCTTGAGCATGTCGACGTTGGTGGCGGCGACGACGCGCAGGTTGGTGTGCTGGACGGTGGAGGATCCTACCTTGAGGAACTCGCCGGATTCGAGGACCCGGAGCAGTCGCGCCTGTGTGGTGAGGGGGAGTTCGGCAACTTCGTCGAGGAAAATCGTGCCCCCGTCGGCTTCCTCAAAGTAGCCCTTGCGGGTGGCAAGAGCGCCGGTGAAAGCGCCTTTTTCGTGACCGAAAAGCTCGGAGTCGATGGTGCCTTCGGGTATCGCGCCGCAGTTGACAGCGATGTACTTTGCGTGCTTGCGGGGGCTGTAGGCGTGGATGATGCGAGGGAAAAATTCCTTGCCGGAACCGCTCTCTCCCTGGATGAGGACAGAGAGGTCGATCGGAGCCACACGGAGCGCTCTCCCGATAGCCTCGATGAGGGCAGGAGCGTTACCGACGATGCCAAACCGGAGTTTTGCCTGAAGAATTTCGTCGTCGAGGATGGTCTGTTGTGTAGCTATTGGCATTAGTGTGGGTAGAGTCAGTGTTTGGGATTGTCGCGGAGAGAGAATGTGGCTTGCCGGAGAAAGTGGGAGAGCTCGGAGAGGGATGCGGAGTGGAGCTTCTGCTCTTCGGGGGAGATCGGGGCGCCGACGGAGACGTGGAATGTCTTTCCGCGCTTGTTGAACACTTCGGCGGGAAGCCGGAGGGTGCGCAGCTGCCAGCTGATGCGTCCGAGGAGGTTGAACCACCAGGAGTTGGACCCATGGAAGAAGATGGGAATAACGGGCACCTTGAGCTGTGCGATGAGCCGGATCACGCTTTCCTGCCACTCGCGATCGACGAGACGAAGACGATTGTTGACCTTGGCGACTGCGCCGGCGGGGAAGAATCCGAGGGGATGACCAGCGCGGACGTGGGCGATCGCCTCTTTAAGCCCCTTGACTGATACGGCACGGCGTGCGGGGTCGTCGGTGGCGATAGGATCGACGGCAATGAAGTTGGAACGCATACCGCCGATGTGGTTGAGGATAAGGTTGACCATTACCTTGTAGTCGGGACGCCGACGGGTGACGATGTCGATGAGGATGATTCCGTCGAGGGCTCCGAAGGGATGGTTGGAAACGGTGATGAAGGGACCTTCGGGGAACTGGTCGAGGATGTCCTCGTTGTCAACGATTACCTTGAGATCGAGGTCGCGCAACAGCCCGGATGTAAATTCATGTCCGCGGTGAACACAATTGTCGGCGTGGATGCGGTTGACCTTGTCGATTGCAAGCCACTTCATGAGAGTGCGGACGATGCGTGGGTGCCCTTTGAGGAAGGGAGCCGCCGACATGATGTCGTCGGCATCGAGTACGGCGGGCTTAACCGGCTCAACGTCGGGGGTGGGGCTGGCGGAATTATTATCGGAAGAGTGCATGCCGGACATGACTTTCGGATTAGCTTAATTAGAAGAAATTGATTTCGCCGGATTTGGGAGCCGGCTCGGCAGCAGCGGAAGGAGCGGCGGCAGCAGCAGGAGCGGCGGTGCCGACGGGATAGTTGCGGAGTTCTTCAGCCACTTTCTTGTCGCGGTTGTAGGCGGGGGTGCGCTCGAGACGCTCAAGGAAAGCGTCGTCGTCCATCATCTCGGGAGTGAGGATGATGTAGTTCTGGGCGTCCTTGCGGCGACGCATCTCGTCGATCTTCTCGTCGCCATACTCTCGTGCAAGCCGCTCAAGATCTTTGTCCTGGACTTCGGCGCGTGTGGGGGCATCGGCGGGTGCTCCGGGTGCGGGGGTCTTGGAGGGGGGGGCGTAGTGGCGGTCGTTGACGGTGACTTCGAATCCGGCGGCGAGAATTGAAATCTTGACGCGGTCGCCGAGGGAATCGTCGAACGCGGTACCCCAGATGACATCGACGTCGGATCCGATCTTCGACATGAAGTTGGTGAGCGCCTTGACCTCGTCCATCTTGAATGTCTTTTCCGCCTTGCGGGAGAAGTAGAGATTGAATAGGAGGTGCTTGGATCCCATGATGTCGCGATTCTTGAGGAGGGGGGAGTTGAGGGCATCCTCAATAGCCATTGCCACGCGATCGTCGCCTTCGCCGTAACCGGTGGAGATGATAGCTGTGCCACCGCCACGTAGGGTGGTGTCGACGTCGTTGAAGTCGAGGTTGATATGTGCCTCGGAGGTTATTATATCGGAGATTGAAGTGGCTGCGTTGGAGAGTGTGTCGTCGGCTTTGGCGAATCCGTTGAAGAAATCGAGGTCGGCGTAGATCTCGGTGAGACGTTCGTTGTTGATGAGCAGCAGGGCGTCGACATATTTGCTCATCTCGTCGGCACCGTCGAGCGCCTTCACGATCTTTTTCTGTCCTTCGAAAAGGAAGGGGATGGTGACAATGCCGATGGTGAGAAGCCCGCGCTCCTTGGCGATACGTGCGACGACCGGGGCGGCGCCTGTGCCGGTGCCACCGCCCATTCCTGCGGTGATGAACACCATCTTGGTGTTGTCGTCGAAGAGGGCGTTGATGTCGTCGGCGCTTTCCTCGGCGGCAGCCTTAGCTACCTCGGGCTTGTTGCCTGCACCGAGACCACGCGTGGTGGTGGGACCGATGAGGAGGCGGGTGGGGACGGGAGAGTTGTTGAGCGCCTGGCGGTCGGTGTTGCAAAGGGCGAAGGAGATGTTGCGAACACCCTGGTTGAACATGTGGGTTACTGCGTTGGAACCACCACCGCCAACGCCCACAACCTTGATGATCACATCAGTCTGCGGGGACTGCGACGTGATAAAATTATGCTGTCGTTCGATATCTTCAATAGTCATTGTGAAAGGATGGGGATTAAAGGGGGTGGAACTCATTTATTAGAATTATCTTCTTCTTCATCATCGAAAGCGTCGGAGCGGTCGCTCATGATATTCACAATGCGCTCCTTGATGCGATCCATGAATCCGGACCGGCTGCCGGATGATGCGCGCTTTCCTCGGTCGGCGGGACGAGGATTGTCAGTGCGGCTGCCGTAATCGTCAGCTTCATCATCATCGTCGTCCTCTTCATCTCTGCCTATGCGTGACTGCTCTTCGGGAGCGGGACGACGGGGCTCGGCGGGGCGAGCTGCGGGGATGTCGGCGAGGGTGTGCTCGGTGACGCGAGGATTCTCGGGAGCTTCGGTGAGGCAATCGCCCGGGAGCTTGGCGCCGGCGGCGATCGTGGCGATGACGTCGACAGCCTCGGAGGGCTGGATGCGATGATCGGAGATTCGGATGAGCCCTGAGGGGGCGCCGATGCGGACTTTCAGGCGGCTCTTCTGCATCAGGACGTCCTTGAAACCTTTCAGCTTCGCCCCGTTGCCGACAAGGATGATGCCGGTGGGAATGTCCTCGGCACGGAATCCAGCCATCTTGATCTGAGCGACAATGTTGTCGATGATCTCGCCGGCACGAGCCTGGACGTAGTTGTTGATCTCGGTGTTGTCGATACCTTCGATGGAAGTGGTGGAAGGAGTGGCGTCGGGGAGAGCGTTGCCGACGACACGCTTGATTTCCTCGGCATGTTCCTCTACACGGTTGAGGACTCCTGTGAGGTCGCGTGTGATGTTGCGTGATCCGATGGGGAGCGCTACGAGGTAGCATAGCGAGCGGTCCTTGTAGATGGATACCGTGGTTGTCTCGGCACCGAAGTCGACGAGCATACATCCAAGGCTCTTCTCATCGTTGGTGAGGACTATATCAGCCTGAGCGAGCGGACGGACGACGAATGCGTTGACCTTGAGATCGAGCCGCTCGACGGCACGGAGGATATTATTCTTGTTGCGAGGCTTGCAGAGAAGGAGGCTGAAACGTCCGGAAATGTCGTGACCATAGGTGCCGACGGGCTTGGGCTGTAACATTCCGTCGACGGTGAAAGACCCGGCTTCGACGGCAATTATCTCCTTGTCGGTGTAGTTGACGGCACTGCGCGCCTGATTGCGCAGCTCCTCGATGACGGATGGGGTGATCTCCATCTCGGCGGGGAGACGGCGCGAGATGTTGACGGTGTTGGATGTGAGAGAGCGACCACCGAGTGCGATGAACACACCGGTGATCTTGCGTGGGGAGATGAGGTTGTAGTTTTCGAGCTTACGCTTGATGGAGAGGATGTGGTTGCTGACCTCCTCGACATTCTGGACACATCCGTAGCGTACGCTTCCGATAAGAGGTTCCTCCTCGATAGCGACGATGTTGAGAGACCCGCCGGTGTCGATGAGTCCGACGGCGCCTTTTATTTTAGAACTGCCAATCTCGATGGCTGCGATGTAGCGTTGATCCATAAGCGGGGAGATGTGTTATTGGGGGTTAGCGGTTTTAGCGGATTTCTGAGAGAGAACATCGGGGTGGGAGGAAGCTCCGGTGAGCAT
Source organism: uncultured Bacteroidales bacterium (assembly GCA_947176235.1). GTDB lineage: Bacteria > Bacteroidota > Bacteroidia > Bacteroidales > Muribaculaceae > CAMWPM01. Next base: position 18,838 of record CAMWPM010000036.1, on the reverse strand, counting down.
AGAGTTGACGTCCTCTTCCTCGGGTGCGGTGTTGTCGAAGTTGATCATCTTAGTAGCGGCACGCTTGTGGGCGCGAGTGGCAACGACCTGTCCGGCGAATTTGACGGAAATGGTGTCGTAGAACTGCCATCCCTTGACGGGGAGCACCTTGCGGTACATGGTGAGGAGTCGCGCCATCTTGTCGGGGAGGTTGTGCTCGTCGCCGAGATTGACGACGTGACCCCTGATGGCGGGGATGAGAAGGATGTCGCGGTTGTGGCGTGAGACCTTGAACGCCGTGGTGAGGGCGTTGAGGGTGGAATCGGAGCTTACGTAGTCGATGACTGGGAGGAGGCGGGTGGGGGGGAAGAGAGAATCAATGGCACCGGTGACTACCGGGACGTCGACGTGATAGCGGGCGTTGGCGGTGAGGCGCTTGCCGGAGCGGTTGATGTAGTAGGACTTGCCTTTGTTGTCAAACACTCGCATCACGGGGGTCATGGGCACGACATCAACGGTGATGTGACCCTGGGAGGTGCGGGCGACGTTGACGCTCTCGATGTTGATGACGCTGTCGAGGCGTGCTTCGAGAGCTCGGGTATCGACGGAAAGGACGGCAGTGGAATCGAGGAGGGGGAGATCGTCGCCGAGCTCGGAGATGATCTGGCGTTCGGTGACGAAATCACGTACGGTGCCGCGATTTTCCTCAATGTTGACAATCAAGCCGGTGAAAGGCTGCTCAGCCGCCATGCGTGATGACACGGCAAGCCCCACCACCAGGTAGGCGATGAGGACGATGGACAGGATGCAGCGAATTATACCCTTGCGTGTCAACGTGTTAATGAGTTAATTAGATGATACGGCATCAACTACCGGGGCTACGGCGGTGGAAATGTCGCCAGCTCCAGCAATTAACAAGACATCAAAGTTAGTGTTTTTTACTTTCTCAGTCAAATCTTTTAAAGGAATTAACGACTTGACGGGTGCGGTGATTTCATCGAAGATGACGCGTGAGGTGACTCCGGGAATAGGGAGTTCGCGCGCGGGGTAAATGTCGAGAAGGATGACTTCATCGGCGAGGGAGAGCGCGCGGGCAAATCCGGGGGCGAAATCGCGTGTGCGGGAATAGAGATGTGGCTGGAAGGCGACGGTGAGCTTTCTGCCGGGATAGAGGGCGCGCACGGATGTGATGGACGCCATGAGTTCGTCGGGATGATGGGCGTAGTCGTCGATAATGACGCGTCCGCCGGGTCCGGGCTCACGATAGCGGACTTCAAAACGACGAGCTGGTCCCATGAACGACTTCATGGCAGCGCGGGCTGAATCGGGATCGAGCTTGCCGGTGAGCCAGCAGGCAGCGAGGGCTGCAATGGAATTCTCGATGTTGATCTCGACGGGAACGCCAGGCTCGATGTCGGGAATTACGGAACCGTCGGGGAGGACGAGGTCGAAGATAACAGATCCGTCGGCGCGGCGGATGTTGGCGGCATGAAAGTCGCCTTCATCGCGTGAATAGGTGAATACACGGACACCTTCGGGAACGCGGGGGCGGAGCTTGAGACCGGTGTGGACTACGAGGAAGCCTCCGGGGCGGATAAGTTCGGTGAAATGAGCGAAGCTTTCGAGATATGCCTCTTCTGTGCCGTAGATGTCGAGATGGTCGGGGTCGGTGGATGTGATTACGGCGATGTGGGGGGAGAGGGTGTGGAAAGAGCGGTCAAATTCGTCAGCCTCGATGACTGAGAAGGGTGAGGAGGGGGAGAGGAGCAGATTGCTGCCGTAGTTGCGGAGGATTCCTCCGAGGAAAGCGTTGCATCCGACGCCGGGGGTGGAATGGAGGATGTGGGCAGCCATGGAGGATGTGGTGGTCTTGCCATGAGTGCCGGCGAAGCAGAGTCCGAGGGAGTCGCGGGTGATGAGCCCGAGGACCTGAGAGCGCTTCATGACCTGAAAACCGCCTTCGCGGAAGAAGCGGAGCCCGGGGTGGGAGGGGGGTATGGCGGGAGTGTAGACGACGAGTGTGGTGGCGGGGTCACGCATCTCGACGGGGATGGCGTCGACGGCATCGGAGAAGGAGATGTCGACGCCTTCGGCAATTAGGGCATCGGTGAGGGGTGAGGGGGTACGGTCGTAGCCGGCGACGCGCTTCCCACGGGACAGGAAGTAGCGCTCGAGGGCTGCCATGCCTATGCCTCCGGCACCGACGAAGTAGACACAGGGGAATGATGCGATGTTATTGTCCATATATCAACTGAATCATTTTTTCGCGTTGGAAGATGCATTGTCGGCGACAATGCGGAAAATCTCGTCGACGATACGCTCGTCGGAAGAAAGGTGAGCCATGGCGCGAGCCGCCTCGGACATGGACTTGCGCCGGGTGGGATCGGAAAGCAGGGAAGTGACTTCACCGGCGAGGCACCGGCGGGCGTCGGCGTCGAGAATCATGACGGCTGCTCCGCAGCGTTCGAGCGCCCGGGCGTTGTGGCGCTGGTGGTCCTCGGCGACATTGGGGGAGGGGATGAGGACGGAGGGCATGCCGAGCGCCTGAATCTCGCTGATGGTGCTTGCACCGGCGCGGGAGACGACTATGTCGGCGGCACGGTAGACGAGCCCCATATCGTCGAGGAACGGGGTGGCGATGACTCCACGCCCGATGTAGCGGTCAGCGACCTGACGGCATTGATCGGCGTAGATACGTCCGGTCTGCCACAAAATCTGTGCGCCGGCGTCGAGAATCGGGTCGATGGACTGGATGACGCTCTCGTTGATGGTACGTGCCCCAAGACTACCTCCTACCACGGCTACGAGGGGACGGTCGGGGTCGAAACCGAGGCGCTTGCGTGCTTCCTGCGGGGTGATGGTGGGATCGTAGCTGACAACAGCCTCGCGGAGAGGATTGCCTGTGAGGCGGATGGCCGTGGCGGGGAAGAAACGCTCCATGCCGTCGTAGGCGACGCAAATCGCCTTGGCTTTGGGTGCAAGCATCTTGTTGGTGACACCGGCGTAGGAGTTCTGCTCCTGGAGGAGGGTGGGGATGCCGCGCTTCTGGGCTTCCTTAAGGAGAGGACCGGAGGCATAACCTCCGACACCGACGGCGATGTCGGGCTCGAACTCCCTGACCACCTTGCGCGCCTTGAGCATGGACTTGGCAAGCTTGTAGAGCACCTTGAAGTTGCGCCAGACGCGCTTGCGGTCGAAGCCCATGACGGGTAGACCGACAATGTCGTAGCCGGCTGCGGGGACGCGCTCCATCTCCATGCGTCCCTCGGCACCGACGAAGAGGATGCGGGAGCGGGGATCGCGGCGGCGGACCGCATTGGCGATAGCTACGGCGGGGAAAATGTGACCGCCTGTGCCTCCGCCGCTGATAATCATGCGGATGGGGCGTGAAAGGGGAGACTTGGGCTGAGGAGTGTCGGGAGAATCTACTACGGTCATATAGCAGGGAGTAAGAAATGGGAAAAATCAGGTTAATTGGGTGGGGTTGAGGGAGCGGATGTCCTCGGGGAGGGAGTCGGATTCCTCACGCACCTCGCGCGGCTTGCCGTTGACAAGGGCGTTGCGGCTGACGCTAAGCATTATGCCGAAGGCAATTGAGGTGATGAGGATGGAGGTACCACCCTTGGAGATGAGGGGAAGTGGCTGACCGGACACCGGGAAGACGCCGGTGACGATAGCCATGTGGAAAAGCGCCTGATAGGCGATCATGACGGCGCATCCCATGACGAGGAGGGCTGGGAACGCGTGGGAGCAATGGGACGCGAGGTTGCCGGCGCGGGCGAGGAGGGAGAGATAGATGATGATAAGGACGAGCCCTCCGATGAATCCGAGGTCCTCGACTACGATGGAGAAGATATAGTCGGAGAAGGCGAGTGGGAGGCGGGCTGTCTCGCGGGAGTTGCCGGGCAGGACTCCGAATGCTCCGCCATTAGCCTGCGCCATGTAGGCGTACATCTCCTGACGGTTTTTGGCTGTAATCTCACGTTCGTACTTCGGGGTGTCGTCGAAGAAACTTGAAAGGCGGGATTTCCACGTCTTGGAGCGCATGGGAGCCGCTTCAGATCCTGATTTGCCCTGCGCGGTGGCGGCGGCAACGGCATACTCCGTCTCGCGCACCTGCTCGTTGTGGGACTTATAGAGGTAGCCGGCTCCGGCGATGATGCAGTAGGCGACGAGGACGGCAGCGAGTTTCTTGAACTGGATGCCGCCGACGATGAGCATGGAGAGGGAGATCGCCATCATGAGGATGGTGTTGGTGAGTCCCTGGGTGAAGAGGAGTCCGCCGATGAGGAGCACGACCCCGGCGGAGATGATGACGCCCTGATTCTTGACGCCTTCGCGCTTGGAAAGCTGCGTGCGGGACATGACAAGGGCGATGACCATGACAGCGGAGAGCTTGAGGAATTCGGAGGGCTGGATGGCGATGCCCATGTTGAAGCTACGGCGGGCTCCGTTGATGATCTCGCCGTAAAAAAGGACGTAGACCATCATCACCACGCTACCGATGAATAGGAGGGGGGTGAGGAGGGAGAAGAACCTGTAGGGGATGCGTGAGACGCCGTAGGCAATGCCGGCACCGGCGACGAGCATGGAAAGATGGCGGACGATGGGGGCGTAGACGTTGCCGGAGACGACTTCGCGGGATGATGCGCTGTAAAGCTCAATGACGGAGAAGAGGCAGAGGGCGATGAAGATAGCCCAGATGTAGCGGTCCTGCTTCTTTTCGGGACGGACTGCCTGAGCGGGCTGCTGAGGCTGCTGTCCGGGCTGAGGCTGAGGCGCCTGGCGCTCCTCGCGGTCGCGGCGTGCGGCTTCGAGAAGAACGGGATCAAAGGAGAGGGGATCGGATTGCATGGTGAAGAAAGAAATGTGACTAAAAAGAGAAAATTATCAGCGGGGAAGGTCGCGGACCTGTTGCTTGAACTGACGCCCGCGGTCCTCGTAGCTACTGAAGAGGTCGAAGCTGGCGCAACAGGGGGATAGCAGGACTACGTCGCCCGGAACGGCAAGTTCGTGACAGGCAGCTACGGCGTCGGAAATTGAATGGGTGTCGCGGATCACGGGGACTTCGGAGCCGAAGAAGTCGAGAATCTTCTCGTTGTGGAGCCCCATAGCCACGATCGCCTTGACCTTGCGGCGGACGAGGGGGAGAATCTCGGAATAATCGTTGCCTTTGTCCTTGCCACCGAGGATGAGGACCACCTTGGGCTGACCGTCGGCGGGATCGGGCGCGGGCATACTTTCAAGGGCGTACCAGCAGGAATTGACGTTGGTAGCCTTGGAATCGTTGATGTAGCGGACACCTGCGACCGTGCCGGCGGGCTCAAGGCGATGCTCGACACCTTCGAAGTCGGCGAGAGCCCGACGGATGTCGTCCTTACGGACATGGAGGAGGGAAGCGGATAGTCCGGCAGCCATGGAGTTGAAGAGGTTGTGAAGCCCATTGAGGGCGAGGTCGGCGCGGGGCATCGACCACTCGGATGAGGGGGTGCGGAAAATGACGGATTCGTCCTCAGCGTCGGTCCATGCGGCAGTGAGGCTGTCCTCGCGGTGCTCGGAGAACGGGAGCCGGCGTGCTTCGGTGGCGACGCGCTCGAGCTGAGCCTTTATGACGGGATCGTCCTCCCAGTAAATGAATGCGTCGGACGATGTCATGTTGTTGATGATACGGAACTTGGCGTTGATGTAGTTCTGCATCTCGTAGTCGTAGCGGTCAAGATGGTCGGGGGTAATGTTCATCATCACGGCGACGTTAGCCTTGAAGCTATACATGTTCTCAAGCTGGAAGCTGGAGAGTTCGATGACATAGACTTCATGAGGATCGCGTGCGACTTGAAGGGCGAGACTCTTGCCGACATTTCCGGCGAGCCCTGCGTCAATACCGGCTTCGCGTAGAATGTGGTAGGTGAGGAGAGTTGTGGTGGTCTTACCGTTGGATCCGGTGATACATACCATCTTGGCGTCGGTGAATCGTCCGGCGAACTCGATTTCGGAGATTACGGGAATGCCACGTTCGACGATGTCGCGTACGAGGGGTGCGGTGGGGGGGATGCCGGGGGACTTGATGACTTCGGAGGCATTGAGGATGAGGGATGGTGTGTGACCGCCTTCTTCCCATGCGATGCCTTCGGCGACGAGCATGTCCTTGTAGCGGGGGGATATGGTGCCGCTGTCGCTGAGGAACACGTCCATGCCGCGGTCCTTGGCAAGGATGGCGGCACCAACGCCGCTCTCGCCACCTCCGAGGATGACGATGCGTGCGGGCTTATTATCGGTGGATCCGGATTTCATATAGAAAGACGATTAAAAGGGTTGAGACCGTGGATTAGCGGAGCTTGAGAGTGACGAATGTGAAGGCTGCGAGGAGGATGCCGATGATCCAGAAGCGGATCACAATCTTTGACTCGGGAACGGCGGTGGAGGGGCGCCGGGAGAAAATGGCGTCGATACCGGCTTCGGGTCCTTTCTGGAAGTGATGGTGGAGGGGGGTCATCCGGAAAATTCGACGTCCGGTGCCTGTGCGCTTACGAGTGTACTTAAAGAATGCGACCTGGAGGATAACGGAGAGGTCCTCGATGTAGAAGATGGCACAAAGGAGCGGGAGAAGGAGCTCCTTGTGGGTGAGAATTGCAAATACGGAGATTACGCCGCCGAGGGTGAGGGATCCGGTGTCGCCCATGAAAACCTGGGCGGGGTAGGCGTTGTACCAAAGGAATCCGATGAGCGCGCCGATGAATGCCGCCATGTAGACAACGAGTTCGGCACTTCCGGGGACGTACATGATGTTGAGGTAGCTTGAGTAGATGACGTTGCTCCCGAGGTAAGCCATTACGGCGAGGGCTACGCCGATGATGGCTGATGTGCCGGTGGCGAGTCCGTCGAGTCCGTCGGTGAGGTTGGCGCCGTTGGATGTGGCGGTGACGATGAAGATGGTGACGATAATGAATACGATCCATCCGGCAGTGACGGCTACGTCATCACCCATCCACTCGGTGAGCATGGTGTAGTTGAAGTTGTTGTTCTTGACGAAGGGGATGGTGGTGGCGGGGGTTTTTACGTCGGGGGTCTCGTAGACGACGTCGATGACCTGATTTGTCTCGACGCTCTTGACTTCGCTGTTCTCGCGGATGACTATGTCGGGTGAAAGATACATTGTGAGTCCGACCATCAGACCGAGCCCGACCTGTCCGACAATCTTGAATTTGCCTTTAAGACCTTCCTTGTCGTGGCGAGCGACCTTGATGTAGTCGTCGAGGAATCCGAGGGTGCCAAGCCAGAGGGTGGATATGATCATCAGAATCATGTAGACGTTGGAAAGATTGCCCATGAGGAGGCAGGGGATGATGATTGCGATAATGATGATGATTCCGCCCATGGTGGGGGTGCCGGTCTTTTTCATCTGTCCTTCAAGCCCGAGGTCGCGGATGATCTCGCCGACCTGCATTTTCTGCAGGCGGTCGATAATGCGGCGTCCGATGAAAGTGGCGATGAAGAGTGAGAGGATGAATGCGATGCCGGAACGGAATGTGATATAGTCCATGAGCCTCGCTCCGGGGAGGTCGGCGTTTCCGAGAAGTTGAAACAGATAGTAAAGCATAAGCTGAAACGATTAGACAAAACCAAGTGAACGGACTTGCTCGCGGTCGTCGAAATGGTGACGGACACCGCGGATCTCCTGATAATCCTCGTGGCCTTTTCCGGCGATGAGGATGACATCGCCGGGGGAGGCGAGTGAAACTGCCATGCGGATAGCCTGAGCGCGGTCGGGGATGGAGACGGCAGCGGCACGTGCAGCGTCGTCGAGCCCGGCTTCCATGTCGGCGAGGATGAGGAGGGGATCCTCGTCGCGGGGATTGTCGGATGTGAGGATAAGACGGTCGGAGAGACGAGCAGCCTCGCTCGCCATGATGGGGCGTTTGCCCTTGTCGCGGTTGCCTCCGGCACCGACGACGGTGATGACCGAGGCGGATGATCCGATTACTTCGCGGATGGCTGAAAGAACGTTGACAACGGCGTCGGGGGTGTGGGCGTAGTCGACGATAGCTGTGACTCCGGAGGGATGGCGGAACGTCTGGAAGCGTCCTGCCACGGGAACGAGGCGGCTCATGGCAAGGAGGACGTCGTCGACGTTCCAGCCGAGGAGGACGGATGCGCCGTAGATGGCAGTGAGGTTGTAGGCGTTGAAGCGTCCGGTGAAGAGGACTTCGACTTCACGACCGTTGAATGACATGAGTGTGCCGTCGAGGCGGGGTTCGATGATGCGTCCTTTGAAGTCGGCGAGAGATCGGAGGGAGTAGGTGTGACGTGCGGCAGATGTGTTCTGAAGCATGAATTCGCCGTTGCGGTCGTCGATATTGGTGAGCGCCCATGCTGATGAGGGGAGGGCATCGAAGAATGACTTTTTGGCGTCGCGATAGGCTTCGACGGTGCGGTGGTAGTCGAGATGGTCGCGGGTGAGGTTGGTGAATACTCCTCCAACGAAGTGAAGTCCTGCGATGCGGTGCTGATGGGCAGCATGGGAGCTGACTTCCATGGCGGCGAGGGTGCAGCCTGCCTCGACCATGCGGGCAAGGAGGGCGTTGATGGATAGGGGGTCGGGGGTTGTGTGGGTGGAGTGGACAGGAGTCCGGTCGACGATGTTGACGACGGTGGAGAGGAGTCCGGCTTTCTCGCCCATCATGCGTGCCATCTCGTAGATGAGGGTGGCGATGGTGGTCTTTCCGTTGGTGCCTGTGACACCGACGAGGCGCAGATGGCGTGAGGGGTCGCCGTACCAGCGGGAAGCGAGGTAGCCGAGGGCTACCGCCGAGTCGGGGACGACGACGTAGATGACTTCGGGGTCAAGCTCTTCAGGGAGTGACTCGATGACGACAGCCGCCAGATGGCGACCAAGGAGGGAGGGGAGGAAAGAGTGGCCGTCGACACTGACACCGCGCACGGCAACAAACATGGATCCTTCGGTGGCCTGACGGGAGTCGGCGGTGAGAGCCGTGACATCGGGGTCGGCGGGAAGTGCCGGTGATCCGGGGACAATGGCTGTGACCTGAATTGCGTCGGTGAGTCGGGATAGTTTCATTTCCTGCTGGTAAAAAAAATGGTGAATTAATGTTCGGAGAGACGGATGTGGACTGTGGAACCCGGGGAGAGGGAGCTTCCGGCGAGGGGTGTCTGCCGGGATACGTAGCCTGTGCCTGAGAATGCGACGTCGAATCCGGAATTCTCGATGGCAACGATTGCTTCGCGCAACCCGAGTCCGGTGACCTGGGGCACGACACCACGGGCAGCCTGAACGGATGCCTGCGGTGTGCCTGATTCGGAGCGAGGACGCAGCTGGGTGACTTCGGCAACTTCGAGTCCGCGCTTGAGGTGGCGTGCACGGGAATCGTCGGCGGAATAATAGAGCGAGGGGCGGGTGCCTTCGGTGACTTCGGCGCGATAGTCGGAGGTGTTGCCGAGCATGCCGCGGGAGAACATCTTGCGGGCGATGTTGCGGACGACCTGACCGGAGGTGGACGCCGCGCCGAGGAGGTTCTGACGGGGATGGCATGTGAGGACGATGCATGAATAGCGTGGGGACTCGGCGGGGAAAAAGCCGCAGAAGGCGAGTCGCTTCTTAGACGTGTTGTAGGCGCCGTTCTCGATCATATAGCATGTACCGGTCTTTCCTGCGATCTCGACATTTTCGTCGCGGACGAAGTGGCGGGCAGTGCCGCGGTCGCCCCACACGACGGAGCGGAGCATGTCACGGAGCTTGGCGGCGTTCTTCTCGGAGCAGATGCGATCGCGGACGTAGGTGACGGGAAGTACGGAATCAAATTCGGCTCCGATGAGTTCCTTGACGAGCCGGGGACGGACGTACCGCCCTCCGTTGGCGATGGCGTTGTAGATGGAGAGGGTGTAGAGCGGGGGGACTTCGGTGGCATAGCCGTAGCACATGCGGGAGAGGGTGACGCGGGATGGCTTGCGGGGAATCATGGGTGTGCGTTCGCCGGCGATACCTGTCATCATGGGGTCGAGGAATCCGATCTCGCTGAGTGCTTTGTAGAATTCCTCGGGATGGTTGTGGAAGGGTCCGTTGGGACGGGTGATGATGCGGGTCATCCCGATGTTGCTTGACTCCTCGATGACTCCGCGGACGGTGAGGGCGGAATTATAGTGGGAGTCGGTGATGGCGCGTCCGCCTCCGTAGGCGTAGGACTGCCCGATGGGGATAACTTCGTCGAGGCTGTTGACGAGCCCTTTCTCAAGAGCAATGAGCATCGACACGGGCTTAATGACGGATCCGGGTTCGAATCCGAGGACGGCACGGTTCATTCCTTCGATGTAGCGAGATCCGGACGGTGACTTCTCAAGGTTGGAGATTGCCTTGATGTCGCCTGTGGCAACGTCCATGAGGACTGCAACGCCCCAGTCGGCATCGCACGTCTCAAGAATCTGGTTGAGCTCGTTCTCGACGAGGTCCTGAATGTTGATGTCGATAGTGGTGCGGATGTCGTAGCCGGGAACGGGGGGGACGTCGGTCCAGTTGACGATGCGTCGGGTGAGAGGGATTTTCTTGGCAACTCCGGGTGTGCCGTAGAGGAGAGAGTCGAGGGCTTTCTCAAGTCCGGAGATACCGCGGATCTGCCGGTTGGATTGTTCGCCTACGCCACCGATGGAACGGCGAGCCATGTCGCCGTAGGGGTTGGAACGTCGCATCCGCTTCTCGACGGTGATGCCGTTGCGGTTGGCATTGGGGATGGAGAAGAAGGGGAATGTGCGGAGATGCTGATACTGGGAGTAGGAGATGTTGGACAGGAGCTTGTAGGCACGAGGACGCTTGTCGGGGTCCTTGAGCATGGGTTTGTGGAGGTAGGCAGCCCAATCGGCTTTAGAGCGGATGGGAAAGTAGGTGGCGAGTGAGTCGGCGATTGAGTCGATGGCAGAGAGATAGCGTGCGGACATGAATCGCTCGGAACGGAAGTCGATGCGGACGGTGTAGTAACGGAGGTTTGTGGCAAGGACAGATCCGTCGTCGGCGAGGATGTCGCCGCGGGTGGGTAGGATGGTGTCGACGCGTGAAAGTTCCTGCATAGCCTTGGCGTTCCACTTCTCGGCGTCGATGACGGTGGTGCGGAAAAGCGCGGCAATGATGAATCCCGCAAACGCAATTATGGAGATGGAAATGAGGAAGTAGCGGACGAGGATGTCGCGTTGGCTGTTCTTGTTCATCGGGAGTAGGTAATGGAGAAAGGGGGACGTTCCTGGACACGGAGGTCGAGGTGAAGGGTATCGACAAGCTGCTGCATGGCAGACTCGCGTGTGCGGCTCATGTACTCGCTTCGCTCACGCACGCTCTCGGTCTTGATGACCTCAAGGTCGCGCTCCAAAGCCTGAATGCGCTCCATCTTTGTGAGGCACTCGTACTTGTTGGAGATGTAGATCATGAGGAAGAAGATGACGAAGAGGATGATGATGGAGTTGCGTGCGAAGAAGTCGGTGGACAGCCATCGTCCCTGCATGATGCGGGACAGGAGGGAGTCGCGTCGCTTCTCGGCGGTTTTCTTTTTTTTAGCGGAAGATTTGAGAGCCATGGACGGAGAGACAGGGGGATCAGAGACGAACGGCGACGCGGAGTTTGGCGCTTCGTGAGCGGGGATTGCGGTCGATTTCGTCGGGGGATGGGACAATAGGACGGGAGTTGATGAGGCGGAAGGGAGCTGTGGAGCGGCCGAAGAAGTCGACTGCGGGGTCGCCGTTGAGGTTGCCGGTCTTCATGAAGTTCTTGACGAGCCGATCCTCCAGGGAGTGGTAGGTGATGACTGCGAGCCGGGCTCCGGGGCTGAGGACGCGGAGAGACTGGGTGAGGAGCGCCTTGAGGGCGTCGATCTCGCCGTTGACTTCGATGCGGAGTGCCTGGAAGACCTGAGCGAGCTCTTTTTTCTCCTGCCGGGGGTTGATGAACGGGCGGACAATGGAGAGGAGCCGCTGGACGGTGGCGAGGGGTGCTTCGGCGCGCGCCTTGACAATGGCGGCGGCGATGCGGCGTGCGTTCTTTAGTTCGCCAAGGAGGTAGAACATGTCGGCGAGCTCGGCTTCGGATCGGGACATGAGGATGTCGGCAGCCGAAAGGCGTGCGTTGCGGTTCATGCGCATGTCGAGGGGTCCGTCCTCCCAGCGGAATGAGAATCCACGCGAAGGGTCGTCGAAGTGATGGAATGACACGCCGAGGTCGGCGAGGATTCCGTCGACGGCGTCGACTCCATAGAATCGGAGGAAGTTGGAGAGAAACCGAAAGTTGCCGAGAATGACGGTGAGGCGTGGATCGGAGAATGCTCGGGAAACGGCGTCACGATCCTGGTCGAAAGCGTAGAGGTGACCGGAGGATGAGAGAGCATCGACAATGGCCCGGGAGTGTCCGCCACCACCGAAAGTAGCATCGACGTATACGCCGTCGGGACGTATGTCGAGTGCTTCGATGGACTGCTCAAGAAGAGCGGGAATGTGATAGACTTCGTCTGCCATTGGTAAGATGTTGATAAATAGATGGTTGAGAAATCGAGGCGAATGGTTGGATGCCTGATATGATTTTGTGGTGTAAAATTACAAGAATTTTATTAATTTACAAAACTAAATTACGACATAAGTTATCAACATGGCAAAGGGTTATGGGTGTAATGATGTGGATGGGTGGGGGATGGGGGTTTACAAACGTAAATCTGAGGGGAGTTAGGAGTTAGGAGTTAGGAGTTGGGAGTTGGGAGGTGTCAGGCAGATGCGAACGCCGGAGAATTTTTTTCGTGAAGAAAAATTTGGTGTTTTTTTGACAGGTGGTGGGGGTGGTTTTGATTGTAATTTTGTGGGCAAGAAAAAGAGGACATTGACGTGTTGGAAGTTGGGGTGTATCTTACGCGGAGGCGCGAAGAGTCAGGAGTTAAGAGTTAGTGGTAATTATAGAAAATTTTTTAAGAGAAAGGAGATTTGGAAATGGAGTTTTTCAGTTATGAGGAGATGGAGGCGAGTGTGACTGCGTCGCGTAAGGGAATCGATAATCGTATGCCGGAAGGGGCAAAACGAAATGTGGAGCGGCTGGTGAATGTGGTGCTTGATCCAGCGCGCAGAAAGTTTGGGGCACCAATTACGGTAACCTCGGGGTACAGGTGTCAGGCGTTGAACAGGGCTGTGGGTGGTGCGAGGAGAAGTTATCATCTACAGGGTCGGGCAGCCGATGTGGTGACGGGGTCGACCGACGGTAACCGGAGGCTATTTGAGATTCTGAAGGGGTTGCCTCACGTGGAGTTGATCTGGGAGAAGGGTGGCAGATGGATTCATGTTGCGGTTTAGGGAGTAATGCATAATGCACAATTCATAATGCATAATGCACAATTCATAATGCATAATGCACAATGCATAATGCATATGAAGGAAAGGCGATGGATCCGCGCGGGGGGGACTCATCGCCTTTATGGGGGAGGATGGGATGGGAGGACGTCAGGGGAGGTCCTGGAGGATGCGCTTGAGGACGAGCTGGGCTGAGATCTCGCGGTTGGCTGCCTCGGGGATGACGAGTGAGCGTGGACCTTCGATTACGTCGTCGCTTACGATCATGTTGCGGCGGACGGGAAGGCAGTGCATGAAGAAGGCATTGTTGGTGAGCGCCATCTTCTCGGCGGTTACTGTCCATGCGCGGTCGGTGGAGAGGACTTTTCCGTAGTTGGGGTCGGCGTAGGCGCTCCAGTTCTTGGCATAAACGAAGTCGGCTCCAGCAAGGGCTTTGTCCTGATCGTACTCGATGGTGGCTCCGGCAGTGAAGCGGGGATCGAGTTCGTAGCCGTGGGGATGTGTGATCACGAGATCGTAGCCGGCAGCTGTGATCCACTCGGCGAAGGAGTTGGGGACTGCCTGTGGAAGCGCCTTGGGGTGGGGTGCCCATGTCATGACGACTTTTGGACGGTCGACGGTCTTGTGCTCCTCGATGGTGATGAGATCGGCAAGCGACTGGAGGGGATGGCGTGTGGCGGCTTCCATTGAGAATACGGGACGTCCGGAGTGCTCGATGAACTGCGAGATGATTTTCTCGGAATAGTCGTCGGCCTTGGACTCGAAGCGTGCAAAGGAGCGTACGCCGATGACGTCGCAGTAGGATCCCATGACGGGGATGGCTTCGAGGAGGTGTTCGGGGCGGTCGCCGTCCATTATGACTCCGCGCTCGGTCTCGAGTTTCCACGCTCCCTGGTTGACGTCGAGGACCATGACGTTCATGCCGAGGTTGAGGGCGGCTTTCTGTGTGGAAAGGCGTGTGCGGAGGGAGGAGTTGAAGAAAATCATGAGGAGGGTGCGGTTCTCACCCAGATGCTTGTAGGCGAAGCGGTCGGACTTGATGGCGAGGGCTTCGGAGATTGCGGAGGGGATGTCGCCAATGTCGGCAACGGAAGTGAAGTGTCTCATTTAACAGATGATAAATCGAGTGATCATTAACGATTGGGGGTGTCCCAGATGTGGGTTTCGGCGGCAGAAACAGTGATTGCTTCGGATCCGACGCTTACGTGGAAGTCGCCTTCCTCAAGTCGCCAGCGACCGTCGGGACCGACAAATGCGAGGTCGGCGGCGGGAACGGACAAGGAGACGCGCTTAGTCTCGCCGGGGGCGAGGGAGATCTTGTCGAACTGGCGCAGACGGCGGACGTCGGGGGATACGGATGCGACAAGGTCGGAGGTGAAGAGGAGAACGCTCTCAAGCCCGGCGCGGGTTCCGGTGTTGGTGACGTCGACGGAGAAGGTGAGGATGTCGGAGGCGGTGAACTGTGGCTTGTCGACGGTGAGGTTGGAGTAGGTGAAGGTGGTGTAGCTCAAGCCGTGTCCGAACTGCCACTGGACGTCGACTTCGGCGTTGTAGTTGTAGATGCCTTCCATAGTCTCGACGTGCTCGCCTTTCTTATAGTCGTAGGTGATGAGTGCTGCGGGGTGCTTGGGATAGGTGAAGGGGAGGCGGCCGGAGAAGTTTTCGTCGCCGGCGAGGAGGGCTGCGAGTGCATCACCGCCATAGTTGGACGGAAGCATGATGTCGACAACCGCGGGGCAGAGTGGGACGATGTCGGATACGAGTCGGGGGCGGCCTTCGTTGAGGACGAGGACGACGGGCTTGCCGGTGGCGGCAAGGGCAGAGACGAGCTGACGCTGCTCGGGGGCGAGGACGAGGTCGTTGATGTTGCCGGGTGTCTCGCAGTAGGATGTCTCGCCGACACAAGCCACGATGATGTCAACGTCGGCGGCAGCCCGGACGGCAGCGGGGATGTCGGTGGACTGGAGGCGTCCCCAGTTGCCTTCCCATTGTGCTGTGGGGTCGTAGGTTACGCCGGGGGCATAGACAACGTTGTCGGCACCGAAGCGATTCTGCATGGCGCGTAGGATGGTGTTGTAGCGGGAGGAGATGGGGAGGACGTCGGTGAGATGTCCCTGCCATGTGTAGGTCCAGCCGCCGTTGAGGGTGCGGATTGAGTTGGCGTTAGGCCCGGTGACGAGGATGCGTTTGCCGTGGGCGATGGGGAGTGTGGCGCCGTCGTTCTTGAGGAGAACCATCGACTCGGTGGCTGCCTGACGCGAGGAAGCTGCAAATTCGTCGGATCCGAATAGGGGATAGTCGGTCCAGATGGTGTTGGGGTACTGGAAAAGTCCGAGGCGATACTTCATTCGGAGGACGCGGGCAACGGCGTCGTCGATACGGGACATGGGCACCTTGCCTTCCGCCACACATTCCTTGAGGAGGGTGCAGAAGTCGGTGTTGTAGGGCTCCATAGCCATGTCGATGCCGGCGTTGATGGCAATGGCGATGGCGTCTTTTTTGTCGCGGGCGATGTATTCGCGTGTGTAGAGGTTGTTGATGTCAGCCCAGTCGGTGACGATGAGTCCGTCCCAGTCAAGCTCTTCCTTGAGCCACTGAGTGAGGAGGCGGGCATTGGCGTGGAACGGGATTCCGTTGTTGTTGGTGGAATTGACCATGATGGAGAGGAGTCCGCCACGGCGGATAGCTTCGAGGTAGGGGGCGAAGTGCTTCTCGCGGAGCTCCATGTCGGAAACGGAGGAGTGGGTGCGGTCCTTGCCGCTGGCGGGGGATCCGTAAGCCATGAAGTGCTTAAGGTTGGCGGCGATGTGGAAGCGGTCGATGTGGTTGGGGTCGGTGCCCTGCATTCCGATGACAGCCTGAGTGCCGAGCTGTGCCGAGAGGAAGGCGTCCTCACCGTAGTTCTCCCAAACGCGGGGCCAGAGGGGGGTGCGGGAGAGGTCGACGGTGGGGTTGTAGGTCCAGGGGACGTTGGACGCGCGTGTCTCGTAGGCGCAGATTTCGCCACCGCGGCGAGCGAGCTCGCGATTGAACGTTGCGCCCATGTTGACGTTCTGGGGGAATAGGGTTGCGCCGATGGTGTAGCTTGCGCCGTGGTTCATGTCGAGACCGTAGATGGTGGGGATGCCCATCACTTCGATGGATTTTTCCTGAATCTGCTCGACGATGCGGCACCACTGAGCGGGGGTGAGGGCTACGTCGGCGACGTTGAGGATGGATCCGATCTTGTACTGACCGATAATGGCGTCGAGCCGGTCGGGGGCTATGTCGAAGGAATTGCCGACGCCGTAAATGTCGTCGGGACGGGAACGGTAGGGGTCGAACTGCCCGAGGAGCCCGAGTGTGAGCTCGCACATCTGCCCTACTTTCTCGTCGATGGACATGGATGCGAGGCGCTCGGAGATGGCTTTCTCGATGGCGGGATCGGGGGAAAGAGCCGGTGGAAGCGCGGAGGCGGATGCAGCGGAGAGAAGGCATGCGGCAGCCAATAAGTTAATTTTTTTCATGTGGGGTCTTACAATTTTGAGGTTGTGATTGTTGTAATGTCATAAGGGCGGAATGCAACTGACGGTCTCCCCTAATATAATAATGTGTAGAAAGCATGACCGGGGATACCGAGAATAAGGTCAGTGGCAAAGATAATAAAAAAAACGCTCAACTGCACGATAACGGGCAGTCGGTCCGTTGAAAAAAGTGAGCGGAGGAATTATTGCCGTTCTCAATGGACGGTGATATAGAGAAAGAACGACACGCATAATAAAGATATTCACGCATTATGAACTTCACACCATTAGCCCGCCGGGCACTGAAACATAGAGTGGAGGAATCAGCCGTCTGGGCTAAGGACGCTGAAACCGCGCAAAGGGAAATTTTTGAGCGCCTACTGGCTGCGGGACGCCGCACGCTTGTGGGTCACCGCTATCATTTTGACCGGATAAAGACGCCGGAGGATTACCGCAAGGCTGTGCCGGTGCATCACTATGAGGATATCCGCCCGATGGTGATGGAGATGATCGGCGGGGCACCGGATGTGCTCTGGCCCGGCAAGGTGACGCGGTACGCGCAGTCGTCGGGGACTTCGGACGGCAAAAGCAAGTATATCCCGATCACAAAAGACGGGCTGCGAGGAAATCACCTGCAGGGTGCATCGGATTCGGTGGCTCATTATCTCTCGCTATATCCTGACAGCCGAATGTTTGCGGGCAAGGGTCTGATCCTGGGAGGAAGCTATCAGACGGAACTGAAGTCGATACCTCGGGGCGTGAGAGTGGGGGATCTGTCGGCAAACCTGATATCGTCGGTGCCGAAGGCTGCGGAACTGTTCAGGGTGCCGAGCCGGGGCGTGGCGCTGATGAATGACTGGGAGGTGAAGCTTCCGGCGCTGGTGCATGCGTCGGTGGGGAAGAACGTGACGAATCTGTCGGGGGTGCCTTCGTGGATGCTTGCGGTGCTGAAGCAGGTGCTGGACTATACGGGTGCCAAAAATATCCATGAGGTGTGGCCGAATCTGGAGGTGTTCTTCCACGGCGGCATCTCGTTCGCGCCGTACAGGGAACAGTACAAGCTGATCACGGATCCGACGAAGATGCGATACCTTGAGACGTACAATGCGAGCGAGGGGTTTTTTGCGTGTCAGAATGAGATTGATGATCCGGCGATGCTTCTGCTGCTGAATGTGGGCGTCTACTATGAGTTTATCCCACTGGATGAATCGGGGGAGAAGTATCCGGAACATGCGGTCACGGCGTGGGAGCTTGAGAAGGGTAAAGTGTATGAAATGGTGATCACTTCGGTGAACGGGCTATGGCGCTATTCGCTGGGTGACACTGTGAGGGTGGAGAGCGTGAATCCGCCGAAGATCACTATTGCGGGAAGAACGAAGCATTTCATCAATGCGTTCGGGGAGGAGCTGATGGTGTACAATGCTGATGCGGCGATCAGCAAGGCGTGCGACGAGACGGGAGCTGCCGTGCTGAATTACACCGCGGCTCCGGTGTACGCTGACTCGGAGCATCGCGGCAGGCATGAATGGCTGATAGAGTTCTCGCGGAAGCCGGAGGATGTGGAGCATTTCGCGGATGTGCTCGACCGCTGTCTGCAAAATGAGAATTCGGACTATCAGGCGAAGCGTTCGCACGGGCTTTTCCTTGACCGTCTCAGTATAGTGGAGGCGAAACCGGGGCTTTTTGACCGCTGGCTGCGCACTACGGGCAGGCTTGGAGGTCAAAGGAAAATTCCGAGACTGAGCAATGACCGTAAGCTGATGACGACGCTTCTGGAGCTAAACCGGGAATAAGATATAATTGGGCGTGACGGCTCGTGAGAGCGTCGGGCGTCCGAAATTTCGTAAGAATACGGACAGAAAGGTGACAGCAGAGTCTGAATCTGCTGTCACTTAATTATTTATGGGTGTTTTTGAGGGTCATGGCGGGGAGTGGCATAAAATTTTATTGAAAAAACATGGGGAAATATTTGGTGGGGTGAGGGAAAGTTGCTACCTTTGCACTCGCTTTTGGGAAACAGCGGTTTTCCGGCGCCG
>CAMWPM010000035.1 GCA_947176235.1 uncultured Bacteroidales bacterium | reverse complement strand
TGATATTGGGGAATAGAGATTCCAAGGCAGCAGCAGTGACAGGTATGTTTCCTAATTGTTCCAATGGACTTTTCACACTGCAAAGATAGTAAAAATTTGAATACTAAAACATATTTAACATGCTTTTTTGTTCAAAATTTTACGGCAATCTGATTTAGGGCAAACTTAATGCTTTTTACTGAATTTGTACGGCGCGGCGGATGATTGGGAATGTTAAAAATTGGATATTACTTTGATAATCGGGATATTATCGCTAACTTTGTATTGAGTTACTGTTGTCAGTTTGGCAAATGCGGCTTGTAATGTATTAAATCGCAGTAGGTTAACCACTTACAAACATAGAAAATGTACGATGCTTGTACGGATTTGATTTCTACTCTTTTGTAAATCAACAGATTAACTACTTCTGCATCGAAAAAAAAGAAAGAAAATCTAAGCCTCAGATATTATCCCCTTTAATCAAATAATTCCATTAATCGTTTGATAAGTCTAATATTATACTTACTTTTGTCTTTTGAAAAAAGCAACTTTAACACATAATATTAGCTAAGATGATCGGCCCATTTGGTGTCCCCCTCAACGAAGTGCCTTATGGGAAACTAAGACTTGAGAAAATCCTCAATAATCCACGGCTCAGGTTTAACCCGTATTTGGTTGATGACGACGAACTTTTACGTTACATTGGCAATAACATGTGGGATGACGAAGAAATTATCGATCAATCTGTTGTCATTCGATTCACAGGTATACGAAAAGTTGAATGGATCAAAGGCGAATACGATGCGATATTCTTCAACATCGGATCCACTGGAAATGAACAGTTCATGTCCGTTGTTTCTCTGATCAATAAAGTCTTTCCAAGTGATTCTGCTACTCCCTCCTACTCGACCGTCGATGGTAAACGTCTTAAAAGTCCTGGAGCTGTAAAGAAATTAGTCGGACGTCTGTTTTATGTAACTTGTCGCATTCCGGGCGTCACTACGTGGGGACGCTCAGCCCGTTTTTACCAATTACACTCATTAGAAGGCAATCGCCATGAAGTCGCAAATAAAATTCGACAACTCATGTGCGAATCTAAGATCACTATGCTTGAGCGAGTTATAAAATATTCCAGATATCACAAGTACATATCGTGCCAACAAGACATTTTTGACTTCGAAACACCTCTTCGAAAGATAATGATCCAAATCTCCACCTTTAGCCCATCCCATTCCTTACTCAGCCAATAAAAATTCTAACTCATACTTCATTTATGTTATTCTAAAACGTGACGATTATAGTATAGCTAACAACTAATTATGAAACAAAATAAAATATACAAGTGGGGCTACATCAACGAATCATGTGAATTCGTTATCACGCCTAAGTTTGACGACGCCTGGGATTTTCAGGAAGGACTTGCATTGGTTAAGATCGATTACCTCAGAGGCTATATTGATCTAACAGGCGCTTACGTAATCGAACCACAATTTCAGTTAGCCGAAAGTTTCAAAGACGGTCTCGCCAGAGTTATGAACGATGGAAAATGGGGATTTATCGACCGTACCGGCCATTACGTAATTAATCCAGATTTCGATCAAGCCGGTGAATTTGATGACGGACTATCCATGGTAAAAGTAGCTGATAAATATGGATTCATAAACCGAGCCGGAGCATTCGTTGCCGAACCAAAATACACTTTCGTAGGTGAATTCCGCGAAGGACTGGCAAGAGCGTGTCTCGACGGAAAATATGGCTTCATTTCTCATGAAGGTTCTTATGCTATAGCACCTCAGTACGAAAATGCCTACGACTTCTCTGACGGTGTCGCAGTCGTTATGCTTGATGGAAAATTTGGATATATTGACCATGATGGTCACTTTATTCTGCCGCCTGAATTCGAAGCAGCCGACAACTTTAAAAACGGACTTGCTCGCGTAAAGATAAATGGCGAGCGAAAATATATCACTAAAAATGGGGCTTTGGCGCCTAAACCTGCAGAAGATTTTTCAGTCTCATCTCCTTCTTTTGTTGATGGTCTGGCTCCCGCACCTGATGGCAAAAAATTTGGCTATATTAATGAAACTCATGAGTTTGTCATCAAGCCACAGTTTGCTCAAGCCGAGCCATTCTGCAATGGATTAGCGCGTGTCCGCACCGGACTCAAATCCGACTGGGGTTATATTGACACTACCGGCAAATTTGTGTTCAAGTCACGTTTTATTCAAGCTGCCGACTTCCACAATGGAATAGCCCGCGTTCTTATTGAAATTACTGAATAGAAGTGAAACGATTTTTCACGTTGTAAAACGATTTTTCAGTAAATATAAATCATTGTATTAAAGAGAATTAATCCGATCGAAAACTATAATTTATTTTCTTACCTTTGTCCACATAATTTGAATCATTCATCTCCATTATGCGGCTTACTGTTATCATTTTTCTTAGCTTTTTGTCCATTATTGAAAGTAACGGACAGTCCATTTTGCCCACTACTGTAATTGCGGACTCAATTTCCAAAATGCCCCTGTCCAACGCATCGGTGTTTGATGCTAAAGGGCAAATGATTGGAATCACACGTAACAACGGACGGCTTCCCCGACTTTCATCGTCCGATTATCCAGTTACGATACGCTATATGGGTT
Source organism: uncultured Bacteroidales bacterium (assembly GCA_947176235.1). Classification (GTDB taxonomy): domain Bacteria; phylum Bacteroidota; class Bacteroidia; order Bacteroidales; family Muribaculaceae; genus CAMWPM01. The sequence continues at coordinate 23,546 of CAMWPM010000035.1, read as the reverse complement.
TTAAGGAGAAAGTCATCAGCGAAGCCACGTCCGATACTGTTTTCCTTATCGAGAATCTAATGGAACTTCCTGAACTCATCGTTGAATCAAACGACCGACGGATGCTTCACATGCTTGCCTATATCCGGGAATATTCCACTCTGACCACTTTTACCGACACCATATTCCTCTTTCGTGAAAAAACGGCTGACTTCATGCTTCCCTCACAAAAGGAAGGTCGATCTAAAGGCTGGAATCATCCACGTGTCCTTTCCTCCCGATCCTACTATAACTTCACCAATTCCAATGGACTGGACAGCGTCAGCGATCGTAGTAACCACCACTTCTCATGGGCTGACTGGATTGGTCTTCCCCCTCACCGTTCAATACCGGAAAATCTCGTTCGTAATGAAAGTGCTAACGATACTGTCCACGGCAGATATGGCCCCTCGGAGATCTGGAGTCGGAAATCCGATCGTCTGAAAATCGACATCGATATCCTCGCCGACACAACGGCTCGACTATGGATTCCTGAAATGAAACCATTCTTCTCAGACAACGTAGACTTCCAACGCTTCAAAATTCATTATGACTTCGAGGACATTGTGACCGGCGAGATTGATCCCTTAGATTTGTCAGCCTACTCCCTCAATATCGAATCAGGCAATCGTGGAAGAGGCATGTTCCATTTCAATAAAGTCTACGAATCGGTTTATGTCACCACCTATGCGGAAGTGTACATCGTTGACAAAGAACTAATATCATCGAAAGAAGCAAAAAAATGGGAAAGGCTGAAAATAAGCGACTTCAATATCGACATCCTTCAGCCTCCACACGCGCCGCCTCTACAGTCATCGACCCTCTCACTGATCAATCGTGTTGACGCCATCGAGCACGATAACATCCGACTCGCCGTGGACCCCGACCAACGTCTCGTCTCCACTCGCCGACCCTTGAACTTTGGTCAAAGTGCGCTAAAGCGTTTGAAAGGCATGTTTGGGCTCGACGGGATTAACGGTAAAAGGAAAATCTCACGCCGGTGGAAGGACTTCAAGCGTGGCTGGCAATCTAAGAAGGATCAGCACAGAAATTCTTCCTCTGAGTAAGCAATGACTGTCTCTCAACGAAGTCATCAGCCTCGTTTCTTGACGTAAACTTTATAACCCGTCTGTCATACGATTTCAGTGCGTTCTCTATCAATGGAGTGACATCTCTATGAAAGTTCCTCACCCACTCCATGAAATCCTCATCTATTTCAGTATCAACCCACGGCATATCAGGTCTATCCGTCCCAAGCCGTTCTATCACACCATTCTCACAGACTTCCCTGGGCAGATCAAAGTAAAACACCGTGTCACATTCTTCCAGCCTCATTGGAAGCGTTCTGACATAATTTCCGTCAATAATCCATCGGCTCCTTCTCATAATCTCCATCAGTCTGGCATCAAATTCATCTCTGCTTATCGTAGTTTTATCCGCCTTGTGCCAGATCATGTCCAGATAAAACAGCGGAATCCCGGTCGCAGCCGAAAGCTTTCGGCCGAACGTACTCTTCCCGGCGCCTGGGCATCCGATCACTATCACTTTATTCATTCTCTTAATAATTTACACAAAGTTAATAATTTTCAGTTTTATGCGATATTCTCCGTCTGATAATTTGACATTTTCATCAAATCTATCTATTTTTGCAACACCTTAGAAGGAGACGCCGGATATTGCCGCAGCCCTCAGGTATGCACTTTTCTATCATGAGTTGGTTTCTTTTAATCATTGCAGGTTTGATGGAAGTCAGTTTCACGTTTTGCCTCGGAAAGACTAAGACCGCAACAGGCACCGAACTTGTAATGTGGTGGATCGGGTTTCTCATTTCCCTGTCTTTAAGCATGTTTCTTATGGCTAAAGCCGCCGAGAGACTACCACTCGGAACGGTTTATCCCGTCTGGACAGGTATTGGAGCTGTAGGAGCCGTCCTTGTTGGAATCATTTTCTTTAGCGAACCGGCATCCTTCCTCCGCATCCTTTTCATCACCACACTTATTTTGTCAATTATCGGACTAAAAATTGTATCATGACGCCACACAAGATGAGAAGATTCCGTCAGGCACTTCCTGACGAAGAAAATGTTGACATTCTTCGTCGTGGTAAAGTTGCGGTTTGGGCAGTTGACGGAGATGAAGATTATCCCTACGCCGTTCCTGTAAACTACGTATTCCATGACGGTGCTGTCTACATCCATTGTGCCTCTCAAGGGCACAAGATTGATGCGATTCTCCGTAATCCCAAATGCTCGATATGCGTTATTGACAAGGATGACGTAATTCCCGAGAAATTCACATCCTATTTCCGAAGCGTAATTGCATTCGGTCAGGCAGAGATATTGACTGACCGTCAGGAAAAGATTGATGCCCTACTTCGGCTCTCCGAAAAATATTCTCCCGGCATCGATCCTGCCAATGAAATCGATCGATTCATCAAAGTAGTTTGTATTGTGCGAATTAATCTTGAATCAGTCACAGGCAAACAGGCAATCGAACTCCTCAACGCCCGCTGAACTCCTCCTCTAATAAACTTCCTTTGCTTAAATCCAACACTTGCTTACGCTAAACACTTCAACCGTGTTTTGCACCTGACCCCCGTTCTGCAGCTGACCCCCAATCTTTCGAATCCACTCCCCTATGTATTCTACACATTTCTGAGGGAATCCCCCAAAAAATAAAGAAGCCCTCCTGACTATCAGGAGGGCTTTCCTTATGTAGCGGGACCGAGAATTGAACTCGGGACCTCCGGGTTATGAATCCGACGCTCTAACCAACTGAGCTATCCCGCCATTTGCTTTTTGCGAGTGCAAAGTTAAGCGTTTTTATTTACATCGCAAAATTTTTGGCAATATTTTTTCACGCACTTTCACAAGGCTCTTTCTGCCAATGTTTCTCCTTAGGGCAATTACGATTCCCTCTCTATAACGAAATTAAACAGATCCTTGAACAGACGTCGAGAGTTGCTTTCCGGCAGAGTGTCAATCAACAGAAATGCCTCATCCCGAAGTTGCGCCATATAGTCATAAGCATAATCGATGCCACCGTTCGAACGCGCGAAATCGTATAGCTCTTCAATATCCTCGGTAGTCAGCAGATCCTTTCTCGAAAGGGCTGTCATTTTTTCTGATTCCGGATTTCCAGCGTCAAGGAGCACATGAAGCAGAGGAAGCGTGACTTTTCCTTCTCTAAGGTCATTTCCTACCGGCTTTCCGATCTGTTCGCCATTTACTCCGTAATCAAAAATATCGTCTTTTATCTGGAAACAGAGCCCGAGCAGACGAGCAAACTTCGCTATTACTTCGATCATCTCCTCCGGAGCATCCACCGCATGACACCCGATCTCCACACATGCTACGAAAAGCGAAGCCGTCTTGCGGTCAATCACCTGCAGATAAGCATCCTCACTCAGATTATTGTAGCGCGCGTTATAGATTTGATCTATCTCGCCAAGCGACAATAGTTTTCCAAGTGAACAGATGGATCGGATGATGCTTTGGTCTGACGTATTGATTGCATGCTGCAGAGCCGTCGACACAAAGTAATCCCCTACCAGCACAGCGATATGATTATCCCAGATACCGTTGATTGTTGGTCTGTTACGTCGGGTCACGGTATCATCTATCACATCGTCGTGAATCAGCGATGCATTGTGAAGCAGTTCTACGGCTGCAGCCCCGCTGATAACGTTGTCATTGACCGGCGCATACATCATTGCACTCAGCATGACGAGAATCGGCCTTATCTGTTTTCCCTTAACCTTCAGATAATTGTCCACCACCTGATTCATCAGTTCATTATTCGATGAAAGTGATGAAGCGATGCACTCGTTCAGTCGATCGAGCTCGGGGGCGAGGGTTTGGCGGATGGATTGCAGCGTCGTCATGTCTTTATTTTGAGAGTGCAAATTTACGAGTTTTCGCCCACATTATCTCACTTTTTTATTAAAAATATGTTCACCGTAGTTTCTATGCTCTATTATTAGACGAAATAGACAACTTTTTCGTAAATTTACGACCTCAAATCTCTATAACCTTTCTTATGGACGATAAAAAACTTTTTCTTCTCGACGCCTACGCCCTTATCTACCGCGCCTACTACGCTCTTATCCGTGCTCCCCGTGTCACATCCGGCGGATTCAACACGTCAGCAATATTCGGTTTTGTCAACACGCTTGATGAGATCCTTCGTAAGGAAAACCCCACTCACATCGCCGTATGTTTTGACCCTAAAGGCAACACTTTCCGTCACGAGGCATATCCTGAATATAAAGCGAAGCGTGAGGCACAGCCCGAGGACATTACGTTGTCTATTCCGTACATCAAACGCATCATCGAAGCCTACAACATTCCGGCTATCGAAGTCCCCGGTTATGAAGCCGACGACGTAATCGGCACGCTATCACGTATGGCTGAAGCCGAGGGGTACACCACTTATATGATGACTCCCGACAAGGACTACGGGCAACTTGTCACACCCAAAATCCTGATGTACCGTCCTGCCCTGAAAGGTCAGGGATTTGAGATTCGTGGAGTAGCCGAAGTCTGCGATCGATATGGCATCTCCTCCCCCATCCAGGTCATTGACCTGCTTGCTCTCGAGGGCGACCCCATCGACAACATCCCGGGGTGTCCGGGGGTGGGAGAAAAAACCGCTGTCAAGTTGATAAGTGAGTATGGATCAGTCGAGAATCTGATCGACAACGTATCGCAACTCAAGGGGGCGCTCCGCAAAAAAGTCGAGGAAAACATCGAACAGATCCGTTTCTCCAAATTTCTTGCAACGATCAAGACTGACGTGCCCGTCGACATCACTGTTGACTCTCTTGTCCGTCGTCCCGAGAACATTGATTCATTGCGTGAGGTCTTCACTGAACTCGAATTCCGCACATTCCTGAATCGTCTCTCCCGACGCAACGACGCCCCCGCCTCTGGAGGCATCCAGCCCGCAACCCGCAAAGAATCATCCTCTGCACTTCCATTCGGAGGTCCCGGTTCGCTTTTCGATTTTGCTGAAGCTGCCGACCTCACCCCTGTCTCGGATCAAGCTTCATCTGATGCCCGTTCCGAGGAGATGGACTTTTCAGCCGTTAGCGATATTAAGGATGTTAAGGACCTAATCGCCGAAGCATCATCACTCCACCGCATCGGTCTGTCGCTCTATGCTGTCGGAGCGGAAGCCATGACCGCCAAACTGCAGGCGGTAGCCATTGCTCTCTCTCCCTCATCCGCCCGGGTAATCATCCTCCCGGATCCTTTGAATCCGGTTTACCAGTCATTTGTCGATGCGATCCGACCATTGTTTGAATCATCCGGCTTGACAATCGTCAGCCACGATGTAAAGCGCGAACTCATTATTCTGCGGCGTCTTGGCATCGATTGGCGTGCTCCTTACATCGACACCTCCGTTGCCCACTATCTCATTCAGCCGGAGATGAAGCACACTCTCCCCGAGGTTGCGGCATCAATACTGTCTTATCATACATCCGACTATTCCACAGAACTTCGTCTTCGTCTCACCTACGGACGTCGCACCGACGACGATATAGTAGAGCCTTACGGAGAGATATCCGCTATTTCACTCCGCCTTGCCGAAGCCCTTCTCCCTATGCTTGATGAGCAAGGCATGAAGCGATTATTTGACAAAGTAGAGCTACCAATGGTCCGTGTACTCGCCTCCATGGAGTTTGAAGGTGTGCGCATCGACGTTCCCGAGCTTCACGAACAATCTCGCCACCTAACCGCCCGTGTCGAGAGTCTGGAGGCAGAAGTCTACATTCTTGCGGGCACTCGCTTTAACATTTCCTCACCCGCTCAGGTAGGTGAAATCCTGTTTGATCGCCTTGCCATTGCTCCTGATGCCAAGCGCACAAAGAAAGGCTTTTACTCCACTACCGAAGAAATTCTCGAGAAATACCGCAACCGTCACCCCATTGTTGATCTGATTCTTAAGATCCGTGCTCTCCGCAAACTTCTTGCCACTTACATCAATGCTCTTCCGGCTCTTATAAATCCCGCTACCGGAAAGATACATACCACATATAATCAGACCGTTACCGCCACCGGACGAATTTCTTCCACAAATCCCAACCTCCAGAACATCCCCGTGCGCACCGACGATGGAAGAGAAATCCGAAAAGCATTTATACCTGACGAAGGATGCCTGATGCTTTCAGCCGACTACTCTCAGATCGAACTGCGACTGATGGCTGACATGAGCCGCGATCACGACATGGTTGAGGCTTTCCTTTCCGGCGAAGATATCCACCGCGCCACAGCAGCCAAGATCTATCACCTCCCTATATCCGAAGTTACCGACACTCAACGCCGTAATGCAAAAACAGCCAATTTCGGTATTATATACGGTATTTCAGCATTTGGTCTTTCCGAGCGTCTTTCCATCCCCCGCGGTGAGGCAAAAGCTCTTATTGATGGGTATCTCGACACTTATCCCCACGTCCGCGACTTCATTCAGGATTCAATCGAGCGGGCTCGTCGTGACGGTTACGTCACCACGGTCCTCAACCGTCGCCGGTATCTCCCGGAGATTAACTCCCGTAATGCCGTGGTGAGAGGTTATGCCGAGCGAAATGCTGTCAACGCCCCGTTGCAGGGTAGCGCTGCCGACATCATCAAGACAGCCATGGTTCGGATTTTTGACCGAATGAAGCGAGAGGATTTTAAGTCAACTATGATAATGCAGGTTCACGACGAACTCATATTCAACGTCATTCCTGATGAGCTTTCGCTTCTGCAACAGATGGTCACCGAAGAAATGGAACATGCCTACAAAGGGCTTGTTCCGCTTACAGTCTCTTCCGGAGTCGGAGATAATTGGCTGGAAGCCCACTGATTCCCTCTGTCGGAAATTGTCAACACCTGACAAATTGCCGGAATTATGCAGATTATAGCATGATTTCGGCTTTTTTCGTGCAGTTTATTATAAAAAATTTGTTAATTATGTAAAAAGGCTTTAAATTTGCATCGTATTATAGTGCTGTTCACTTATTTTAATTGTTATATCAATAAAGTCTAACAATTTAATTATTCAAACAATTATGAACGCAGAAACAATTGGAACCTGGGCCGGTATGGTCTGGAATGCGCTTAACGAAGCCGACGTTCTCGGTGTTAAGCAGATTAAGAAAATGACAAAGCTTAAGGACAAAGAAGTTTTCGCTGCCCTGGGCTGGCTTGCTCGTGAAGGAAAAGTATCCTTCGAGGAAAATGCCGACGACAAGGATTATCTCGTAGCCCTCGTGCAGGAATAATTCAGATCCCGTAGTTAGGATATCAGGGACAATGCTTACGTCCTTGACTCCATACTGACAATATTTTTATCCTGTTATTCCATAGAAGCTCCATAGCCATTGGCTCAGGAGCTTTTATCGTATTATCACTCATATAGCTTGTCCTTCCGAGTTATCCGGCTTGCATAATCCCGGCATAATTCGTACTTTTGTCACTATGAATTATCGTCAAATGCTCGCCGACAGAATCAGTACGGACGTCATACGCCTCATCTGTGCTGACACATCCGGGAAAGATGCCGTTGACCGAAAGGAAAAATTATATTCACTCATCAGCGATCCTGACGATAGAATTGCCTACAACGCTCTATGGATTTTCACCCATTTCAGCCATCACGAACTCTTATGGCTCGCGGATAGGCGCGACACGCTGATTGATCTGCTGCTCGATTCTTGCCACATCGGGCGCACTCGCCTCCTCCTTTCAGTCATCCAGCGGCTATCAGAGCTTCTGCCCGGCTCCGAGGATGTGTCCCCACGCACCGACTTCCTTGATTTTTGCCTGTCAAACATCAACTCTACACTTCCCTACGGCATCAGGGCTTTGTGCATGAAGCAAGCCTTCGCCATCTGCCGTCCGTATCCGGAATTGATGCGCGAGTTTATGCTTCACCTCGAAATGCTTGAGTCTTTCGGCAACATGTCGCCCGGCTTGGCAACCGCTCGCCGCAACATTCTGAAACAAATCACAAAATGACGCCGAAGCAGATGATCTCCGTTCCGGCTTTTAGATTAATTTAGCTCCACCCTTGCCTGAGCTCTGACAAGATGTTTCATAGCACGTCTCACACTGCTCCATTTCGGGAAAATTGCAAACGGTCTCACAGATCCGTAACTCACCCCGACTATAAGTAGAAATGTCAATCCTATGATCAGTAGCCATCCATATATCTCTTTCATGGATTCAAGCATCGCCTGCTGTTGTACCATTCCATACAGTTGACCGAAAGGTATATGAGAAGCTTCCGGATTTACGTCGGTCAGTCTTGAACCTAATAGCGACGCATTCCGGACCATTGCATGTCGCAACCATTCTCCCACTATTGCCGGTCCAAGCGTGGCACCCATTACGGCTCCGGTAAAGCCATTTATGGTCAATGCCTGCGGAAACATCTGAAATGGTAGTCCGCTTTGCACGATGGATGTCAGGAACACTATGGATATGATCACCGATGCCATTCCTCTGCAGAATAGCGGAAAGGAAAGCATCTCCTTCTCCACTCCATAGTCAATCGTGAAGTAAAAATATGCAAGATAGACGCAAGCAAGAGCAAAACCGATGACCGTCATTGTCTTGTAGCGCCACTTTCTGAGTGCAAACGTCACATAAGTAAGCCAGCATCCGGCAACTATACCTCCCATGACCCACCAGTTCAAGTCAATAAGATTAGTTTCATCGAAACCCAGGATCGTGGCTGCGTAGGTATGTTCAAACACGTGTTCTGTTGCCATAAGGGTGAAGAAAACCAGATAAATCCCTGTTGCACGTATCACATTCCGGTTTCTCATGGCTCTGAATGATATATAGGGGTGATGCAGAAAGGTAGCTCGCCAGAGATTTATTCCCAGGCAGCATAATCCCAGAAGTGTCGCGCCTCTGATTTCAGCTGCGTCCCACCAGTCATAGAAATTTCCGTACACGCATATAAACGTAAAACACAGCATAAATCCTGCCCATAACATTGCGCCAAGCCAGTCTATTCCAAGTAGCGGAATAAATATAGGTCCTCTCACCGGTTTGACAAGAATAAGCACTATCAGCATCATGAGCGCAAGCAATCCGGTCATGATCCAGTGCATATATTCCCATTCAAGATGGAATATCGTATAGATTGTGAAGATTCCGCTCAGCTGAATCACAGAATCCACCACCAGATACACGTAGCAAAAGAATATTGCCATATCTCTCACCGGAGTGAGCCACAGCTGGATTGTTGAATTACAGGCAAGTGTTGCCTGCATTCTGAACCATCCCGCCACAAAGCAGGTCGCTACGAGCACCGGGACACTCGTTGTATTGGCACATATAATACTTGCTGCTATCAGCACGGTTCCCGATACAAGAAGCTGCGTACGGTTGGAAAACCTGAATTTCACCCTGAACATCACGGCAAAGTTGATTGCAAGCCCTACCAGCGAAGCATACCCTGCCATAAGGATATCCTCCTGCATCAGCGCTGTCGTTCCCACCATGTCCGACGCTGCGGCAAGGTATACACCGCCGGAAAATTGTATTATAAGTACAAAAACGATAAAAAGCCACGGTTTCAGTCGACGGGGCACATAGTTCGGGACATCAGGGATATCAAAAGGTCCCTGTGGTCCATGCCAGTCTGCCATATCAGTATTTCACTTTACATTCCACATTCATTCCGGCTATCAGTCGGGCTATCATTTCTTCGCTGTTATCATCCGCAAATTCTATTCTTACAGGCACACGCTGACGCACCTTGACAAAATTTCCCGATGAATTATCCTGAGGCATAAGCGACAGACTGCTTCCTGTAGCTGTAGATATTGACGCTACTGTTCCGTTGAATTTTACGTCGGGTATGGCATCAACTTCTATCTCTACATTATATCCCGGTTCTATGTGTTTTAGCTGGGTTTCCTTATAATTGGCTGTAACCCATATTTCACTTGAATCCACCACGTCAAGCAGTGTTTGACCGGGTTGCACAAGTTGTCCCACCTGAATCTCTTTTCTCGAAGTGAACCCATCACAAGGAGCCGTTATGATCGTGTAGCTGAGCTGTAGTTCGGCTGTTTCCATCAATGCCTTTGCCAGCTCTATTCCGGCTTCCGACTGTGTAATCCTGCTTCTGTTCACCTCTACGACGCTTTTGGTTGCTGATTTCTGTTTTGACAGCATCTCATACCTGGCTTTTTTTGCATCGTAATCTGTCTTTACTCCATCATATTGCTGACGCGTCACGGCACCCTTTTCAAGTAGTTTCTCGTATCTGGCAAGTTCTGTAGCGGCAAGTTCTGTCACCACCTTAGCCTCTGCTATTGAAGCGTCAGTGACAGCTACATTAGCCGAAGCCGATTCCACCGATCTGTCTGCTATCCCTCTGCCGGCAAGAGCATTCTGATAGTCAGCGCGCGCACGGGCAAGATTAAGCCTGAGATCCGAATCATCGATCACAATAAGTGTATCGCCTTTCTTTACCTTCTCGTACTCCTTGAATCTTATCTCTTTGATGTATCCCTGTACGCGGCTGTTTACAGGCACAATTTGCTGACAGATCTGAGCATTATCCGTAAATTCCACATTCCCGAGATGTACGAATTTGCGCCCGACCCACATTGCAGCAATGGCTATCACTGCCAGTGAGATTATATACGATAGTAGTTTCTTACTTCTGTGTTTCATATTTTTCCAATTGTGAAGAGAAGTTTATAATAATAGTAGATTATGTTGATTCGAGCATTCACCAGCTGCTGTTCTGCGTCGAGTTTTGCATTGGCGGCATCGAGCATATCGGTTATCAGAGCCATGTCCACTGAGTAGCGGGTCGATGTCGTTTCATAGTTCCTGTCCGCCAGCTCCACACTCTTCTGCATGGTTTTCAGTTCTTCGTAAGCCTCAAGATATCTGATATTGTCCGCGCGCACAGCAAGCCCGACATTCTCCCGCGTAGCAGCGAGATCCTCTGTCGATTTCCTTGTTGCGGCTCTGCTTTTGGCAAGGTTTCTGTTATTCTTATATAGCGACGAGAGGCTATACTTCACCCCCACTCCCACATACCAGTAGCTTAGATTGCGGTTGATTGGAGGTATCTCCACAAGAATAGGACCATCCATTGTCCAGGCTGCCTGAAGTCCGATTTTTGGGAGTCGTTCCGATTTCACCAGAGCCTCTGCCTTTCTGCTGATGTCCACCCCCGTCTTGGCGAGCATTATGCTCGGCGCATTAGTTTCAGCCTCATGTTGCCACCAGTCCTCTCCGTTTCTTGGCAGGCTCCTTTCAAGTATGCGTCCGTCCGGTACGATCACTGTCTCTTCCGGCAACCCTGCTATAGTCACGAGATTGGAATTAAGAATCTTAAGTGTGTTGTCTATTCTTGTCTGCTGTAGTTCCAGATTTGCCACGAGTAACTCATAGCGGGTGATGTCGTTTTTTAGAGCCGTACCCTGCTCGTATCTCACCTGCATGTCCGCAAGTACCGTTCTGGCAGCTTGCAAATTACCTGCCACCACATCCTTAAGATTGTTGTATTTGTAGATGTCAAGATAAAAGCCTGTAAGACTCATCCTGATGTTGTCTCGGTTAAGCTCCTCGGCATATCTGGCTGCTGTGAGTTTAAGTTCCGCAAGGTTTATCGCGGCGGATATTGCTCCTCCTGTATAGAGTGGCTGACTGACATTGACTGTCACACCTGTTCCCGTATGGGGAATAATGGCTTTTTGATAATCACTTAGATTTCGCTTGGTTGTAAAGCCGTCACCTATATAGCTCACTGACATGGATAAGTCAATTTCTGGTAGCCGGGTGCTTTTGGCTATACTGACGTCTTGGCGTGCTTCCTCTCGCGCCGTTCTCGATGGTCGGAGCTGCGCGCTGTTTGCCTCCGCCGATTCAAATATTTCCTCAAGCGTGATTACTTTTTGGCTGTAGGCATGCGCTCCGCCGCTCAGCAAGGCGGCACAAAGCAACCCTGCGAGCAATCGCAGATTAATCATTCAATAAAAAAGGATTGTTAAGTGTAAAAAAGATTATCCGATTTCCCTGCCGCGTTACATAAGAGATCCTCCACAATAGGAGTTGATTTCAGTCGTCCTGTAAACACGCGGGGATTGTCAACTCATCAGAATGAGTCCTGCCGATCAGACGGAAGCAGTGCTTTTCCAGTTCTCAAGATATCCCCAGTTCATTATCGTGGGACCGGTAAGAATGAATGTTTTGCTTGTTTGGTTCATATCTTCGCAACTCTTTATGAATTGCACTGCAAAATTACTCATTTTTTTCAAATGCACCAAACTTCAAACTCTGACTGTAAAGAAAAGCGCCGAGTCAGAAATTGACTCAGCGCCTTCATTTATCTATTTTTTAATGTTATCCTAAGATAGTCTTTATGTCCTCAACTATCTGATATGCCGTCAGTCTGCTCTCGTCAAGCAGCTTTCCATAATCGTATCTGTTGAGGAATTGCTTTTTGATTCCGTAGCATTTCACCTTCATGTCGCTGGTGCCGTAATATCTTGCGATCTTTTCTCCAAATCCACCGTCTGTCACACCGTCCTCAAGCGTGATCACGAGCTTATGATCTCGTTTCAGATCATCAAGCATTTCTGAATCTACACCCGAAAGATAGTGAGGATTGATCACGGTAGCATCTACGCCCTCTTTCTTCAGTGCTTCGGCTGTTTCGACTGCAAGAGGATAGAATGTGCCTGCGCCGATTATTGCCACTGTATTTCCTTTTTCTGTCATTTCAAACTTGTTGAGTTCCGACCAATCGGACTTCACATCTTTCTCAGAATGTCTGACAGGACCACCGGGAAGCTTGATGCAGACGGGATTTGATGTCTGCGTCAGCGCCCACCGCTGCATCGACAGGAATTCCTCTTTTGTGGTGGGAGCAAGCATCACCCATCCGGGAATATTCGAGATAAGAGGTATGTCGAACCAACCTAAGTGAGTCACGTCATTCATGCCGAGCAGACTGCCATAGAAGATTGTGACTACAACCGGCTGTCCGTTGATCGCCACGTCCTGCGAAAGCTGATCGTAAGCTCTCTGAACAAATGAGCTGACTACACCGAACACCGGTCGGGCACCCGATTTTGCAATTCCCGAAGCCATTGCCACTGCTTCTTGCTCAGCTATGCCTACATCGATAAATTGACGTCCCGCTTTTTTCCTTTGTTCCGGACCATAACCGATTACTGCTGGAGTTCCTGCTGTCAGCACGCAGAATTTCGGATCATTCTTCATTCTCTCGAGAGTTTCTTCCATGAAGATTTCCGAATAATCCTCTCCGCTATCCTCATGCAGGAGTTTAGCGGTCTTTGTATCGAAAGGTGCCGAGAAATGCCAGGTTTCTTTGTCAATTTCTGCCGGTCGCCAACCATGTCCCTTGTCTGTATGTATGTGCACAACTACAGGATGATTAGTACCTTTCACTTTTTTGAAGGCTTCCACAAGCGCCGCTACGTCATTTCCGTTACCTACATATATGTAGTCATAACCGAGCGACTTGAAATAGTTGTTTTCAGCTGTTCCGTTACTGTCACGCAATGCCTTAAGCCCACTGTAAAGCCCACCGTGATTCTCGGCGATCGACATATTGTTGTCATTTACCACCACGATGAAGTTGCTGCCTAACGTTGCGCCTTCATCCAGTCCCTCGAATGCTTCGCCACCGCTCAGCGATCCGTCGCCCACAAGAGCGATCACATTGTATTTCTCCCCCTGAAGGTCTCTGCCTTTGGCAATGCCTCCCGCCAGACTGACAGCCGTTGAAGTATGTCCGATTGTGAATAAGTCATATTCCGACTCAGAAGGCTCACTGTAGCCGGTCACATCGTCGTAATGTTCCGGATTAAGGAAGGCGTCGATTCTGCCCGTAAGCATTTTATGAATATATGTCTGATGCGACACGTCATATACAATCTTGTCCTTTGGTGTATCAAACACGTAATGAAGAGCCACTGTTGCCTCAACAAGGCCTAAGTTCGGACCCACATGACCGCCGTGAGCCGCTACTTTTGTAAGGAATGTTTCCCGGAGATCATGACAAAGTTTATTCAGTTCTTTCATGTCAAGACCGCGGATATCAGCGGGCGAATGTATTTCTTTTAATTCCATTTTGATTATAGTATTTTGTTTTTTGTATGTTTCATTTGATACAAAGATAACAATTATTTTTCATCTTTTGCCTTACCACTATGATAGCAATTCCTACCAATTTTGAATCTTTTCCCTTTTTTACCTATCTTTGTAATGGATTTCCGATAGTCCGGCACGTTTAATGCTCCAATTTTTCAACACAATCCTCCATCTCTCTCTTTTATCGTTATCAATAATATTATATGGTTTCACAGACTGAATTCCGACTTTCTCCCCGCCATCGCGGTTGCCATCTTGTAACAGCAGAAATTCTTCGTAACCTTCCCCCGCTTCCTCCCGCCGGGCTCCTGCATCTCTTTGTTAGGCATACGTCATGCGCGCTGACCATCAATGAAAATGCTGACCCTGATGTACGATCTGATCTCAATCGTATCTTTGATCACATCGTTCCTGAGAATCAACCCTATTATGACCATACGATGGAGGGGGCTGACGATATGCCGGCTCACGCTAAGTCCACTCTTGCCGGAGTCTCTCTGACTATTCCTATCTCAGCATCACGCCTCAATCTCGGCACATGGCAGGGCATATACCTCTGTGAATTTCGCGACTATGGAGGAGCTCGCTCCATTGTCGCAACCATCATCTCCTGACATATTTCAACCGACCACCTCTTTTTCTCAAAGTTCATTTTTGACCTTATAAGGCTAATTTTTGGGTAAACGCCACCATTTTCTTAACTTTGCATAGTTTTTGATATTACGTTTATAATATTATTACGTGCCTACTATGTCGCAGCAACATTTCGCCGGTCTTACAGATGCCGAAGTCATCAGAAGTCGTCAGGAAAACGGTATCAACATTCTCACTCCCCCCGCACGTCGTTCCCTCTGGCTCCGTTTTCTCGACAAGTTCTCCGATCCACTTATTATCATCCTCTTAATAGCCGGAGTTCTCTCCATCGGCATTTCTTGCTACGAATATTGGGGGCTTTCTCAGGGAGCCGGCGTATTCTTTGAGCCGGTTGGAATTTTCATTGCAATTCTTCTTGCCACCGGACTTGCCTTCTATTTTGAAGTAAAGGCTGACAGGGAATTTGCCTTGCTTAATCAGGTCAACGATGACGAACCGGTCCGTGTCATCCGTAATGGTGGAGCCGTTCAGATTCCCCGTAAGGATGTGGTCGTCGGCGATATTGTCATTCTCAACACCGGCGACGAGGTGCCTGCCGATGGTCAGCTTCTTGAAGCAGTTCTCCTTAATATTGACGAGTCGACCCTGACCGGCGAACCTATGTGTCACAAGACTACCGACCCGGCTCAGTTTGATTCGGAAGCTACATTCCCTTCCGATCATGCTATGCGTGGCACAAAAATTATGGAAGGTCATGGCGTAATGCGTGTGATTGCTGTTGGCGATAACACTGAAAATGGTAAGGTATTCGAAGCTGCCCAGATTGATGATAGCGTCAAGACTCCGCTCAACGAGCAGCTTGACCGACTCGGTGTCCTCATTTCCCGCATCTCCTACGCCATCGGTGCTGTAATTGTGATCGGGCGTCTCATCATGTACTTTATTAATGTAGCCGACTTTGATATTCTTTACTTCCTTGCTTACATTCTCCAGACTCTCATGGTAGCCGTCACCCTTATTGTGGTTGCCGTACCCGAAGGTCTCCCCATGGCTGTGACCCTTTCTCTCGCCTATTCCATGCGCCGTATGCTCAAGACCAATAATCTTGTCCGGAAAATGCACGCTTGCGAGACGATGGGAGCCACTACAGTTATCTGTACCGACAAGACCGGTACACTGACACAGAATCAGATGCAGGTCGACTCCTTCAATTTCTTCGGCACTCCCGATGAATTCCCTCTCTTCTGCGAGAATATGGCTGTTAACTCCACGGCTCAGCTTGACTTGACCAAACCCGACCATCCCCAGGTTCTCGGCAATCCTACGGAAGGCGCACTCCTTCTTTGGCTCCGCTCTCAGTCATCCGACTATCAGTCTCTGCGCGACAGTGCCGTTCGCCTTGATGAACTCCCCTTCTCCACGGAGCGGAAATACATGGCAACCGTCATTCGCACACCCGACGGAAAAAGCATCCTCTATGTCAAGGGGGCACCGGAGATAATTTTTGGAATGTGCCGCAACACCTCCGGCGTTTCAAAGCAGGAAATCGACGCGCAGCTGCTCGAATATCAGAATCAGGCGATGCGCACTCTTGGCTTCGCTTATCAGATTCTCGACGGTCCGACAGCATCCGACGTTATTTCCGACAATCAGGTAAAAGCCGACAACCTTACATTCCTTGGCATTGTAGCTATTTCTGATCCCGTTCGCGCCGATGTTCCGGATGCTGTTCGGGAGGTTATTGACGCTGGCATAAAGGTAAAGATCGTTACCGGCGACACCCCCGCCACGGCACGGGAGATTGGACGTCGCATCGGTCTCTGGAATGATACGGTTGACTCTGATCGCAACATCATCACTGGTCCCGAATTTGCCGAACTCACTGATGATGAGGTTAAGGAGCGTGTTGGTGATTTGAAAATTATCGCTCGCGCACGTCCCCTCGACAAAAAGCGTCTTGTTGAAACTCTTCAGTCTAACAACGAAGTAGTTGCCGTAACCGGTGATGGCACTAACGACGCGCCGGCGCTTCGCACTGCCCACGTCGGGCTGTCAATGGGCGACGGCACCTCCGTCGCAAAGGAAGCCTCCGACATTACAATTATCGACAATTCTTTTGCTTCAATCGGACGGGCAGTAATGTGGGGACGTTCGCTCTATCTCAATATTCGCCGCTTCATATTGTTCCAGATGACCGTCAACGTCGCCGCATGTCTCGTCGTCCTTTTCGGATCGTTCATGGGTATGCAGTCACCTCTCACCGTGACTCAGATGCTTTGGGTTAACCTGATTATGGACACCTTCGCAGCAATGGCCCTCGCCTCTCTCCCCCCCTCCCGCTCTGTAATGCATGAGGCTCCGCGCCCCCGCACCGCCTTCATCATCTCTCGCCCGATGTGGCAGTCGATAATATCCGTCGGTGGGATATTCTTCATTGTTCTCATTGGTCTGCTCTACTATTTTGAACACACGTCAATCACGTCTCTTGCCGAGATTGGCAGCGTGCCTGTAGTTCCGCTCAACAAAGGTCTCAGCCCTTACGAACTCTCGCTCTTCTTCACCATCTTCGTATTCCTTCAGTTCTGGAATATGTTCAACGCTCGTGCTTTTGCCACAGGGCGATCGGCATTCCATTTCAAGGATTGCGGTGGATTCCTGCTGATAGCAGCTATAATCCTGTTCGGTCAGATATTCATTGTTACCGTAGGCGGACAGTTCTTCAACGTCGTTCCTCTCCGTCTTTCCGACTGGATCATTATTATCGCCTCTACCTCCCTTGTCCTCTGGATCGGTGAACTGCTTCGCCTGTT
The DNA here is from genome assembly GCA_947176235.1 of uncultured Bacteroidales bacterium. GTDB lineage: Bacteria > Bacteroidota > Bacteroidia > Bacteroidales > Muribaculaceae > CAMWPM01. Next base: position 5,984 of record CAMWPM010000035.1, on the reverse strand, counting down.
CCACAGATCCTGAGTCGTTAAGCTACCGATCACCACGGATCCACGTCGTAGTAAACTATCGTACCCTTCATTTCCGGGCGCGCATGCATCTCTTCATACACCTGTCGAAGCAGCTGACGCAGCTTCGACATTGAGGCTGTGGTCTCCACTTTGAGCATGATTTTTCGGATATAGAGCGACTGTATGCGGGCAACCGCCGGTTCATCCGGGCCATACACTCTGTTACCCAACAGGGCATGTAACCTGTTGGTGTACGCTGTTGCTATGTTCACCAGCCTGTTCACATCTCTATGCTTAAGATATATGTATATGATACGGGTGAATGGTGGATAAAGATGCTTTCTTCTGTCCTCGATTTCCGATTCAAAGTGCGACGGATAGTCATGATCCACCACATGCCTTATCACGGCATGATCCGGAGTGGAGGTTTGTATCACCACTCTACCCTCCACATCATCTCGTCTCCCCGCACGCCCCGACACCTGCTCAAGCATATTAAATGCTCTTTCGCCCGACCTGAAATCCGGAAAGTTTATCAGCGTATCGGCGTTCATCACCACCACCACGCTAACGTTCCCGAAGTCAAGCCCCTTCGTCACCATTTGTGTTCCTACAAGAATATCGCTCTTGTGTGCGGAGAAATCATCGATAATCGACTCGTATCCGTCCTTGTTCCTTGTAGTGTCAAGGTCCATGCGAAGAATGCGGCGCGAAGGAAATAGCTTTTCAACCTCCTCTTCCACACGCTCCGTTCCGTAGCCCAGTATCTCTACTGTTGGTTCCTTGCACTGAGGGCACAGTGTCGGAAGGGCGTATTCTGTTCCGCAATAATGACATACGAGCCTGTTGATGTGGCGGTGATACGTGAGCGAGACATCGCAGTTAGTACACTTTGGTGTCCACGCACACATTTTGCATCTCGCAAGCGGAGCAAACCCTCTTCTGTTCTGGAAGAGTATAATCTGATGCCCCTCGTCCAAAGCCTCCTTTGCCAGTTTTAGCGTATGGGTGGCAAGCGGTCCGCGGGTATTGTAGCTCTTTCTTGCCTGAAGCATATCCACCACATCTATTGCAGGAAGTGGAGCGTCATTATATCTCTGTTTCAGTTCCACGAGCCCGAATTTCCCGGTCAGGGCCTTATAATAGGTCTCGATCGAAGGAGTGGCGCTCCCCAGGAGTGTTTTTGCTCCGTGCATCCGTGCCAGCACCATCGCCGCATCCCTGCCGTTATAGCGTGGTGCGGGGTCAAATTGCTTATAACTTGCCTCATGCTCCTCGTCCACTATAACGGCTCCTAACTGCCCGAATGGCAGAAAGACTGCCGAACGTGCCCCGATGATCACTCTCGGCTCCCCGGGCGTACGGAGCATCCTTTTCCATGTGTCCACCCTCTCATTATCGCTGAATTTTGAGTGATAGATCACCACTTTTTCGCCGAAGACGTCCTGCATCCTCTTCGTGAGCTGAGTGGTAAGGGCTATTTCAGGCACAAGAAGCAGAACCTGTTCACCCCTGTTGAGCACATAATTTATTATATGCTGGTAAATCTCTGTCTTCCCGGACGACGTTACGCCATGAAGCAATGTGACGTCGTGATCAAGCCAGCTGCGGTGTATTCCGTCAAGAGCTGTGCTCTGTGCATCACTCAGTTGCGGTAGGGTGCCGTGACATATTCCGTTAAACTTGAATCGCCCTGTTTCCTTTTTGTATACTTCGACCACTCCTTTTTTGGCTACGGCATTTATTATGGCAGGAGTGACACCCGTCCGCTCTATCAGGGCTTGACGGCTGACCTCTTTTAGTTTCATGCTGTCGCCATGTCTGGCATCACTCAGTTCGATAAGCGCAAGCAGCAGCGCTTCCTGTTTCGGCGCGTTCTTCACCGCATCAAACCCTCGCCTCAGCCCCTCCTGTGAGGCATCTGTAAGTCTGACAAAGGTCTCTTTCTTGGCGCGATATCTTTCTACAAGCTTTTCCGAAATAATGATCACCCCCTTTTCGAGCATTCGCGAGGCCACTTGCTCCACGTTTTTCAATCCCGTTTTCTTTTCTATTTCAGCCACGCTTAACTTCCCATCGTGGTCAAGTAACTGAAATATCACGGCTTCACGCTCCGTCAGACCGTCAGTCATTTCCTCGTCCCGGTCAGGATTACTCTCCAGAAATGTCTCGCTTTCCACCTTTAGTCCGGCTGGCATAGCTGCTTTGTACACATCCCCTGTCGCACACAGATAATAGTCTGCGATCCATTCCCAGAACTTGAGTTGCGGATGTCTTACGATCGGATAATTGTCAAGCGACATCACGATCTCCTTTATTTCAAAAGGATTCCCGTTGTCATCTTTACAGTTCGAGGGAATTCTCGGCGATAGTGAGGTAACTATCCCCGTATAGAATTTCTTCTTTCCGAACGGCACGATCACTCTGTGCCCTACTCCCACGCTCCGCTCCATTTCCTCCCGCACCCCGTACGTGAACGTTGTGTCAAGAGGCAACGGTAATATCACTTCCGCATATAGCATATCTCTCCCCTTCAGTTATTTCTTAGTTATTGTTTATCTATCTTGGCAAAATATTTCCAGAGTGGGGCTGCCATGAGTGCCTGAATAATTTCCCCACGCTCCAGCATCCTCTTCACCTCCTCCTGTTCGTAGAGATGCACGGTGATATCTTCACCGCTATCAAGATGCTGTCCCGAAATTTTCTTTACGTTTTCTGCAAGATAGCAGTGAGCATAATTTGTAGATGTCGATGGGTTCGGAGCGAGTACTGCGAGCAGTTTCCACTCTCCTTCGCCGTATCCCGTCTCCTCCTGCAGTTCTCTCTTTGCAGCCTCAAGTGGACTCTCACCCTCGTCTATCACCCCCGCCGCAAGTTCAGGATTGACACGCTCCACTCCACGCCTGTACTGTTTCACCATCACCATCTTTCCATCTTCTGTGATGGCTGTCACATTCACCCAGTCAGGATATTCCAGCACATAGAATTCCGGCACCTCTGCACCATTCGGAAGACGTAGATGCTCCCGCCTCACCGTAAGCCACGGACGTTTCATCAGATATTCACTCTTCAGAAGCGTCCACTCTCTTTTTTTATCATCTATGTCGTATATCGGACCTTTCATATATTCCTGTTATGTTTTGTTTATCAAATCGTTTCTTGCTCAGATTAGCTTCCGGAAGTTGTAGTGACGATGGTCAGACTGCTCGAATCGAAATACTTTGCAGCTACATTCCTGATTTCATCAGCCGTAACGGTATCCATCACGTCCTGAAGCTTCTCGTAAGCGTCAGCCGGTCTTCCCAGCTCACGCAGAGTCATCGCAGTATCTATGATGGAATGTCTGTTCCCCAAAAGTGAGGCGATACCCGATTTCATTGAACCAATCACGTTTTTGAGTTCCGTTTCCGTCATTGCTTCCCTCCCGAGACGGTCAATTTCAAGGCGCGTCTGATCCACTACTTCATCCACATTCGCCTCGTCCGTCTGACAGGCAATTCGAAGCAGCTTACCCTCCGGCTGATCATCAATTATTGCACTGATTCCGTAAGTCAGCCCGCGTTTTTCTCTGATGTTTTCCGAAAGGCGGCTCCCGAAATATCCCCCCAACGCATGTACGGCAATTCGCATTACATAGTCTTCTCTCCCGCCCTCCTTCGGTAGCATAAGTGCCATTTGCACAGCCGCTTGCACCGCTGGTGTTCCGTGTTTCACGCATTCTCGTCCCCCACGCATCCATTTCGGGCAATATGCTGTTACTTTTGAAGTTGTCACATTATCTCTTACCTCCGGAGTAATATCATTGGCAAATCTCATTATCCTCTCCACATTTTTCTCCCCCATCTGCCCCGTGAAATATATCACAGGTATCTCCTTGCCTATGATCGCTTTATGACATGACACGATCTCGCTTCTTCCCACATCGCTGTAATCACCCGGATGAGCGAATTTTGCACGTGGGTGATTCTCCCCCATCATAAGTTGAGCGATTCTTTGTGATGCCGTGGTTGTCACGCGTTGCAACGATGTCTTCAGATCCGCCTCAAGTTTACTTGATTCCTGCGCATGGAATTCCTCCGGGAATGTCGGATCTTTAATTATTTGACAGGCAATATCGAGCATCCGGTCAAGATTCTTATTAAGGCAGACTACGGTCATCATCACGACATGGGAGCCGGCAACTGTTGTTATCGCTCCCCCCGCATCCTCTATCGCTTCCGAGATGTCACTGCTGCTGAGCTTCGACGTCCCGCGGTTGAGCATGGCAGTCATCATTGCCACTACTCCGGGCGAATCAAAGTCGGCCCTCCCCTTGCGCCAGACCACCGTAAGCTTAGCCAACTCGCTTTCTTCATCAGCCAGAAAGTAGATTTCACGACCATCCTTCTCCCTGCCGTTTACCACCTTGGGAAGAGAAATCCTGCCGAATTCCTTCACTTTCGGTACTGTTTTTCTGTCGGGCGCAGTCATTTCTCCTTCTCTGCTATCATTTCCTGTGCTTTTTCAAGATCCGCCGGTGTGTCGATACCGATCGTGTCCGCATCCGTCACGGAAGTCATGATCTTATAGCCATTCTGTAGCCAACGCAACTGCTCAAGCGATTCAGCGATTTCGAGCGATGACTGCGGCAACATCGTTATTTCACGCAAGGCTTTAGCCCTGTAAGCATACATTCCCACGTGTGTGAAGAATTCAGCCTTGTCCACCCATTCCTTCCATTCATAGTTCCGCACATACGGTATAATCGACCGACTGAAGTAGAGAGCATAACCATTCTCATCCTTTACCACCTTAGGAGTATTCGGATCAAAAAGCGCATCAAATCCCTTTGCAGGATCAAATCGCCTTACAAGCGTGGCAATATCAGTCGAATCGCTATCAAACGATGACTTCAACTGAGCGATCTGTGAAGGCTCGATAAATGGCTCGTCACCCTGGATATTGATCACCACATCCGCTCCGTCGCCCACCTTCTCGTATGCTTCCCTCACTCGGTCAGTTCCGCTACGGTGTTTGTCCGACGTCATCACCACATTGCCCCCGAAAGCTTTGACAGCCTCAGCAATTCTCTCATCATCTGTAGCTACATACACTCTGTCAAGTTCAAGAGATGCACGTTCGTAGACACGTTGAATCATCGTCTTCCCGCCAATCATTGCTAATGGTTTACCGGGGAAGCGGCTGCTTGCATATCTTGCAGGGATTATTCCTATAAAATTCAGTTTATTCATTTCCATTTTTCTTATTTCCTTCTGCAAATATACTCAATTTTTTGCTTACCTTTGTGTCAGAAAATGCCAATCTGATCCACAGAAAAGCCGTTTTTTGTCAACCATTCGTTAATATATGTTAAATATAACAATGGACTCAAAATGTGTATCTGTCGTAACATACGTGTCACAACCATACACTATTTTTGCATTATCAAAATTTGACGTTAATACAACACAACATATTTGACCATCAAATACAAGTCACATTTTTCTGAATTTGGAACATAGTAATTAGAGCAAAGTATAATACATCATTATCCCTAAGAGCGTGGGCAGTCGTTGAGATTCCCCACGTTTTGCTTTTATATACCCTCTCACAATTCCGGAGCAGAAGCTCATACACGTCATCACCATTTAGGGGCGCGTCATCGCTTTAGCGCTTGCGTAGCAAGATACATCGCGCCCGTCCTCGAAGGCATCCCCATCGCGCCCGCATCCCGCAGGCATCACTCACATCGCCCCAAAACATCCCAAACATCCCACCACTCTCATCAATCCCTAACCTCCACTCTCCTCTGGTACGGGCACGTAATCCCACTGTAGGGACGCGTTATCGCTTTAGCGCTTGCGTAGCAAGATATATTGCGCCCGCACCCCGCAGGCATCCCCATCGCGTACACCTGTCGCCCCTCACCCTTCCCGTCCATCCCAACCAACTTGTGCCGGAGGCACAACACCGATTGCACTCCCAAGAGGGTGCCGATTCCCGAG
>CAMWPM010000034.1 GCA_947176235.1 uncultured Bacteroidales bacterium | reverse complement strand
ACCCGCGACCCCAACCTTGGCAAGGTTGTGCTCTACCAACTGAGCTATTTTCGCAGTTTTAAAGGGCGTTTTTCGCGTTTGCGATGCAAAGGTAGGTATTATTTTTGAATTGGCAAGGGGTTTGGGGAATTTTTTTTGATAAAAAATGGAAGAGACTGTTGCCGAACCGGATAATTGACAGATGTAGAATGATTTGCAGTGGCTGATGAAAAGAACACTTTTGTGCGGACCTGTGATTTACCTGAAAAAAAAGTGGGGTGTGCCGTTGAAATCGGCACACCCCTTGGTGGATGAGGGAGATTCCTGCAATTATTAATGTGATAGACCGGTAGATGTCGGTTGAATCAGAGCACGCCCTGAGCCATCATAGCGCGGGCTACCTTCATGAAGCCTGCGACGTTGGCACCCTTGACGTAGTTGATATATCCGTCGGGTTCTTTGCCGAAGAGTTCGCACTGGTGGTGAATCTCAGCCATAATGTCCTTGAGCTTGGCGTCGACTTCGGCTGCGCTCCAGGAGAGCTTCTGAGAGTTCTGAGCCATTTCCAGACCGGAAACCGAAACACCGCCTGCGTTGGCAGCCTTGCCGGGAGCGTAGAGGATGCGTGCAGCGATAAATTCCTTGATTGCGTCGGGGGTGGAGGGCATGTTGGCACCTTCGCTTACAGCGATACAGCCGCCTTCGAGGAGTGCGCGGGCGTCGGCACCGTTGATTTCATTCTGTGTGGCGGAGGGCATGGCAATGTCGCACTTCACGAGATGCCAGGGACGTTCGCCGGGATAGTAGGGGAGATCATATTCCTCGGCAAATTCGCTGATTCGACCGCGATATTCGTTCTTAAGGCGGAAGACATAGGTGAGCTGCTCCTGAGTGATGCCGTCGGGGATGATGACGGTGCCGTCACTGTCACTGAGGGATACGACCTTTGCCCCGAGCTGGAGAAGCTTTTCGGCAGTGTAGGTGGCAACGTTGCCGGATCCGGAGATTGCCACACGCTTGCCTGCGATGTCAATGCCGCGGGTAGCAAGCATGTTGAGGAGGAAATATACGTTGCCGTAGCCGGTTGCTTCGGGGCGGATGAGCGAACCGCCGAACTCGCGTCCCTTGCCGGTGAATGTGCCTGTGAATTCACGTGCCATCTTCTTGTACATTCCGTACATGTAGCCTACTTCACGACCGCCTACGCCAATGTCGCCGGCGGGTACGTCGGTGTCGGCACCGATGTGACGCCAAAGTTCGGTGATGAATGCCTGGCAGAAGCGCATCACTTCCATGTCGGACTTGCCGCGGGGGGAGAAATCGGAGCCACCCTTTGCACCTCCCATGGCGAGGGTGGTGAGGGAGTTCTTGAAAGTCTGCTCAAACGCGAGGAATTTCAGAATTGACTGGTTGACGGAAGAGTGGAAGCGGATACCACCTTTGTAGGGACCGATAGCATTGGAATGCTGGATACGGTAGCCCATATTGTTGCGCACGACACCTTTGTCGTCGACCCAAGAAACGCGGAAAGAGAAGATGCGGTCGGGGATGCAGAGTCGCTCGATGAGATTGTAGCGCTCAAATTCGGGATGCTCGTTGTAGGTGCTTTCGATAGAGGTGACCACCTCTTCAACAGCCTGAAGGTACTCGGGTTCGTTGGGGAAACGGCGACGGAGGTCGTCGAGGACTTCGGATGCTTTCATTTTTTTTCTTAGAAATTGCGATTGATTGTTGAAATATGTTGCAAAGGTAGATAAAATTTTTGAAAATGCTAACAAAATGCAACAAAAAATCGCGAAATGCTTGAAAATTGCCGTCAGGATTCCAGAATAAGAGAGCGGAGAATATGATCGGACAGTAGGAAATTGCGTTCGGGGATGACGATACTGGTGTCGGTGAGCAGGAGTAATCCGGAGGCTGCAAGCTTGCGTGCTTCCGACAGAATGACGTCGAACTGTGCGGGAGTGGCTACCGCTGAGAGGCGAGTGAGGGAAAGACCGCGGGATGTGCGGAGAGCCGTGATGATGAGATCGTTGACGAGTTCGGCGGCAGATTCTTCCTCGACTTCAAGCGGGAGGGCGGGATCGGAAGCCAGAAGAGCCGACAGATAGCGGGAAAGGTGGGGGGGATTTGAGGCGCGGGCTGTGCCGGAGAAAGAATGGGCGCCGGGGCCAAGCCCGAGGTAGGGACGATAGTCCCAGTAGGATGAATTGTGGATGGCTTCGTGACCGGGTAATGCGAAATTGGAGATTTCGTAGTGGAGATAGCCGCGTCGGGATGCTTCGTCGGTGAGCAGGGCGTACATGTCGGCGACGAGCGAGTCGGAGGCTTCTGTGACTTTACCTGCCTGGAGACGGGCGTAAAGGCGAGTGCCCGGCTCGTAGGAGAGATGGTAGGCGGAGAAGTGGGAAGGAGAAAAATCGAGGAGAGCACGGAGGGAGTGCTGCCAGGATTCGAGCGACTGCCCGGGCAATCCATAGATGAGATCGGCTGAAAAGTCCAGCCCTGAACCGGCAAGATACGTGAGGGCGCGGCGGGCGGTGGCGGAATCATGACGGCGTCCGACGTCAGATAGCTGAGCGTCGTCGAAGCTCTGTATGCCCATGGAGACGCGATTGAATCCAAGCCCGGCTACCGCTTCGAGCCAGCGGGGGGTGACGTCCTCCGGATTGGCTTCGATTGTCGCCTCTTCGAGCCGATGGATGCCGGAGAGTGATGCCATGAGTCGGGAGAGGAGCGGGAGGGGAAGCGAGGAGGGTGTGCCACCACCTATATATAATGTGTTCCAGCCGACGGACGGATCAGGGAGGTAGTGGGGGGCGCGAAGAGCGTATTCGGTGATGACTGCTTCAGTCCAGCGCTCCATGTCGGCCGGGCGGCGGAGAGAATAGAAGTCGCAGTAGGCGCATTTGGCAGCGCAGAAGGGGACATGGATGTAGAGACCCGGACGCATATAGTAATGAGGAAAACTGTCAGCGGTTGCAGAGGACGCGGAATTCGCAGAATCGGCAGGGACCTCCGGTGGGGGAGGGTTGGCATTGCGTGATGGGTACGTCGGGATTGAAGAACGCAGAGAGGCGTTCGGCGAGAAGCGACCGGAACTCGTCGGCGAGGTCACGGTAGTCGAGCATCGGCTCGCCGTCGATAACAAGAGGCTTGATGCCTGATCCGAACATTTCGCGGAAACTATAGATGAGGGGCTGGATTCTGCCCTCGAATCCGTTGAACTGAGCGTAGGATATGCAGTAGAGCATCAACTGCATGATAGCCCTTGGCGCATCGGAACCATCGAGGGAAAAGAGATCGGCTACTGACCGTGCCCGCAGGGTGTCGCTGCCGGTCTTGTAATCAATGATGCGGTAGTAGGTGGCGCCGTCATCGGCGGTGGCTGCGTCAACACGGTCGATGATCTGAGTGAGATTGACAGTGAGCCCCGGCACGACCTCAAGGCGCCCGACCTTGCGCTCCTCACCCTGAACGAACGTGAATGGTGTCATAGCCTTCTCACATTCAAGCAGACGGGAGACGGACCGGAAGATGAGACGAGCCACAATCTCGGCATCGCCGGAGAGCGGACGGTCGAGCCGAGTGTCGGCATCCTCCGCTTCCAGTGTCGGATAGGATCGCTCACCGAGTCCGCGGTAAAGCTTGTTGATTTTCCGGATGATAATGCGAGTGATCTGCTGGTGGGCTGATTTCAGACGGTCGAGGTCGCCGGCTGTGATCAACGGGGGATGTCCCTGCCGCTTCCACTCGTCCTTGTAGATTTTCTCGGCGACTTCGTGGACGATTGTACCATAGGTGCCGTCATCGAGATAGTCACGATACTCGTCGTCGGGGAACATGCCGCGGACGTAGAGCAGGTAGAATTCGAGGGGGCAGGAAAGGAGTTTTTTCAGAGAGCTTGCCGAGAAGCGCAGAGCGTCGGGACCTTCGGATCGAAAACGATTGATCATGCCCATGATTTCCGGAGTCTTGACGATGGAGATCGAGCGCTCCGGCGCGGGATGAAGGGGATAGGTCTTTACACCCATCGTGAATCCTTCGGGGCGATAGATGTAGCGTAGCTGATGAATGTAGCGCGACATCTCGCCGCTTTTCAGTCCGGAAGTGGAGGCGTCGTAGAGCAGATGCACTTCGGAAGCGCGCGAAATGAGGCGATAGAAGTAGTAGGCAAAAATGCTTTCCTGAAATTCGGCGGTAGCCATGCCGTAGGCGCGGCGAAGGGAGTCGGGGAGAAATGTGTCGGCGACATGGCGGCGGGGAAATATGCGCTCGTTCATCGAGGTGATGACGATGCGGTCGAAGTCGAGGCAGCGCGTCTCGAGCATACCCATGATCTGGAGTCCGCGCAATGGCGCTCCGATGAAGCTTACGGATGCGCGGCGCATGATGCGGTCGACGGTGGAAAGCACTGTCATCTCTGTGGGAAGCAGGTCGTCCGGCTCAAGATAGGTGCTGACAAGGGAGTGGAGTGACGCGAGCTCGCGGAGATATGAGTCGATGAAAGCTGTGTCGAGCTCGGAATCAGTGAAGAACGGACGCAGGCTCTGAAGAATCCGGCGAAGCGATGAGAATACGAGGTCGGGCGAATCGGGGGAGGAGATGGGGCTGAAGAGGAATGCGATTGCGGGTGCGGTGGCTTCGATGGCTCCGAAGGGGACATAAAACAGGCGGCGGGAGCCGATGAGGGAGATTATGGCTTCCCTGCCCTCGGGGTCGACCTTGCGGACGACGGGGTGGGAAAGAAGTCGAGTGACGTCGTGGTGATAGTATTCCGTGTCGCCGTGATGGATGCGTTCGCGCTGATGAAGAGCAACCACAGAATCAATCATGGCGGCGACAGGGGAGTTGCGGAGCTTGTAGCCCATGGTGATGTTGACATCGAAGTCGGGCGATCCGCCGGGTCCGGAGAGGGAGTGGAGGAGGGGGAGAGCGAGGGATTCGTCGGGAAGAACGACAGCAGTGGAGATGGCGTTGGTCTCATTAATATCCATTGCCGAAATGATGTCGGCGGCTTCTTTTGCCTGCCCGATGTTGGAGGGAATACCAACCACTGAGATGCGAGGCATGGTGCGGACAGGCTCAAGGGGGTAGCGCGAGGGGAACCGGCTGACGTAGGACTCGATGAAGCGTGCGGCGCGGTTCTCGCTGACATCGAAAGCCACGGAAGCATTGTCCCAATAGAAGTCGGCGGCTCCCAGGCGCCGGAGGCTTTCGAAAATGGACTGTTCGGAGCGAGAGAGGACGTTGAAGCCGATGAAAATGTAGCGGCGGGATGAGAGTGAAGCGGAAGAGAATTGATCGGAAGCGAGGCGCATGGCAGCCTGACGTGATGCCATGCCGGCGTAGCATAGGCGTCGGGATGAGAGGCGGGAGCGGAACTCGGCGTAAAGATCGTAGAGCACTTCCCATAGGCGGAGGAAGTTGCGGATTCCGACGCTCTTGTCGGCGTAGTCGAGGTGATTCCACATGTGATCGTCAGTGGCAGCTGCATCGGGATCGAGAAGGGGATTGCCGGTGGTGTCCCAGAATCGGGCTACGATCTCGTATTGCTCAGGAGTGAGCGGGTTGGCGGAAATTTCCTTGACGTTGCGGAAATTGCGGAAGAGGTGTGCGGCGTCGACCATGTCCTTGTCGACGTCGTTGAAATCGGTGAGGATCATGTCGCCCCAGTGCATGAATCGGTCGATGTCGATGCCCTTCTCGTCGGGGGTACGGTCGGTGCGTTGGGCGATGATGTCGCGGTAGCATCGGAAGAGAAGCAGCAGGAGCTCGAAGCGTGATGCCTCGACCGAGTCGGTCCAGTCAAGGACGAGGTCGGAGATTGTGACCACTGCGGGGAGCAGGACTGGAGTACCATCGCCGGGATGAAGCTCGCGGTGACGGTCGGTGAGGTACTTGATGAAGAAAGTGCCGCTTCGCTTGTTGGGGAAAACGAAGCAGAAATCAAGCAGGTCGTCGGGTTCGTTGGTTATGTAGGCGTCGGCAATCTGCCGAAGGAAGGGGTTGAATGACATGGGCGATGGCAAGAGGTCACTTGTGCTTTAGGAGTAGGATGGACTTGACAGCCACGTCGAGCATCACAACCTTGGCGTTGGCGTTGCCGGCGATATCTGTGTCGGCTCCGGCAAGCAGATTTATCAGTCGGATGACGTTGTCGGTGGTGATGAAGGGAGAGAAGCGTGCGCTGAACTCCCATTCGGCGCGGTTGAGGTAGTTGAGCGAGTCGACGTGGAGGTTCATGATGAAATTCTCGCGCACCATGCGCTGTGAGTAGGCAAGGAACTTGCGCAGAGTCTCGCGTCCGAGTGCCGCTGCTTCGCCGCTCCAGGCTTTGAGGCGCGCGATGTCGCGCTGATAGGCAAGTCGCATGAGACGGATGAAGAGGTCGAGGAACATCTGTGATTCCTTGGTCATGGCTGCTTCGGATGCAGCCCGGAGGATGCTTCCGTCGGCAAGGCGTGCGAGGGAACGGGCGTCGGGTTCCGACAAGCCTTCGTAGTTGTCAAGCAGCCATCGGGTGACGAGATCGTCGGGGAGGCGCTTTACGTCGATGCGCTGCAGACGGGAGTAGATGGTGGGGAGGATCTCGCCGGGATGGTCGGAGACCATGATTATGCGGGTGTCGGGGTATGGCTCCTCGATGATCTTCAACAGGCTGTTGGCACACTCGGGATTCATTCGCTCGGGGAGCCAGAGGATCACCACTTTATAATTATTGTGGTGAGTGGTGAACTGGAGCTTGTGGATGATCGAATCCGCCTCGCTGACGAAGATACGGGGCTGACCGTTGTCGTTCTTGAGCCTGGAGAGCCACAGGGCGAAATCCATGTAGGGACTCTCGGTGAGGAAGTCGCGCCATTCGGCGATCCAGTCGTCGGACGTCACGGCGGAAATTCCGTTTTTCAGGACCGGAAAGGAGAAGTGGGTGTCGATGGAATTGAACGTCTGATGCTGGATGCACGAGGGGCAGGTGCCGCAACTGTCGCCTTCGGGGGTGCGGGAGGTGCAGTGGAGATACTGGGCGAGGGCGCGGGCAAGCATCATCTTGCCGGTGCCGGAGGGTCCCTGAAGGAGCAGGGCGTGGGGGAGACGGTCGGAGTCGACCATCTCGCGCAAGCGTCTTTTCTCTGACTCGTGACCGGGAATATCGCTGAATTTCATGGCAGGGACGAGAGGGGAAGGATTGGTGGGCGGCTCAAAGGACGCGGCTGACGATCTGCCGGACGCTATGGGTGGCGTTGTGACTATAAAAATGGATTGACTTCACGCCGTGGGCGTAAAGGTCGGCAGCCTGCATGGCGCACCACTCCACGCCTATCTGTTTTGCCTGGACGTCGTCGGTGCAGCGGAAGAGCTCGTTGGCGAGGTCGGTGGGGATATCGACCTTGAATACCTTGGGGAGAAGGGTGAGCTGATTGAGGTTGATGATCGGCTTTAATCCCGGGATGACGGGTACGTTGATACCGATGGCACGGCAACGGTCGACAAATTCGTAATACTTAGCGTTGTCGAAGAACATCTGTGTGACGATGTAGTCGGCTCCGGCATCCACCTTTGCCTTGAGCCAGCGGAGGTCGAGGTCGATGTTTGGCGCCTCCTCATGCTTTTCGGGATAACCTGCCACGCCGTAGCTGAACGGCTCTCCGGTGACGATGTCCATCTTCGTGCCGTCAAGGAAGTAACCGCGGTTGAATTCATTGACCTGCTTCTGAAGCTCGGAGGCGTGGGCGTGGCCGTTCTCGTTGGGGATGAATCGGCTGTCGTGTTTCGCCTTGTCGCCACGCAGGATTAGGAGGTTGGTGATACCGAGGAAATTGAGGTCGATGAGTGCGTACTCGGTCTCCACCTTGCTGTAGCCGCTGCAGATGATGTGGGGGACAGCCGGAATGGCGTAGCGCTGCTGAAGAGCAGCCGCCACGGCAACCGTGCCGGGGCGCGAGCGCTCGCTGACGCGCTGGTAGAGTCCGTCTGGGGTACTTTTGTAGACCATCTCGCTGCGGTGAGTGGTGATGTTGATGTAGAGTGGGTCGAACTCCCTTAGCTTGTCGACATTGCCGAATAGCTGCGAGATGCCCCTGCCTTTGAGCGGCGGTAGCACTTCGAAGGAGAATGCAGGAGATGTGCGGCTGTCGAGTAGTTGCGGAATGGTCATGATTTTTTTCGTGAAATGTTTAGGCTTTTAGAATCATGTGGAGGTTCTGCGGTCAGTGGATGATCCAGGCTTTAATGCTGAGGTAGATGCCGCAGAGAGCCATAATGATGATAAGGGAGCCGATTATGCGGTTGATGAGCCAGAGGGAGCGGACGTTGAAGTGAGCGCGGACTTTGTTGACGAAAAAGGTGATGGCATACCACCAGAGGATAGCGCCGCCGAAAATCGAGGCGTAGCCCATTATGTAATGATAGTAATGATAGTGGTCGGCTCCGAAGAAGTCAAACTGGGCGAAGAGGGAGATGATGAAGAAGAGAATCAGTGGATTGGAGAACGTGAACAGGAATCCGGTGACGAAGTCGAGCCAATAATTGTTGGAGTGTTCGGTGGGCTTTTTCAGAGATCCGGCGGGGTTCTTACGGAACAGGTAGAGTCCGAAGAACACGAGGACGATCGATCCGATGAGCTGTAGGAGCGAGCGGTTGTTGTCGATGAAGTCGGTGATGAAAGCGAGTCCGAGCCCGGCAAGGAGGGAGTAGATAAGGTCGGATATGGCGGCTCCGATTCCGGTGAAGAAAGCGGGCCAACGACCTTTGTTGAGCGTACGCTGGATGCAGAGCATGCCGATGGGCCCCATCGGTGCTGAAATCAGGATGCCGATGAGGACGCCGCTCACTACCAGTTGTACGAACTTTTCCATATATAATGCAAATTTACGGCAAAATAATTAAACCGCCACGGAAAAAGAGCATTTTTTAGCGGTTTGCTACTTTTACTACTGCATATCGGAGGGTCGAAAATTCTTGCAAATCGAAAGTCTCACTTTCGATTTGCAAGAATTGTGTGGATGCCATTATAGTTCCCGAATGTTTATCAGATCTTTGCCCTGGCTTTTGCCGTCATAGATGATAGTGGAATTGTTGACATTTGGGAGAAGAGCCTTCAGGTACTTCAGATTTTTCGTAAAGTCAGGCTGAAATGTCTTTCCGGCTTTGACTTCGTAAATATCCAGCCCATCGGGGTTGTCCTGCACAATATCTACTTCATGCCCGGAATTCTCCCTGTAAAAGAACAGGTTGGGGTCCTTGGCTTGATTATAGCGTTTTTTTAGAAGTTCGGTCACGGCAATATTTTCAAAAACCGCGCCTCTTAAAGGATGTGTGTCGAGCTGTGACGGATGCTCGATACCTAACAGATAGCAAAGGAGCCCGGAATCATAAAAATAAATCTTCGGCGTTTTTGTAAGTCTCTTTGATATGTTGGTATAGTAAGGAGAAAGGGTATAGATAATATAAGATGCTTTCAGGAGAGAAATCCATGAGGAAACCGTGGGTGCAGACACTCCCACCTCCACAGATATGGAAGCAAGATTCAATTCACAACCTGCCCGTGAAGCACATACCCGAAGGAAAAGTTGGAATTTGTCAAGATTCTGAACCTGTGAAAGCGATCGTATGTCACGCTCGATGTAGGTGGCATAGTAGTTGCGATAGAAAATTTCGGGAGGAATTAAATCGGCAATGGTACCGGGATAGAAGCCACGCCACATAAGTTGTGATGTCGGGATGTCGAGATATCTGTCATTCAGTTCGCTGAAAGAGAACGGGAGTACGGTGAAAAGAGACGCTCTCCCGGCAAGGGACTGCATGGAGTTGTGGAGCAGAGAGAAATTGTTACTGCCGGTCAGTATATAACGAAGCGTTTTATCAGCATCAACGCGTGCTTGGATGGAGGAGAGGATCGGAGGAAAGTTCTGCACTTCATCGATGATCACCTTTTCTCCGAGGCTGTCGAGAAAACTGTTGATGTCATCGACTGCACGGTTTCGAGTAGAGATGTCCTCGAGATTGACGAATTGGTAATCGTGAAAAAGATGTCGGGCAAGTGTGGTTTTGCCAGTCTGGCGAGGACCGGTGATGATTGTAACCGGATAATATTGGTTTGCTCGAATGATAGAATCCGATATTTTACGCTCGATAAAGTCCATAGAATCAATAAAAATAATTAGGTTACAAAGGTAAGAGAAAATATAGATTCTTGCAAATCGAAAGTGGGACTTTTGATTTGCAAGATTGGCAGGCTAATGTATTATTTTGCGGCATTTTAATTGGATTTTTTGTTGATAATTATTTATCTTTGCAAAAACCCAAATTTTATGATTTATACAATTTTAGGCATATTATTAGCGGTCATTATATTAGCACCGTTTATTCTGGCAGTTATTGGTATCGGAATTGCTTATTTTTCAAATGACGAATAATCAGCTCGCTCATTAAATAGCTTTGCGACATTTTCAAACCTTTTCTGCTGTTTTTCAGCATTGAGCTTTGGCGCGATATTCTTTGGAATTTTTACATTATCCCACGGCATCGGTAGCAGCTGACGTGGGGTAATTTTCTTTTTGAGGTGTGGCTGAATGATGATGGCTGTCATTATCCGGGCACGTTCCCATGCGTCACGATTATTGGATTGAGAGAAAAATTGATGGTTCGGGATTGAAAAATGACAGGAAGTTAACGAAGATTAAAAAATAAGCGTTATCTTTGCAGAAAGATGAGATAACCATCAAGATAAACAATCATCATTCACTCATAAACAACAATCAAATTAATTATGGTACAGGTACAAGTTACTTTTAAGGAAGCTATCGTACGCGCCCTTCAGCAGAACTACTGCAACTTTGACGGTCGTGCAAGCCGTTCGGAGTACTGGTGGTTCGCACTGTTCACCTTCATTGTAGGCCTGATTATGGAGTGCATCCCCGGCACCACCGGTTATGTGCTCGGCGGCATCGTGAATCTCGCCCTTCTCCTTCCCTCGCTGGGTCTGGTGTGGCGTCGACTGCACGACATGGGTCGTGCCGG
The DNA here is from genome assembly GCA_947176235.1 of uncultured Bacteroidales bacterium. Lineage (GTDB taxonomy): Bacteria > Bacteroidota > Bacteroidia > Bacteroidales > Muribaculaceae > CAMWPM01. The sequence continues at coordinate 16,791 of CAMWPM010000034.1, read as the reverse complement.
CGGCTGGTTCTTCATCGCGTTCATTCCCCTGATCGGCTGGATATTCCTTATCGTGTGGCTGGTGCAGCCCTCGCAGCCTGAGGCAAACCGTTTCGGCGACGTTCCCAACGTGATCTGATCAAATCGTACAGATACGAAACTTACAAGGCATCCCGCCCGGAAATTTCAGCCGGCGCGGGATGCTTTTTTATTTGGGGGTTTGATAAAAAATAGCTATTTTTGTCCAAAAATTTTTTTACCCACTACGAACATTAGTTTCCCGAAAATTCATGAAAGAGTTAGCACCCAAATACAGCCATCAGGAGGTAGAAGACCGCTGGTACAGCTATTGGATGGAGCATGAGCTCTTCCGCTCCGTGCCCGATGCCCGCGAACCGTACACAATCGTGATACCTCCGCCCAACGTGACGGGCGTGCTTCACATGGGTCACATGCTCAACAACACGATTCAGGATATTCTCGTGCGACGTGCGCGCATGGAGGGAAAGAATGCTCTGTGGGTGCCGGGCACCGACCATGCCTCGATCTCGACAGAGACGAAGGTGATAGCGAAACTTGCGTCGGAGGGCATCAAGAAGACAGACCTGACGCGCGAACAGTTTCTGGAGCACGCATGGGCGTGGACGGAAAAGCATGGCGGCATAATCCTTCAGCAGCTTAGGAAATTAGGAGCGTCGTGCGACTGGAGCCGCACGGCTTTCACAATGGACGCCCCGCGCAGCGAGGCTGTGACGAAGGTGTTTGTCGATCTCTATAACAAGGGGCTGATATACCGCGGACTGCGTATGGTCAACTGGGATCCGCAGAACCGCACGGCACTGAGTGACGACGAGGTGTTCTTCGAGCAGGAGCAGTCCAAACTCTACTATCTCCGCTATTATCTTGCAGAGGAGCCTGCCACGCTTGATGTGACAGACGAGTGTGTGGTGCATACCGATGCCGACGGGCGCCATTACGCTGTAGTGGCTACCACGCGCCCCGAGACGATCATGGGAGACACGGCAATGTGCATTAACCCTAAGGATCCGAAAAACACCTGGCTCAAGGGACAGAAAGTGATCGTGCCTCTGGTGGGGCGCGTGATCCCTGTGATCGAGGATCGCTATGTGGAAATCGAATTCGGTACGGGCTGCCTGAAGGTGACTCCGGCTCACGACAAGAATGACTACGAACTCGGCAAGAATCATGATCTGGAAATCATCGACATCTTCAATGAGGACGGCACGGTGAACGAGACGGCAGGAATGTACGTCGGGATGGATCGCTTCGACGTGCGCAAGGCAATAGCCGCCGATCTTGAAGCCGCAGGGCTGATGGAGAAGGTGGAGGACTACGTGAACAACGTGGGACTGTCGGAGCGCACGAAGGTGGCTATCGAGCCGAGACTGTCGCTCCAGTGGTTTGTGAAGATGAAGCATTTCGCCGACATCTCGCTTGATCCCGTGATGAGCGATATCATCAAGTTTATTCCCGAAAAATACAAGAATACCTACCGCATCTGGCTCGAGAATATCAAGGACTGGTGCATCAGCCGCCAGCTATGGTGGGGTCACCGCATCCCTGCGTGGTTCTACGACAACGGGACTGGCGAGGAAGCCTACGTTGTAGCCATGAACGAAGAGGAAGCTCTCGAAAAGGCGCGCGAGGTGACCGGCAATCCCGAGATGCAGGCGTCGGATCTGATGCAGGATCCCGGAGCGCTTGACACGTGGTTCAGCTCGTGGCTCTGGCCTATCACCCTCTTTGACGGCATCAACAATCCGGGAAATCCCGAAATCAACTACTACTATCCCACCGCCACGCTCGTGACAGGTCCGGACATCATCTTCTTCTGGGTGGCGCGCATGATCATGGCGGGATACGAATACGTGGGACGTCAGCCGTTCAACAACGTCTACTTCACCGGAATCGTGCGTGACTCGATAGGCCGCAAGATGTCGAAAAGTCTCGGCAACTCGCCTGATCCTCTTGATCTGATCGCTACGTACGGCGCCGATGGCGTGAGAATGGGTATGCTTCTTGCCGCTCCCGCAGGCAACGACATCATGTTTGATGAAAAGCTCTGCGAACAGGGACGAAATTTCTGTAACAAGATATGGAACGCATTCCGCCTCGTCAACGGCTGGGAAGTCTCGGCGGAAGCCAAGCAGAGCGATGCAGCGGCAACTGCCGTGAAATGGTTCGGCGCCAAGCTGGACGCCACGATCATGGAGATCGACGACCTGCTGGGTAAGTTCCGCCTGTCGGAAGCTCTGATGGCAATCTACCGTCTGTTCTGGGACGAATTCTCGTCATGGTATCTGGAGATGGTTAAGCCTGCCTACGGTCAGCCGATCGACAAGGCTACGTTTGAAGCCACGATGCACTATTTCGACTCGCTCCTGCGTCTGCTCCATCCCTTCATGCCGTTCATTACCGAGGAGCTCTGGCAGCACCTCGCCGAGCGCCGTGAGGGAGAGTCGATCATGTATGCCGCCACTCCGCGCGCGGAAAAAGCCGATGCGGAAGTGATAACCGACATGGATCTTGCAAAGGAAGTGGTGGTGGGAGTGCGCGGCGTCAGAGCCTCGCGCAATATTCCGAGTCGCGATACACTTGACCTTATCGTGGTGGGGCAGGCCAATCCCGTGAAACTGAGTGCGGTGGTGGAAAAACTTGCCAATGTGACCCCGATAAGGACCGCCGACAGCAAAGATGCGGCAGCCTCGAGCTTCATGGTGGGCACAGTGGAATTCAATGTGCCGCTGGGCGATGCAATCGACGTGGAAGCAGAGATAGCAAAAATGCAGAAGGATCTTGACTATTATCAGGGATTCCTGGCATCGGTGATGAAGAAACTTGGCAATGAGCGTTTTGTCAACAACGCACCTGCACAGGTGGTGGAAGCCGAAATGCGCAAGAAAGCTGACGCCGAGTCAAAGATCAAGAGTCTGACAGCCGGCATCGCAGCCCTCAAGAAATAGTGAAATCAAAAATTAGACAGAGCGAGATGAAAGAATCGGTAACCTACAACGGGCTGACATTCGTGCCCTACATCACAGCCGAACAAATCAAGGAGCGGGTGGATGCAATCGCCCGCCAGATAGAGGAAGATTGCCGCGGAAAGCAACCACTGTTCGTCTGCGTGCTCAACGGAGCATTCCCATTTGCAAGCGATCTCTTCCGCAGCGTCGACATGGACGCCGAAATCACGTTCCTGCGCCTGAAAAGCTACGACGGAATGGACTCCACCGGCAATGTGAAGCGGATGATGAGTCTGGGCGAGGACATAGCCGGGCGCACCGTGATCGTCATCGAGGACATCATCGACACCGGACGCACGATGCAAAAACTTATAGCCGATCTGCGCGAGCTTCATCCCGCCGACATCAAGATAGCCACATTGCTTCACAAGCCAGACGCACTGGTGGTGGACGACGTGAAACCTGACTATGTGGGATTCGAAATCCCCAAAAAATTCATAATCGGCTACGGGCTGGATCTCGACGGACTTGCCCGCAACCTGAATGACATATACGTAATCAAAGAGAACGAACAAAACTGATAACCAACATGCTCAACTTAGTAATCTTCGGTGCTCCCGGAAGCGGAAAAGGCACACAGAGCGAACGACTCATCGACGAATACGGACTTTACCACATCTCGACCGGCGAGGTGCTCCGCAAGCATATATCTGACGGTACGGAACTGGGCAAACTTGCCGATTCCTACATCAGCAAGGGACAGCTTATCCCCGACGAACTGATGATCGAGATCCTTGCCGACATTCTCGAAAACAATCCGGAAGCTGAAAAGGGGATCATATTCGACGGCTTTCCGCGCACGATCGCCCAGGCAGAGGCACTGAACAAGCTTCTGCAAAAGCATGGCTCGGAGGTGACGGCAGTTCTCGGACTTGAAGTGGATGACGATGAGCTGATCGACCGCCTGGTGAAGCGCGGCAAGGACTCGGGACGCTCCGACGACAATCCCGAGACGATCAAGAAGCGCCTTGACGTGTACCATTCCACGACGTCGCCTCTCCGCGAATTCTATCAGAAGGTGGGTACCTATCATCCGATCAAGGGTACAGGGTCGGTGGAAGATATCTTCGAGGATATCAAGAGCCGTGTCAACTCGGTAAAAGAAAAGTAAAATAGAATAATGATCAACCGCATACTAATACGCCAGAAGGTGGTGCAGATGCTCTATGCCTATCTGCTCACCCGGAGCGACTTCAAAATCGAACAGGCACCGGAACGCCATACGCGAGACTCCGCCTGTGCCTACAAGTCGTATCTTGAACTGCTGATGCTCATTCTCGAGCTGTCGGGTCAGTCGGTCAATCCCGACGGACGACGTCCGGATCTGCTCGCGGAAGGGAAGAATGCCCTTGCCACGGCGAAGATAGTAAGCTCCCTGACCACCGACAGCGATCTCCGCGAAGTGATAGTGCGCCGTGGGGCTACGATGGGGCGTCTTGACGGAATCCTGCCCGGGCTCTACAAGGCAATCGCTGAATCCCACATCTATGGCGAATATAGCCGTAAACGCACCCGGACGCTCGCCGACGACGTAATGCTCTGGAAAGTGCTTCTCCCCACTGTGATCGCCAAGTACAAGCCTCTGACGGATGCACTCCGCGCGGAGGAGGGCTTCACGATGGCAGGATGGGAGAAGGGCGTGGAAATGGCGATAAAAACTCTTGACGGCTACAGCGACCAGCGTACCTCTCTTGCCGAGGCGCGCCGCCAGCTGACCATTGCCCTCGACAAGTCGTACGAACTCTACCATGCGCTCCTGCTACTGATGGTGGAGATCACCAACATGCAGGCACAACGCATCGAGGCGAATAAAAACAAGTACCTTCCCACCCCCGAGGATCTTAATCCCAACATGCGGATGGTCAACAACCGCCTCGTCCACGCGATAGCCAACCATCCTGACATGGAAGCATTCCTGAAGGATCACCCGATCTCATGGGAGGCTGACCTATTCCTCGTGAAGGATTTGCTTGACACGATCGTCACGTCGCAAATCTACCGTGACTACATGAATTCGGCTGATTCCTCGTGGGAGAGCGACTGTGCATTCTGGCGCGAGGTCTATAAAAGCATCATCCTGCCAAGCGATGCGCTTGCCGAGGCTCTGGAATCGAAAAACGTCTACTGGAACGACGACCTCCACATAATGGGTACGTTCGTGCTGAAGACGATCAAGCAGCTTGAAAAAGCCAACCCGGAAGAACTTACACATCTGCTTCCGCAGTACAAGGACGAGGAAGACGCGGAATTCGGGCCCAAACTCTTCATTGACACCATCAATAACCGCGAGACCTACCGCGGTTACATCGACCGCTTCATAAAGCAGGACTGGGATCCGGAGCGCATCGCATTCATGGATGTGGTGGTGCTTCTGACCGCAATTTCGGAGCTAATCAACTTCCCGGCGATCCCGTTACCGGTGACCATCAACGAGTACATCGACATCGCAGCAGACTACAGCACCCCGAAGAGCGGACAATTCGTCAACGGCATCCTCTACAGCGTAGCCCGCTATCTGAATGAAGAGGGCATAATCAATAAACAGTAAGAATAACAAGTCAAACCAATAAACCTCAAAAGAATTATGACACTCAATCTCATCACCCTTCAGGCTCAGGGCCAGGGAGGCGGCTATCAGGGCATCATCATGATCGTGCTTCTCATCGCAATCTTCTATTTCATGATGATCCGTCCGCAGCAGAAGAAACAGAAAGAAATCCGTAAGTTCCGCGAAGCTCTGGGCAAGGGAGACAAGGTGATCACCGCAGGCGGCATACACGGCACCGTGCAGGCTGTGAAGGATGACTGCTTCGTAGTGAGCATCGCTCCCAATATTGAAATCCGCGTGGACAAGGGTTCGGTGTACCCCTCGGCTCAGGCAGCTGCCGAACAGCAGAACACGCAGAAATAAATCCCGACAACAAGTCAGGATCAAAACTAACAGACCGACAATATAATCTTCCCGTCACCTTAACGACCACGCCGTGGACATAAAAGGAAAAGGACAAGAAGTGATGAAACGACTCAGCGCGGCGACCCACGTCAACAAGGGTCGCCTCGCCGAGCTTCTGCACTCCACACGGGGGCGAAACGCGCTGACATTTCTTGTGTTTCTGTTCATCTCCGCTCTTTTCTGGGTGGTAATGACGCTCAATGAAGAGACGCAGCATGATTTCGACGTACCGGTGGAAATATCAGGAGTCCCCGACGACATGACCCTTATCACCCTCCCCCCTCCCACAGTGGCAGTGTCGGTGAAAGACAAGGGGACATCGCTCCTGAATTTCGAGTGGGGCAACATGCCGACACTCAAACTTCAATACAAGGACTTCACGAAGGACGGGAAGCGACTGCTGCTTGGCGAGACGCAGCTGAACGGCATCGTCAGGGCCTTCTTCGGCTCCAACGCGCAGATAGTGACGCTCAAACCTGACTCGCTCAGCCTTACGTTCACTACACACAAGGGGGAGATCAGACCGATCAGGCTCATTACTGACGTGTCGCCCGCGCCACAGTACATCGTCAACGGCGCGATAAAGGCGTCGATCGATACTGTGCGTGTCTATTCTGTGAAGTCGATACCCAAATCGGTGACGAGAATCGATACCGAGCCAATCACTGCTGCGAATCTAACCGACACGACGGTGATGGAGGTGAAGCTCGTAGCACCGGAGGGCATGCGTGTCATCCCGTCGACGGTGAAGGTCACCATACCGGTGGAGCCTCTTATCGCCAAGCGCCGCCAGGTGCCAGTGGAGGTGACGAACCAACCTATGCACTCGCGTGTAATCACGTTCCCGCCGACAGTCGAGATCTCGTATCTGATTCCGATGAGCGTCTATAACTCAGATAATTATCAGGTGAAGGCCTACGCCGAGTACCGCTCATCGCGCAAAAAACTCCCCCTCTCCCTCTCCATCCTGCCTGACGTTTATTCACGCGTGACGCTTGCCACCGACAGTGTGGAATACATCGTAGAACACAAATGACAATCACGGCAATAACAGGGGGAATAGGAAGCGGTAAATCCGTGGTCAGCCGAGTGGTGGTGACCATGGGTTTTCCTGTCTATGACTGTGACACCCGTGCCAAGATGCTGATGGATAATGATCGCACTATTCTTGATGAGCTGCGAGAACGCATTTCGCCCGATGTAGTGGACGAGGACGGGCGGATCAACCGAAAGCTGCTGTCCACGATCGTTTTCTCGGACGCTGACAAACTGTCAGTACTTAATGAAATAGTGCATGGAAGCGTGCGGGAGGATCTGAGGAGATGGTGTAAGGAGCACAGAGATTCAGAAAGATTATTTGTAGAGACTGCAATCCTTTATCAAAGCGGGCTTGACAGAATGGTGGACGAGGTGTGGGAGGTGAACGCTCCCCGCCAGTTAAGAGTCGAGCGTGTGATGCTGCGCAACGGATGCGAAGCATCAGAGGTTGAGCGCCGCATGGATTCACAGTACTTTGTGCCGGAGAGAGTCCATCCTGACGTGAATGTCATAGTCAATGACGGAGTGAAAGCCGTGTTACCTCAGATCAACGCGCTTCTCTGACATTTCCAGATAAAAAACAGAGCCGCGTAGCGTTCAGGGAATTGGACGTTACGCGGCCGGTTATTTTTGACTTGTGAAGTTTCCAATGTTGACTACATGATCAGTCTAGGCTATATCGGTTGAGGTCAGCCATTACTTTTGCACGGTTGTAGTTGACTTCCAGTGACTCTTCGATGAAGGAGAGATAGAAGTCGAGTTCCTGCAGGTAGTGCTGGGCATCAATCTGTCCGCCATCAAGAGCTTTCTTGAGCAGATCGGCGTAGGTGGGTGACTGGTGGATCACCTCATCATACTCGGCAGCCTGTGCGGTGAGATTCTTTCCGGCAGCGTAAGCCGACCGGATCGCCATCACGCGCTCAAGGCGAGCCGCGTCACGCTGATAAGAAGTGGCAAGGGAAGTCGCGGCAGCCGAAGCCTTGACATTGCGGCGGGAGAAGAAGGGGAGGGAGAGGGAGGCGCTGAAGCCGTGGAAGTTTACACCAGCTTCGCGCTGATAATCGTAGCCAAGGCTGAATCCGGGGAATGATGCCGCCAGACGGTCGGCTTCGCCCTTATGGCGCACTTCCTCAGTCAACGCATTGTAGTAGCGTACCATGGGATCAAATTCGTCGACCTGAGCCTCGTAGTCGGCTTCCGACAGCAGTTTTTCCTCCGGGAATCTACTGATGAGGGGCTCGATGGAAGCGAGGTCGATGTCAGGTGCGAAACTGCGGATGGCTGCGCGTGCGGAAGCTATGTCGCTGAGACATGTCGTGTAGCGGGCACGCATGCTGACGCGTTCGATCTCGAGGCGCTTGAGGTCGAGAAGCGTCTGTTCGCCCTGCCGGTATCCTTCCTTGATCACTTCGTAGAGATCGTCCATGCCTTTCAGCATGCTTGAGAGCGTGGAGACGTGCTGGATGTGGTAGGATAGGTCGATGAGCAATTGCTTTGCCTCGATCATACGATCGGCATAGTTGGAGAGGTCGAGAAGCGTCGTTGCTTTCGTGGCGGCGTTAATAGCCCGGCGGCGGGCGCGATAGGCTCCGGGCCAGTCAAAACTCTGGGAGATGCCGACGTCAAGTTTTTTCCCCGCGCCCTGATCGCCCCACAGCTGGACTACAGAGATCTCAGGATCGGAAAGATTGTTGGATGACTTCAGTTCGAGCAGCTCCGCCTCAGCTTCGCTCTTCTGCGCCATAACTGAAGGATTGGCTGACACCAGTTGACGTGAAATAAGAGTGTAGGAGTCGGCTGATGCGGCAGGACTATCATTGACTGCGATGGCAGGAAGTGCGGCAAGTGCCGATAGAGATAGGGAGATGAAAAAACGGGATTTATCCATCATATTATTGCTTATTAGAGCGTTTGATGCTGATATAGTAATACAGAATGGGAACAACGAAAACGTTGAGTAGTGTCGATGAAATCAATCCTCCGAGTATCACGACAGCGAGGGGTGACTGAATCTCGTTGCCTGCTTCACCGCCTCGCAGTGCGATGGGGATGAGGGCGAGGGCTGAGGTGAGTGCCGTCATCAGAATGGGGTTGAGGCGGTCGGCTGATCCGCGGAAAATGCGGTCGGCAAGCGGGACTCCCTCAGCTTCCAGAGCATTGTAGCGTGACATGAGCAGCATGCCGTTGCGGGTGGCGATGCCGAGGAGGGATATGAATCCGATGATAGCCGGGATGTTGAGCTCGGCACCGGTGAGGACCAGAATGAGCACACCGCCAATCATGGCGAGGGGCATGTTGATGAGGATGACGAGCGACTCGCGGAGGTCGTGGAATTCCTGATAGAGGAGCATGAAGATGACGAGGAGAGCCAGCAGAGAGGTGAGGGCGAGAGTGCGTGAAGCGGCTGCCTCGCTTTCAAACTGCCCGCCGTAGGTGACATAGTAGCCTTCGGGAATCTCAACTTCGGAGTTGATTGCCCGGGCAATGTCGTTGACGGTGGACCGGAGGTCACGGTCGTCGACGTTTGCTGAAATCACAAGGCGTCGGTTGACGTTCTCACGGTTGATAGTGTTGGGCCCGGTGGTGGAAACGATGTCGGCAACTTCGCTAAGGGCAATTTTTCCATCCTTTGAGTCGATGGGAAGGTTGCGGAGCTTCTCGATGGAGTTGCGGCTCGATTCCTCCATTTTCACAGTGACATCGCGGGGGATACCGTCCTCATATACCTGCGAGACGACTTCGCCGGCAAGGGCGACATCGACAAGGCGGGTAAATTCAGCCACTGATATGCCACGTGCGGCGAGAAGGTCGCGTCGGGGACGAATGTCGATCTGCGGACGTCCGATCTGCTGCTCTATGTTGACATCGACTACTCCTTTCACGTCTGAAATCGCATCCTTGATGCGGGTGCCTGTGGCGTAGAGTGTGGCAAGATCAGGGCCGAAGAGCTTAATGGCGATCTGGGCTTCCGTGCCCGAGAGCATAGCGTCGATACGGTGGGAAATCGGTTGTCCGATCTCAATGTTGACACCGGGCAACTCGCCGAGACGCGAGCGGAGTTCGCGCACCACCTGGCTTCGGGTGCGTCCTTTGTCGAGGACGTAGGGTGCTTCAATTTCCGAAACGTTGGCACCCAGAGAATGCTCGTCAAGCTCGGCGCGACCGGTCTTGCGTGCGACGGTGAGCACTTCGGGGGTTGACATGATGATCTCCTCCGCAAGCCTGCCGACGCGGTCGCTTTCCTCAAGCGCGACTCCCGGGAGTGTTGAGACGTTGATGGTGAACGAGCCTTCGTTGAAAGGTGGGAGGAAGCTCCTGCCGAGGGTGAAGAAGAGTGCTATCGTGACGAGGAAGAGTGCTGCCACGGAGCCGATGACAGCTGGCCGGTGACACATAGTCCATTCGAGGGCACGGCGGTAGAATGTGGCGAGACGGCGGGTGAGCCACGGCTCGCGGTCCAGGGTCGCCTGCTGTCTTTTCGTTCCCCCGAGCAGCATGGAGCATAGGACGGGGGTGAGAGTCAGAGCCACGATGGTGGATGCGATGAGGGCGACGATAAACGATACACCGAGGGGGATGAGCATACGTCCCTCAATTCCGCTGAGGAAGAAGAGGGGGAGGAAGCTTGCGATGATGATGAGGGAGGAATTGAAGATCGGCATACGCACTTCCTTCGAGGCATCGTAGACGACGCGGAGAGCTGGCTTACGCTCTGCCTCCGGTAATTCGCGATTCTGACGCAGGCGACGGTAGACGTTCTCAACGTCAACAATAGCATCATCCACAAGCGAGCCTATGGCAATGGCGATACCTCCGAGACTCATAGTGTTGATGGTGAAACCAAGCAAATGGAGCACCAGAACAGCTATGATGATGGACATCGGGAGCGCAACGACGGATATAACTGTAGTGCGGAGGTTCATCAGGAAGAAGAAGAGCACCACAATGACAAATATAATACCTTCGAAAAGCGACTGCTGAAGGTTGCCGATGGAATTGTCGATGAACGTGGACTGACGGAAGATGTCGGTGGAGACGTGGACGTCGGATGGAAGGGTGCGTGCGATGTCGGCAAGTTCCTCCTCAATGCGCTCAGTAAGCTCAATGGTGCCGGTGGCGGGCTGCTTGTTGACGGTAAGGATAACAGCGGGCCGGGTGCGTTCGGATGCCAAGCCGAGACGCGGTTCCTGATGTGCGGCGGCAATCTTGCCGATATCGGCGACGGTGATTGAGGCACCGTTGTCGAGAACCTTGACGAGGGAGGCAGCGATGGCAGCTGTGTCGGCGGTGTTGACGTCAGCCTTAATGATGTACTCGTTGCCGTACTCGTAAAGGATGCCACCGCCGGCATTATCGTTGACGCGCTCGAGGCTTGACATCACATCGTCGAGAGTGACGCCGTAGTGAGTCATGAGACCCGGATTGAGCTGCACCTGGTATTCCTTGATGTCGCCGCCGATTACGGTCACCTGCGAGACTCCGCCGAGTGCGAGGATGCGTGGGCGGATAGTGCGGTCGGCGAGCGTACGGAGCTCGGATTGGGATGTGGATCCGTCGGCAGTCAGACCTACAAAGAGGATTTCGCCGAGGATGGATGACTGCGGGCCGAGCACAGGCGCTTTCGCTCCGGGGGGTAACTGATCTGCGATTTCCTGAAGTTTCTCTGAAACGATCTGTCGGGCGCGATAGACGTCCATACCCCAGTCAAATTCAACAGAGACGGCTGAGAAGCCTGTGGCTGAAGAGGAGCGAACGCGACGGACTCCGGTAGCACCGTTGACGCCGGTCTCGATCGGGAATGTGACAAGCTGCTCCACCTCTTCGGGAGCAAGACCGGGGGCTTCGGTCATGACTACGACAGTCGGGGCATTGAGGTCGGGGAAAATGTCAATTTCGGTGCGCAGAAGCACAATTGTACCTACAACCAGAAGCAGGGCGGAGATGATAAGTACGGTCAGCCGGTTGTAGAGCGAAAATCGGATGATTCGATTCAACATAGTCTTTTGATGTTAGAGGGATAAAGAATGTGTTGACGAATCAATGGGAGTGGGAATGACCTTCGGGTACTGCGCCTGAGCTTTCGGCAAGCTTGACGAATATCATGCCAGCGGTCACCACATCTTCGCCCGGGTTGACACCATTGAGAATCTCGACGTTCATGCCATCGGTGTCGCCGAGTGTGACGGGGCGCTTTTCGTAACATTCCTCATCAAGCCGGACATAAACAAAATGTTCGCCCTGCTGCTCGCTGACAGCTCCGACGGGGACGATGACCGCCTGACGGTTTTCGGAGAGAATGAGATAGACGTCGGCATAACTTCCGGCTACCATCGCTCCGTTATTTCCAAGAGTGAAATAGACAGGGATGTAGCCGGGTCGATCGTCGGAGGACGTAAGGGATGGGGAGATCACCTTCCCGCCCAGCGCCGAGAGGGGAATGACGGAGTCGGAATAGGCAGGGCGGATGTTGGCGCCTACCACACGTGCGGCACGTGAGTTGTAGCGGAGGGGGAGATCGGCGCGCAGGGTTAGTCGTTCATTGGAGGAAACGGTAGCGATTGGGGCGCCGGCTTCAACATAATCGCCTTCCTTGACGAGGAGAGAGGTAATTACGCCTGCGGTGCGTGCGGAAGCGGATGAACCGGCAGATTTAGCGGAAGCGGATGCTCCGGCGGCATTGCGGGCGGATTCGTAGGCTGCGAGCGTGGCATTGTAGTCGCGGGTGCTGACGATTCCGCTTTCGTGAAGGGGTGTGATGCGATCGAGCTCGCGCTTTGCAGCCTCCAGATCGAGGCGGGCGGCTTCCATGGCATCACCACCGGCCACAGCGGCTCCGGAGACGGTGGCAATCTGGGTGCCTACACCGACACGGCTTCCCTGCGTAATAGAGCGATTGAAGCGGACTACACCTGATGAAGGGGAGGTGACGACGCTTTCTGAACCGGTGGTGGGCATTATGCGTCCGGTGACGGGAATTACACCGCTGAAAGACTGAGGCTCAATGGTAGTGACTCCGACTCCCAGGCGCTCTGCCTGTTCGGGTTCAAGGGTTATTTCGTCAGAGTGTTTGCCGGAAGCACCATGTTCGTCACCTTCGTGATCATGATCGTGTTCGCCATCGTGCTCGTGGTCATGTCCTTCATGTTCATGCTCGTGTGCGGCGTGGGAATGGGAGTGGTTGTGGTCGTGTCCCAGACCGTCATGGTCATGGGCGTGGGAACAGCCCAGCGACATGGCTGTGAGGGCTGCAAGAATGAGATAATTGATTTTTTTCATTGATTGCGTGCGGTTACAGTGTTACTGCAGGAAAAGTAAAAAAAGAGTGGAGGGAGAGAACCAAATTTTTTACTTATGCCTGCGGTGGACCGCGACGCGAAAAAGAGCCGGGAGTGCCGGCAAGGGGGATGCCGATGCAGCTTGCGCATCGGCAATGTTCGTGAGATTCGACAGCTGACGCCTGGCAAAGTCCGGTCATTATCGGCATCGAGGCTGCAAGAACATGGAGCAGCTGCAATGCAGGGGGATCGGGAAGCGACGTGAGCTGAGTGGGTTTGTCAGGTTTCTGAAGCTGTGTGCTGAATTCACATTCCTGTCCATCGTGCCCCTGATGGTTGCATGAAGCATTGGAGGAGGATGTGGCATCGTGATGCATGCACTCGCGGTTATTGAGATGACCGAGAGCAAAAATTACGGTGTGAACCTCGCCGTCGTGGGAATGATGATGAAACGTAGCGAGCGATGACAATGCCATGACTGACACCATCACCGCGCACAGGATACGTTGCATGATATTTCCCTTGGAGCGCATGTCAGGGCTTTAATTCGTAGAAGGGGATATTGACAAGCTTGATGCCGAAGCGGAGGCAGCTGTAGGGAGGGATGATGCTTGTGGAAGTGGCGCCATAGCCCTGGGTGTAGGGAATTACGACTTCACAGGTATCACCCACGTGCATCTGGGAAAGGGCAATGCCCCAACCGGGGATCACGCTTCCCGGGGTGGTGTTGAAAAGACTGTCGACAAGCTTGTATGACGAGTCAAAGGGAACATCGTTGTAAAGCTGACCGTAGTATTTTACAGACACCATCGAAGTGTAGAGCGGCGTGAGATTGCCTGCGGTCTCCGCACGGTCGTTGAACCAATGCATCAGGATGTAGGCATTGGTATTCCAGGGCGGAGTGATACGCTCGTAGTAGCGCGATCCGTCGGGATTGGTCTTTGACACGAGGTCGGTGATCCACTTGTCGTTGTCGTCGCGCCACTGGGCATATTCAGTCCAGATGTTGTTATCGTCATCGTGGCAGCTCATCATCGGGAGGAGGGCGATGATGAGGAGTGAAAAAAAGAGAAGTTTCTTCATTGATGTGGAAGCGACGGCTTAAAATTCAACTTTAGGTGCACGCTGGGCGCCATCTTCAGCCTTGAAGGGTTCCTTCTTGTCGAAACCGCAGACGGCAGCGACGATGGATGCGGGGAAGCGACGGATCATCACGTTGTAGGACTGCACGGCATCGTTGTAGCGGGTGCGCTCAGTGGCGATGCGGTTTTCGGTACCTTCGAGCTGAGCCTGGAGGTCGAGGAAGTTGGTGTTTGCCTTAAGGTCGGGATAAGCCTCATGGACGGCGTTGATGTAGATGCCGAGTGCTCCTTTGAGGCGGCTCTGGGCTTCCTGATAGGCGGCGATGTTGTTCTGCGGATCCTCGATTTCGTTGGCATCGTTGTAGGCTTTGGTCAGTCCGGCGCGTGCGTTGGTGACGGCTTCGAGCGTTGTGCTTTCGTGAGCGGCATAGCCCTTGACGGTTGACACGAGGTTGGGGATGAGGTCGGCGCGGCGCTGGTACTGGTTTTCAACGTTAGCCCAGGTCTTGTCGACATTTTCCTGCTCGGCAACCATGGAGTTGTAGGATGAGCATCCGCTACCGAGGCAGATGAGGATAACGACGATGACGCCGATAAGAATGATTGTTCCTTTTTTCATTTTGTAATGTGTGGATTAAGAGAGTTTGCGGAGGAGAGAAGTGAGGCTTACACGATCGTGGATGAGGCGGTGGAGATCGTCGACGCTTACGCGTGTCTGCTCCATTGAGTCGCGCTCGCGGAGGGTGACGGTGTTGTCCTCAAGAGTCTGGTGGTCGACGGTGATGCAGAAGGGTGTGCCGATGGCGTCCTGACGGCGGTAGCGCTTGCCGATGGAGTCCTTTTCGTCGTAATGTGTGGCGAAATCAAACTTAAGATCGTTGACGATCTCACGTGCCTTGTCGGGGAGTCCGTCCTTGCGTACAAGGGGCATTACGGCACACTTTACGGGTGCGAGGGGTGCGGGAAGGTGGAGGACAACGCGGGTCTCGCCGTTTTCGAGTGCCTGCTCCTCGTAGGAAGAGCAGAGGACGCTCAGGAACATGCGGTCGACGCCGATGGACGTCTCGATGACGTAGGGGGTGTAGCTCTCGTTGAGCTCGGGATCGAAGTACTGAATCTTCTTGCCGGAGAACTTCTCGTGCTGCGAGAGGTCGAAGTTGGTGCGGGAGTGAATACCCTCCACTTCCTTGAATCCGAAGGGCATGAGGAATTCGATGTCGGTGGCGGCGTTGGCGTAGTGGGCGAGTTTGTCGTGATCGTGGTAGCGGTACTTTTCGTCGCCGAGACCGAGCGCCTTGTGCCAGCGGAGGCGGATTTCCTTCCATTTCTTGAAGTATTCGAGTTCGGAACCGGGACGAACGAAGAACTGCATCTCCATCTGCTCGAACTCGCGCATACGGAAGATGAACTGACGGGCAACGATCTCGTTGCGGAACGCCTTACCGATCTGGGCGATACCGAAGGGAATGCGCATACGTCCGGTCTTCTGTACGTTGAGGTAGTTGACGAAGATTCCCTGAGCCGTCTCGGGGCGGAGGTAGACGGTCATGGCGCCGTCGGCTGTGGATCCCATCTCGGTCTTGAACATGAGGTTGAACTGACGCACTTCGGTCCAGTTTTTCGTGCCGGAAATGGGGCAGACGATTTCCTGATCGAGGATGATCTGGCGGAGCTCGTCAAGATTGTTGTCGTTCATCGCCTTGGAGAAGCGTTCGTGAAGGGCGTCGCGCTTAGCCTGGTGCTCAAGCACGCGGGGATTGGTGGCGCGATACATGGCTTCGTCAAAGGAGTCGCCGAATTTCTTGGCTGCCTTAGCCACTTCCTTGTTGATCTTGTCGTCCATCTTGGCGAGCTCGTCCTCGATGAGTACGTCGGCGCGATAGCGCTTCTTTGAGTCGCGGTTGTCGATCAGGGGATCGTTGAAGGCATCGACGTGTCCCGAGGCTTTCCAGATGGTGGGGTGCATGAATATGGCGGAGTCGATGCCTACAATGTTCTCATGAAGGAGGGTCATAGCGTCCCACCAGTAGCGCTTGATGTTGTTTTTGAGTTCAACGCCGTTCTGACCGTAGTCATAGACAGCCGACAGACCGTCGTAGATTTCGCTTGAGGGGAAAACAAAACCGTATTCCTTGGCGTGTGAAACGATTTTCTTAAAGACATCTTCCTGTGCCATAATTCAATGTATCAATGTTTTAGCGGAGCGGACCGTCAGTGGAATGTGGCGTGCCGAAGCTCCCGGGTTAGTAATCGCGGAATATCAAGTGACAAAGATACAAAAAAATCCTGATACAAAGAGGCTAAAGAAGAAATTAGTAAAGTGCGTCGTTATCAAAAAAGAGGCTGCCATTAAGCAGCCTCAAATGGAAAAATGTGTCAGGGGGAGTGTTCAGAGGGGGGAGGGGGTGAGGGTGTAGGTC
>CAMWPM010000033.1 GCA_947176235.1 uncultured Bacteroidales bacterium | reverse complement strand
TTTATAAACCAATCATTATCACATTTCTTGCAATGGAAAAAGTAATCTTGCTTTCTTTAAATAAAACATCAAGAGGGCAGAAATAGTTCACGAAAAATATTTTTTGTCGCAAACCTCGTCACTTTTCCATAATTTCGGCGTCAAATAAATATGAGCCGGTTCATCCCGTCTCTAAAAAGGATAGCATTAACGAATAAATTAATTTATCATATAACTCTAAAATGAAAGGAACTAAAATCCTGATATTTGTGGCAATGTCGGTGACGGGGTTGACCGCCAAGTGTGACATACATGGAATATGGAAAGGAAAGATTCAGGGAGTTCTCCCCATCGTAGTGAATGTTGTGAATGACACGACGGTCACACTCTCATCGCCTGCTCAGGGCGCGATGGGAATACCATGCTGCGGGGTGAAAATCGAAAATCATAAAGAACTTTCGTTCGGAATACCACAACTTGGAGTCAGTTATTCAGGAACGTACGATGAAGCTACGGATAAGATAGACGGCACTTTCATTCAAGGTCAGGCACTTACACTTAATCTCGTGAGAGGAGACAGCGCAGATCTTGAGGTAAAGAAGCCTCAGACCCCTCAACCGCCATTCCCGTACGAGACGGAAGAAGTGAGCTTCAGCAATGGAGACGTGACATTATGCGGGACTCTCTCAATGCCTTCATCAGCTCCGGGTAATGGAAAATTTCCGGCTGTGGTGATGGTGAGCGGAAGTGGCTCCCAAGACAGAGATGAATCCATACTCGGACATAAGCCGTTCGCAGTAATTGCGGATTACCTCACCCGGAAGGGAATCGCAGTGCTGAGATATGATGACCGAGGCGCGGGGAAGAGCAGCAAGCTGAAAGGGGATGAAACGACATACGATTACGCTTCTGACGCACTGGCTGGCGTCAGATTCCTGTCAGGACGAAATGAGATAGCTAAAAATAAAGTGGGAATAATCGGGCATAGCGAAGGTGGAACTGTGGCTATGATAAATGCCGCCGAAAACGCAGAAGAGATAGCGTTTATCGTGAGTCTTGCCGGAATGGCAGTGAATGGGGCAGATCTCATGGTTAAGCAAAACATGGCTATCTCAGAGTTATATGGTAGAAAGATGAATTTCGGCGAAATAGCAATGATCAGTGAAATGTTCGGTACAATCGCCAAGAGCAAAGACCGTGAAGAACTGAAGGAACAACTTCGCCCGCTGATAAAGGGTCTGCATCCGGAATATGATGACGCTCAAATGGAAAAAGAGCTGTCGGTCGTGACGATGCCATGGTATGTGGAATTTGTCAAGCTAACTCCGGGGAAATATTTAAAGGAGATCAAATGCCCTATGCTTGCTCTTAACGGCACGTGGGACGCACAAGTGGACTGCGATATGAATCTTAAAGCGATCGCATCCGACGTTCCAACCGCGAAAATCGTGGCTTTCCCAGAACTCAATCATCTTTTTCAAGAAGCAGCGGATAGAAGTGGTTCGATGCAGTATGGAAGCATCCAGCAGACGATTTCACCGGATGTACTGAGGACGATTGCAAATTGGATTCTGGATGTGACAAAGTAAGGGAATAAAAATTTAAAAGGCGATGAGTCGAACTGAGACTCATCGCCTTAAAGAGGTTTAGGATTGGAGGATTATCGGCGGGAGATACGATAGACGGTGCCTTCAATCAGACTGACGTAGACATCAGAGGGGGTGGTGGGATCAATGTCGATTCCATTTATTTCGGAAACACCGAGCTGCTGACTCCACAGCACTTTGCCGGTCAGGGCGTCCAGAGCCGTGAGTATGCCACGACGGGATCCTGCATAGACAACGCCATCACACTCAGCAACAATGCAAGGAGCATGATCGTACCCAATACCCATATCAGTGACCCAGGCTTTCTCGAAGTAAGGTACGGTAAGGTCAACCGCCACCAGTTCGCCATCCATTGTCTTAGCATAGGCACGAGTCTTGTCGGCACTTACTCCCAGGCTCTCACGATAGCGGTAACTCTTATTCCGCCAACGAGTCGAACCGGACTTGCGGTCAATTGAGGTCATATAACGGTCAGGGGCAACAATGATTACCTGATCGGGAGTGACAACCGGAACGACGTTGCCGGGACCAAGCATATTAGCCTTCTTACCATTATTCCATTTCCAACGGAGAGCACCAGTAGCAGCATTAAGGCAATAGAGATTGGTATCCCAAGCTCCAAAGATGAGATCTTCACCGTCGAGGACAGGGGATGCCTGACAGTAATTGTCGATGTCATCGTATTGCCAAAGGAGACAACCGTTCTTCACATCCCATTTTTCCATTTTCTTGTATCCGCCCTGATAGAGAGTATCAGCAATGACTATTCCGTCGGCAACATACGGACCTTCGCTCTGACGGCTACCACGGATCTGACCTGTGGAGGCGTTGATAAACAGGATTTCGCGGGATGCCGCAGGAACAACAACAATGCCTGATGCCGCAACAGAGGGACGGGAAAAAAGAGAAGCGCCTGTGGGGAGTTGCCAGACGAGAGAACCGGATGATTTGTCGACAGCCTTAAAGTCGCCCAGCGAGGTACCGAAATAGAGGCGGGAGGAATCCTGAGCCGTGCGAGTGAAAATCGATGCACTGTCGGTCCAGATCTTTTCAATGACAAAACCCTCAGCTTTCGGATCAATAATCACAGCGGGGTCGGCAGGGGCTACCGACGGATCCGGGACAGAGATCGCCCATGCTCCTTCACGCACAGGCTCCTCACCGATAATCTTACGCCAGACGACTACGGAATCAGGGGAAACGTCCATCAGGGAATAACCCCATCCTTTGTCACCCTGATCGAGAGCGCCGACCATGATGGAGTTGATGTCGTCAGCGACGTACTGACGGTAGACATGATAATGACCGTTGATGTGGGCTATGACAGGATACTGACGGAGCAAATCAAGATAGGGACGATAATTGTCAAGGTCGGGGGTGAGGGGGTAGTGGTTGAACGAGATGACCTGACGTCCCGGTGCGAGGGAATCAAGGGTGTTTTTGAGCCAATGAAGATCCTCCTGCTTTACGTGACCATCACCCATCTTCATAAAGGGTCCACAGTTGATTCCGACCCAGAGAAGAGAATCATTGTATCCGACAAAGCGATCGTTGCCCCACAGGTCGATAAACGTCTTTGTGGCACTCTGTGACCAGTTGTTTTCGTGATTGCCGGGAAGAATGAACGAAGGAGCCTCAATGAGATCGAGAATTGCCTTGACATTGATCAGCTGCTCGTCGGAGCCTTCGTTAGTGAGGTCGCCATTCACAATAACGACATCGGGAGAAAGTCCGTTGATCTCGTCGACAGCCTTACGGAGATAATCTTCGTTAGGGTTTCCGGGTGTCACATGAATGTCGCTAAGAATCGCAAATCGAGTTGGATTACTGCTGATTGCAAATGCTGAGCAGATCGCAAGTGGAACAGCAGCGGCGACAGACAGAAGAATACGTTGGATTTTCATGGTAGTAATATAACTGGAATTGAGAATAGTATGCAAAAAAGGTTAAAAGTCAATCATCCATCTCAAGGTCAGAATCATCGACGTCGTCGAAATCTTCAAAATCGAAGTCGAAGTCCCATCCAGAGTCGCCAGCCATTTCGTCAGTGAAGCGGGCTAGTTCTCTGCCTTCGCGCTTGGTGGGACGGCCGAGACCCTTTCTACGGTCAACAAAACCGCTGATTTTCACGATGTCGAGCAGATCAAGCTGCGACTTAGGAGTAATATTCTCCATATAATCAGGGACAAGCCGTGCACCGAGACGGTTGGGAGCAAGCGCTTTCACACGAAAAGAATAGGTGACGGGAGACTTGCGGACGTGGATAATGTCGCCGACTTTAATCGTACGTGAGGGCTTGACGATTACAGCAGAACCGGCATCCTGACCAACGGTGACGCGTCCTTTCTTGCATGCGTCGGTGGCGACAGTGCGGGTCTTGAACACACGCATAGCCCAAAGCCATTTATCAATGCGCTGATCGTTCATTTGTTATTGAAATTACACATTGCGGTCTGGATCCCCGCGAGACAAAATTCCTTAATTGCATCCACTGCGACACCTATGCGGACGGGTAACTGCTGACGCTGGTCGAGGGTGAAACAGCCCAGCACATAATCGACCTGAGCACCACGCGCATAATCATTGCCGATACCGAACCGAAGACGAGGATAGGCATCGGTGCCGAGCATGGCGGCGATGTTCTTAAGTCCGTTGTGTCCGGCGTCGCTTCCGCGCGGCTTCAGGCGGATAGCCCCGAACGGGAGAGCGAGATCATCAACTACGACAAGGATATTGTTAATGTCGATGTTCTCTTTATCCTTCCAGTAGCGGACAGCATTGCCGGAAAGGTTCATATAAGTGGAAGGCTTCAGAAGGGTGAGTTGCTTGTTTTTGAGACGCATGTGGGCAACGTCGCCATAACGTTCGGTGGAAAAAGAAATATTGGATGCCTCAGCTAAGGCATCCAATATTTTGAAACCGATGTTGTGACGGGTGTCACGGTACTCAGCACCGATGTTGCCCAGCCCAACAATAAGGTACTTCATTAAAAAGTGAGATTAGACTGTTGAGAAGTCAATACAAATCAAGCAACCGAATTACTTACCGGCAGCAGCGGCAGCAGCGGCACCACGAGCGGCGCGGGTGAGCTGAACGGCGCAAACGACAGCGTTCTTAGCATTGACGAGCTCAAGATTGTCGAAGTGGAGTTCGCCAACCTGAAGAGTCTTGCCGAGACCGAGATTGTCAACGTTGATTACGAGACGTTCGGGGATCTGGCTGTAGATAGCCTTAACCTTAAGCTTCTTCATAGAGAGCGACAGCTTACCACCAGCCTTCACACCCTCAGCGTGACCTTCAAGCTTAACGGGAACCTCGATAACAACGGGCTTCTTGTCGTTAACTTCGAGGAAGTCGAGGTGAAGGATGGAATCCTTAACGGGGTGGAACTGGATCTCCTTGAGGACAGCCATTTTCTTTTCGCCGTTATATTCGATTTCAACAGCAAAGATGTCGGGGGTGTAGATGAGCTTGCGCACAGCTTCGTTGGTAACAACGAGATCGGTGGTGATCAGACCCTTGCCGTCGCCGATCTCAACGATCTTCTGACCGGGCTTGAGAGTGCCGGAGAAGGGGAGAGTGATAACGTCGCCACCGTTGAGAACCACGGGGATCTTGCCTTCGCTGCGCAGAGTCTTGGCAGCCTTCTTGCCGAGGTCGGTACGGGGCTCGGCTTTCAACTTAAATACTTCCATTTTAGGTAGTTTGATTAAATGATTGTGTTACTCAAAATTAAGTTAATTCACACGGGGTGCTCCTTAATTAATTTCCCATCACACTTGTGGGGAGCTACACGAGCCACCCCCACAGCGTAGAGCTGTCTCTTAAAAAGCGGCACAAAGGTAGTGATTTTTTATCAAATATGCAACAGTGAGGGTAGAGATATTGCAAATGTGGTGGGGCGAGCGGCGTGAAGAAGAGTTAGATCGCCGTAATGTCGCCGGACAATCTGACGGCTTAATGTGAGTCCGACGCCGCATCCATCCTGCTTTGAAGTGAAAAACGGTTGAAAAAGGTTGTCGAGCGAGGATTGCGGGATCCCTATGCCGTTGTCGGTAACGGTGATGAATGGACAACTATCGGAAGTGGTGAACTTAACAACGACTGAGGGATCACTGACAGAAGTGACCGCATCAAGAGCATTGCGGATAAGATTGAGCATGACCTGAGTCATCAGCGACACGTCAAATGTCATGGTCATGTCCTGCGGCACTTCAAAACTGAGGACGGACGGGGGGAGCCCGCGAGCCTGAATGTCGGCGGAAACGAGCGGAAGAAGGCGGGAGGCAAATGCAGCGGCAGTGACTGATTCGAGGCGCAGCCGGGGGAGGTGTGTGAGCCGATAGTAAGAGTCGAGGAATCGACGGATGCCGTCGCCTTGTGAATGAATGAGCGAGATTACATCTCGGAGTGACTCGGGAGAGGAATATCGGTCGGGGTGAGAGACAACATCGGATGTAATGGAGATGACAGGCGCCACATAGTTGCGCATTTCGTGAGTCATTATCTTCAGGATGCGGTCGTAGTAGAGTTTCGACGTCTCAAGCTGACTGTTATTCTCGTGGTAGATGGCTGCGATGGCATTCATATCGTCGGCGAGGTCACGTAGCAATGAATCCCTCTTGCCGAAATCAAAGCGGAGAGTCGTGTCGCGGGCGCGAAGTCCTTTAAGAAATATGGTGATGAGAGAGGAAAGGCGGACGACAAGAGCAATGAGCATAATAACCGCTACCACATCAAGAATTACCGTCAGAATGCCTTGTGGCAACAAGCCTTGAGAAAAGAGGTAGAACGCCAGGACCGACAAAGTGATCACAGCTATCAGAAGGACGGAAAGACGTAGGCTAAAATGTTTCACTGCTTACGGAGGAGATTATAAAGAGTCTGACGGTTGATGCCGAGACGACGTGCGGCGAGGCTTAGATTGCCTTCGCAAGAATCGACAATATCGCGGATATGGCGGTTCTTAAGTTCGTCGAGCGTCATCTGCTGACGTTCGTTCTCGCGCTGCACGATTTCCTTTGCCTGAGAGACGGAGCGTGTGGTGGATATTGCCTTGTTGTTGCGGTTGATAGCGGCGTTGATTTTTTCGACGAGCACATCGTTGTCCCAGGGCTTTGTGACGAAATCGTCGGCGCCGAGCTTCATCGCTTCGACCGCAAGCGACACGTCGCCGAATGCAGTGATCAGAATTACAGCCGGTGCGGAAGGGGATTCCTTGATGCGACGGAGCCAGAAAATACCATCCGAACCGTCGAGACGGTCATTGCCGAAATTCATATCAAGAACCACAGCGTCGACATCTCCAGCCGACAGAAGCGCAGGAATGAGAGTGGGATCGCCGACGGTGAGGACATCGGAGAAACGGGAGGCAAGCACCAGCTTAAGAGTGGAGCGTATCGCCTGATTGTCATCAATAATCAAAATCTTCATGGCGCAAATTTACAATAATATTATGACAATCTTACGGAAATAGGGAAAAAGGATAGATAGGGGAACGGTTGATGTAAAAAAATCATACAGGGTGTCTAAAAATTGTACAAAATGACCCTGAAAAAGCTGGTTTTAAGCAAAAATACTTCGGAGTGAGCGGGGATGAGCATAATTTTGCAGACAGAAAAACGAACAGAACGACATATCACGACAATGAAAAAATGTAAACTCATAGTACTTGCGATCGCGCTGAGGCTTACGGCGTCGGGGGCTGAGACGGCAGGTAAGACCGGAATGACACTTAACGACTGCCTGATCTACGCCCGTGAGCATGCCTTCACCAACCGACTCAACCGCTATGACGAAGAGAGCGCAAAAGTGAACAGCCGACTGGCAGCCGGAGACCTTATGCCGTACGTGGGGCTGTCAGCATCGGGCAATCTCAGTTTCGGACGAAATATCGATCCCGAAACTAATATTTACGACAACAAGGAGGCTCTTTCGACCGGCTTCGGACTGAGCATGTCGCTGCCGTTATTTGACGGGCTGGTGAGCATCAACAACCTTAAGGCCGCCAGGACAGCACGACGACGCCAAGCAGAACGGAGTCAGGCGGACGAGGATGAAATCTCGATGGAGGTGATCAAGGCATTCTACAACGTAAGCTACTGCCGGGCAATGGTGGCGCAAGTGGAGGAACAGCTCAAACGGGACGAGACCGACTTACAGGCAACCATGTGGGGGGAGGAACTCGGGACGAAGAGCGGTGCCGACGTGGCGGAGATGAAAGCTATCACGGCAGCCGATGAGTACGAACTTTCCAATCAGCGGAATCTTCTCGCCAAAGCTTACCTCCAGCTACGCAGTCTGATGGGAATGTCGCTATCCGAAGAGCCGCTCGAACTGATTGAAGAGGAAGAAGGAGCAGGCGCAATGATGGATAAAAACCCAAAAATTGCGGAAGCGGAACTTGCCGTAAAAGAAAGCGAATACGCCTTGAAAGCGGCAAGGGGGGCTTATTCTCCCCGAATCTCGCTAAACGGCGGAGTCAACACCTCATATTTCAAGATGATGGGTTCAAAAGGCGCAGGAAGCCCCGGATTCAGCCGACAGTGGAGGGATAACATGGGGCAATATGTAGGATTCTCTTTCAGTATGCCATTATTTGACGGGCTAAGCAGCACAAACAGAGTGAAGAAGGCCAAGATTGAGCTCGCATCGAGAAAGACTCAGCTTGAACAGATAGAATACGAGGTGCAGAAGCTGACCACGCAAGCACGACTTGACCTTAAAGCCGCCCACGACGAGCTGACTGCAGCCAGAAGGAGAATGGAGGCAGAGGATGTGGCATATAAAGCTATCCGACGGAAATATGAGCTCGGAAGCGCGTCAGCCATCGATCTCTACACCTCCGGAGCAAAGCTTGCCACAGCCAAAGCCAATCTTGAAGGGAAAAGAATACAGCTGAAAATCAGTGAAATAACAGCCGCTTATTACTCCGGGCAAAAGCTGATCAGAGAATAACGTAATAATTTGAAGAATAAGAGCACTCAACAATTAGATAAATCACAGAATCATGGATATAGAAATCAAACAGAGGAATCCCAAACTAAAGAAGTATGGAATGATAGCACTCGGCGGCTTAATCATAGCCGGAGCGGTAGTCTGGGCTTTTGCGAAGTCAAACAGTTCGACATACGGCACGGATAAGGATGACCTGATTATCACGGATGTGAAGGCTGGCGCGTTCGACGATTTCATAAGGGTCAACGGCAGAGTTGAGACCGGCGTAGTAGTGCAGGTGTCGGCTCTGGAGACCGGAATCGTTGAGAAAAAATGGGTTGAAGAGGGCGAAATGGTCAAAGAAGGTGATATAATCCTGACACTCCATAACCCTAACCTTCGACAGCAGATCCTCGACTCAGAGTCACAGCTTGCCGAGAAACAGAATATGCTGCGCGACACCGAGATTGCAATGGAGAAGGACCGTCTACAGATCAAACAGGACCTACTGACGGCAAAGATGGATCTTAACCGCAAGCGACGTCTTGCCGAACAGCAGTCAACTCTCTATGATGAAAAACTGACATCAAGAGAAGAATATCTGAAAGCCCAGGAGGATTACGAACTTGCCAAGGAGAATTATAACCTTCTGCAAAGCCGACTCCGCCAGGACTCACTCTACAGAAGCGTGCAGGTGGCGATGATGAAGGAGAGCCTCCATAACATGCAGGAGAATTTCGAACTCGTCAGGCAGCGTGCCGACAATCTGAATATCCGAGCAAGCCACAGCGGACAGTTGGGAAGCCTGAACGCCGAGCTCGGACAGAACATCGCTTCCGGACAACAGGTGGGACAGATCAATATACTCGACAACTACAAGCTGACCGTGAATATCGACGAGCACTATATCGACCGCGTTGTGCCGGGACTTCGTGGCGTAGGACGCAGACAGAATCATGAGATAGATCTGACCGTGAAGAAGGTGTATCCGGAAGTGACGGACGGTACATTCAAAGCCGATATGATGATCAGCGGCAGCGAACCCGAAAACATCAGAGTGGGACAGACTTATCCGATTGATCTGGTGCTAAGCGAACCGTCCGAAGCCGTGCTTCTCGCCCGCGGACCATTCTTCCAGAAGACAGGCGGCAAATGGATCTATGTGGTCGACAGTGATGGCAAGACGGCGCATAAGCGGGAAATAAAGATCGGCAGACAGAATCCGAAATACTATGAAGTAACAGAGGGTCTGGAGCCCGGAGAGAGGGTGGTGGTGAGCACCTACTCCAACTTCGGTGACGTTGACAAACTCGTAATCAAATAATCGCAGATAATAAATAAACCAACCCAATAATACTGAAAACTTATGGATATCAAGATTCAGAACTTACAGAAAGTGTTTAAGACAGACAGCGTAATGACACAGGCACTCAACAATGTGTCACTTGAAATAAAGGACGGGGACTTCGTTGCAATCATGGGACCTTCGGGTTGTGGCAAATCGACCCTGCTGAATATCCTCGGACTTCTTGACAACCCGACCGGCGGCGAATACTATCTCGACGGACAGGAAGTGGGACATCTGAAGGAGAACGAGCGCACGGAATGGAGAAAAGGAAGAATCGGCTTTGTGTTCCAGTCGTTCAATCTCATCAAAGAGATGAACATCCGTGACAACATCATGCTGCCGCTAAACAATCTTAAATTGTCCCGAGAAGAAAAAAGGAGGAGAGTTGACGAAGTGATGAACCGAATGGGCATAGCTCACCGTAGCCGACACTATCCTACACAGCTATCGGGCGGTCAGCAACAACGTGCGGCTATAGCGAGGGCGATCGTATCACGTCCGGGTCTGATACTCGCCGACGAGCCTACGGGTAATCTTGATTCTAAAAACGGCGCTGAAGTCATGGCACTGCTGACCGAACTACATCGCGAAGGATCAACGATAGTGATGGTGACACACTCGCAGAAGGACGCCACGAACGCCGATTACATCATCAATCTGTTTGACGGACAGATCGTGGAGACACTTAAAGAAAGAATGTAAGTAAACATATCCAAATATCAGAAATCATGATAAAATTTTTCACGTCGGATCTCCGACGTAACCTCATAAAGATATTCTGTCTGACGATCGGACTTGCAATCGGCTTCCTGCTCGTGGCAAGAGTGTACTTCGAACAGACGTATGACACACATTTCAAAGATTACAAGCGCATATATAGGGTGACTGAAAGTGCGCTGACTGGTGATGAGAATAATGAATACAACAATACTCCGGGAGCAATAGGTCCAGGCTTGAAGCGATACATTCCCCAAGTAGAGATAGCTACCCGTGAGACTCGTATGCTTCCGGAAAGAACACCAATCAAGACAGAAGATGGCTTAATTATCGAGAGCGGGGGAGTAAGAATGGCAGACAGCTGTTTCTTTAAACTCTTCGTAACTCCTTGCGTAGCAGGAAATCTTGAGGAATCTCTTGAGTTAAAAAACACCTGTGTCATTCCACGCTCACTTGCCGATAAAATCGGGGGAGATGTGATAGGACAGGTAATAACGTGTCCCTCCTTCTCGGAAGAATATAAGGTGATGATCGGAGGCGTCTATGAAGATTTCCCCCTCAACACCTCAATAGGAGCAAATCACATCTATCTCAGTCTACCTTCCATAGGCGTAATTTCGTGGGATGGACGAAATAATTGGGCCGGTAATGACCGATATATGACTTATGTCAAACTGGCAGAAGGAGTCAATCCGGAGGACGTGAGAGGTGGAATAGACAGAATGATCGAAGAAAATCTTCCTAAGGAAGCCATAGAGATCGCTCATCTGAATTTCCATTTAAAGCCATTTTCCACTTTCTATACCGGTCAAAAAGGCGTCCAGATGACGATCCGAATCCTGTCACTTCTCGCCATAGTAATGCTGATGAGTGCAGGTCTCAACTATCTGCTGGTGACAATCGGACAAATGGTGGGCAGAAGCAAGGAAATGGCAGTGAGGAAATGCTACGGCACAAGCAATGCGAAGATTTTTGCAAGGGTGATGACCGAGAGTCTCGTGATGCTGCTGACATCGCTTGCTCTCGCTGTGCTTATTTCATTCTGTTTCAGTGAAGAATGCCGGAAACTTCTCGGGCATACCCCCGCAGAACTTTACACTACAGGCAATGTCATGCTCGTGGAATCAATCGTTATCCTTGTACTGCTGATTCTGACAGGTGCCATACCGGCATGGATGTACTGCAAAACGCCAGTCATGCACGCCTTCCGGCCGAGCATATCGGGCAGGAAAATCTGGAAGCTCTGCCTCCTATCATTACAGTTCTTCGCCGCGGCTATGCTTATCTGTCTGCTTGTGCTCGTCGGACGTCAGTACCGTATGCTTTCCAATTCAGACTTGGGATTCGATTACAAAAACATAGGTATCGCACATGTCGGGAGTGTACCAATGAGCAAGCGTCACGCTTTAGTTGAACAGATTCGTCAGGTCCCGGGAGTGGTGGATGTTGCATCAGCCTATATGGACTTTGCCATGTATGCTTCCGGAAATAATATCTGGATCGGGGATGATGAAGAACGACAGAAAAATGTCTCCGACATGTATCAGGCGAGTCCCAATATTTTCGAAGTGTTAGGTATAGACTTCGTAAGGGGAGAGACGTTCAGATCGGATGCTGATTCAACGGTGCATCAGGTCATAGTTGAAGAACGATTGGTTGACGATCTAAGAGATTACTTTAATCTCGATGTGGAAGGAGACAATGTGCTCGGTCAGAGGTTCAATATTACAGAACATTCAGGCATAGAGGGTTACTCCGATTTTGAAATATGCGGCGTGATCAACAACATGCAGAGAAATGGATTTGAGCAGGAAAGTGCTGATAACAAGCGAGGCGCCGTAATTTTCCCCGAATCCAAAAGAGTAATGGCATATCTTTACGTAAAATTCGACAAGATATCTCCGTCGGGGCTCGAAGATGTGCAGAATGTAATAAACGAGATCGCCCCGACCGCTGAAGTCTATATCATTCCCTATGAAGAGACAATTAAAGGATTCCTTGAGCCGATCAAGACATTCGGGACATCAGTGATGATTGTCGGACTGGTAATATTTGTGATCGCGCTGATCGGACTGACCGGATTTGTGACCGACGAAGTGCAGCGCCGAGCGAAAGAGATTGCCATAAGAAAGGTGACCGGCACATCGGCAGGGTCAATCGTGAAGATGTTATGCGTGGAGACGTCGAGAGTAGCCGTACCATCCCTGATCGCAGGCGGAGCGCTTGCTATGATTGTGGGGCGTGAATGGCTGTCGCAATTCACGACACAAGTGTCCCTGTCGCCCATTTCGATGATTGTGTGCCTGATAGTGCTTATGGGATTCATTCTGCTGATCGTGGTGCTCAACAGCATGAAAGTTGCTTCAGGAAATCCGGTGAAGTATCTGCGTGACGAATAATCCGACACGTTGACACCGGAGAGTTCAAGAAGAGCCGATGGAGAATAAATTTCTCCGCCGGCTCTTTAGCTAATATATAGATCTTTAAGAAGTCATTCTGGCAAGTGGAGCGCTTCAAGGAAACGGCGGACTGTAGCCTGGTTACCGGTGTATTTGCCATGATCCTCGCTAAGCTTGCATGTCTCGCAATAGAATGGCCATGACTCGGTGATCTTCACAGCGAGCAATTTGATGACGATGTTGCGCGGCCGGATTCCAGGGAAGTCATTAGTGAAGTGAGTCCCGATACCGAAGGAGGGGAGACATTTGTCGGCTGCATAACGCTGAATGTCGATTGCTTCGTCCACGTTCAACCCATTACTGAAAATCACTTGCTTGGTGCGTGGATCAATGTTGAGCGAGCGGTACTTGTCGACAATCATGTCGAGCTCATGATAGTTATCGCCACTGTCGACGCGCAGGCCCTTGAACATGTTGGCGTAGTCCTCCGAGAAATTCAGACTGAAAATGCGCCAGCCGTAAGTGTCGTAGAGAAAAGTCCCGAGCGCTCCGCGATATGTGGAAGCCCACATGTCCATCGCTATGTGATTAGCCATCTGCGGGCCGTACATCCCTGCTATGGCGCATACAAATTCGTGAGCCATCGTGCCAATAGGAGTCAGATCATATTTCATGGCAAGGTAGACATTGCTCGTTCCGACAAACCGTCCTTTGGCTGACGTCATAGCTTCGCCACATTCCTTCATCGCACGGACACACGTGTCCTGTGCGCGGAAAGAAGCACGGCGACGCGTGCCGAAATCGCTGAACTGGCATCCAGCCCCGATCATCCTTGCCGCCTTATTCATCGACCGCTGATAGAATTCTTCATAGTCAATCAGCGATTCCTGACCCGTCATCATGTAATATAGCTCTGATATGATGGCGAGCACCTTTACTTCAAGCAGAATCGTATCGCTCCAGCATCCTTCGAACTCCACGTCGAGATGTCCGTCGGAATCCTGACTGACAGAGACATTACGGCGATCATAGCGGAAGCCGCGCAGGAAACTATAGAACCATCCCGGAATATAGTTACATTTTCTCTTCATGAATTCAATTTCCTCCTCGGTGATAACTACATTTTCGAGGAGAGTGATCTGACGGTAAAGCTCATCGGCAAAACCGGCGGGATAGACAGTGTTGTCGCGGTCGGTGAAACGGTATTTGACCTGTGTGCGGGGGAAGTTGCGGATGACGGCACAGCACATGGTGAACTTATAGAGGTCGTCGTCGGTGAAGTGAGTGATAATCTGTCGCATATAAGAAAGGTGATAAATCATTTACATGAAAGTAGAGATATCGACATTGAATCGGATGCGGGGTGTACACCGATGCAATTCAATCAAGCGCAAAAATAATCAAATATTTTTTAAAAATAGTTGGTAAATTGTAAACATTTGTCTAAATTTGGCAGATAAACCAAGAAAGTATAGTGGCAAGAAATTGTCCGAACCTATCTAATTAACTTTATTTCAGCAATATAGTTATCACGCTATGATTACTTCCGAGACGTCGGTACAGAAAGATACAGTAACCGACCAGACCTTGAATCCCGCCGTCGCCCCCGCTACAGAAGCAGAGGTGGCTGAAACATCCACAATCCAGGAGACACCAGCACCACGTCATCCGGATTATTCCACTAAGGAAGAGGTGGTGGCAGCGCTCGCTGCAATCGCAGAGAAAGAAGGCGAGGAAATCCAGCGGGACGAAGTGGCACGCCTGAGAATGTACATGTCGAACATGCGTAAGGCTGAGACAGATGCTGAAATAGCAGCCCTTGCCGAAGGAGAGGACTACGCACCTACTCCCGATCCGCTGGAAGAACAATTCAAGTCCCTGCTCGAGACCGTCAAGACAAAGCGTGCGGAAGCTCTCGCACGTCAGGAGGCAGAACAGCAGAGAAACTATGAGAGAAAGGAACTCATAATAGCCACGCTGTCACAAATGGCGGAGGACACGGACAACGTGAACCGTGTCTATCAGCAATTCAAGGATCTCCAACAGGAGTTTAAAACGATTGGAGAGGTTTCGCCCACGGAGTCGACAGGACAGTGGAAGCGCTACCAGACTGCCGTGGAGCATTTCTACGATCAGCTTAAGGTGAATAAAGATCTCCGCGACTATGATTTCAAAAAGAATCTCGAAGCTAAGGAGTTCCTATGTGGCGAAGCCGAGACTCTTGCCGGGGAAGAGGATGTGCTGACTGCTTTCCACAGGCTGCAGGAACTGCATGACAAGTGGAAACTTATCGGTCCGGTGGCAAAAGAAATCCGCGAGGAACTGTGGAATAGGTTCAAGGATGCCTCGGCTGTGGTGAATAAGAAATATCAGGCTCACTTTGAAGAGAGAAAAGCACGCGAGGCAGCCAATGAAGAAGGCAAAAACGCTCTTTGCGAAAAGGTGGAGTCGATCGAAATAGCTTCAATTAACAGTTTTGGTGACTGGGATGCCGCCACCAAGCAGATTATCGAAGCACAGGAGGAGTGGAAGAAACTCGGCTATGCCTCCAAAAAGAATAACACCCGACTGTACACAAGATTCCGTGAGGCATGTGACAAGTTTTTCGCAGCCAAAGCTGAATTCTACAAGTCGATGAAGGATGAGCAGAGCGCTAATCTGGAGAAGAAAATCGCTCTTTGTGAAAAAGCCGAGGCTCTCGTAGAAAGCACCGAATGGAAAAAGACATCTGATATTCTCACTGCCATGCAGAAGGAATGGCGCACGATCGGTGCTGTTCCCCGACGAATGAGCGATACCGTGTGGAAACGCTTCCTTGCGGCGTGTGATGCATTCTTCGAGCGTAAGAAGGCTGCGCTCAGCGGAGTCAGACAGGCAGAGCAGAGCAATCTGAAAGAGAAGAAGGCTGTGATTGCTGCTCTTGAAGCAATTGAAGCAGAGACACCTCGTGAAAAGGTGATCGAGATTGTGAAACAACAGCAGGCACGCTGGCAGGAGATCGGTCACGTTCCTTTCCGTGAGAAAGACAAGGTGTACGATCGCTACCGCGCAGTACTCAATGAGATAAACAATAAATGGGATCTCCGCGGACAACGTGCCGGTAAAGAAAAATTTGTTGAAAATGTGGCTGATATGGCAGGTGATACCCAGCGATTGCTTCGTGAGCGCGATCGCCTGACCCGCATCCTGGAATCAAAACGCAATGAGATCAAGACGGCGGAAAACAACCGCGGTTTCTTCAACACCAAGAGCAAGAGCGGAGAAGCGATGCTGCGTGAAATCGAGCGCAGGATCCAGAACACCCGCAGCGAAATAGCCGATCTTGAAGAAAAAATCGGTGTGATCAATTCGCATCTTGATTAAGGACAAGAGATAATGAACTTGACACGAAGGGAGCGGATTACCACTCCCTTCGTGTTTCAACTCAAAATCAGAGTATTTCCTAACTAATATCAGAAGTCAGCAGTGGCCCGACGTATCGAAGGATCACCAATGCCTCGCACGACAGGCGGCATCATCAAATATCTGATGGCCGCGGCTGATGTCGTGTCGTGCAACGTAGCGCTTGCTGTGGCATTACTTATCACAGGTAATGATCACCTGACTGCGCATGACATGAAACTTATGGTGCTCTCCCTCAATGTAGCTCTTATTCCTACGGTCATCTATCTGATGAGAAGGGTGCATTCAAGCAGAGCCCTCTATATGGACAGAGTGGTGGGCAGGACTTTGATAGCCGTGGTGATCCACGCCATCACATTTTTGTCACTTCTCTGGTTTCTCGACTTCAATATACTGTCCTACAGATTCCTGTGGATCCTTTATGGGACGTTAGCCGTGATATTGCCGCTTGAAGTGGTGGTGTCACGCCTTGTGCTTAAGCGCTATAGGCGCAATGGCGGAAACTCCGTGCGTGCGATTATCGTGGGCACGGGTGAGACCGGCAGACGCCTTGCTAAAGAGATGAGTTCGGATGAAGGGTTCGGTTACCACGTGGTCGGATTCGTGGACGACGAGACACCTGACTCACTCCAGCCTGAGCTGCCGGCTCAATTTCTCGGTGATCTTAAAGATATGGAAAGATTCCTTGAGACGCATTACGTGCACCACATTTACTTCACAAAGAGCACTGACCGCCCACACATGATGGATGAGACGATTAGAATAGCTGATGATCACATGTCGCAATTCTATTTTGTGCCGTCGCTTGGCAGATGGGCATCCAGAAAATACTACTTGAGTAATCGCGGCAATACGCTACCGGTGCTATCGTTTCGTCAGAATCCACTAAGCCGACCTCTCAACCGCTTCATCAAGCGTGGTTTTGACATAGTCTTTTCATCTATCGTGCTGATCTGTTCGCCACTTGTTCTTATTCCCGTGGCGATCGGAATCAAGCTCTCCTCGCCGGGACCTATTTTTTTCAAACAGCGCAGGAGCGGATATATGGGACAGGAATTTGATTGCTGGAAGTTCAGGAGCATGAGAGTGAACAATGCGTCCAATTCATCACAGACGTCACGTAATGATCCGAGAATCACAAAATTCGGAGCTTTCATGCGCAAAACCAATATTGACGAACTTCCGCAGTTCTGGAACGTTCTGAAAGGGGATATGTCAGTAGTGGGCCCGCGACCGAACATGGTGAGCCTGACCGACTATTATTCCGGTGTCATTGACAAGTACATGCTCCGACATACCGTGAAACCGGGACTGACGGGCTGGGCGCAAGTGAACGGCAGCCGCGGAGCCATGGACGAGGACTGGCAGATGGAAGAACGCATTAAGCACGACATGTGGTACATAGCCCACTGGACATTTCTGCTTGACATGAAGATCATTGTCCGCACCGTGTTCAATACACTGTCCGGCAGAGACCAAAATGCTTATTGACGTAGTCCCGACACAATAAAATAAGTGTGGGAAGCGTTTAATCAACATGAAAATGAATAAACCTCTTCTCCCGATACTTACTGCTTCCGCCTTTTTCAGCCTGTCATCCTGCATCAATGACGATGTGGCTGTGGATGGTTCGGTCAGACCGATTCCTTCGGTAGAGCGCCTTGAAATGGGCACACATCTCAGCGGTCAGCAGACCCCTACAATACGTTTCACGTTGCGTAATCCTTCTGA
The DNA here is from genome assembly GCA_947176235.1 of uncultured Bacteroidales bacterium. GTDB lineage: Bacteria > Bacteroidota > Bacteroidia > Bacteroidales > Muribaculaceae > CAMWPM01. The sequence continues at coordinate 10,158 of CAMWPM010000033.1, read as the reverse complement.
TAAGATCCTATCACTCAATGATATTAAGGTGGAAGGTGACTTTGCTGAATATTACAGGCTAAATGTGGACGGGATAGGAGGGGCTGTGCATCACGACGTGGAAATCCGTGGTAAAGATTCTATCTATATTCTTGTGGATGCAGAAGCTGTATCGTCCGTATTAAACACCGCTTCCACCTCCATAGCTTTCACATCGACCAACGGCTTAACCTCCCGTCTGCCGCTTAGCATTAATGTGGTTGATGTAGAAGTGCACAAAGATCTTCACCTTACCTCAGATACTAAGTGGGAGGGAAATGTCCACCTCTATGGCAACACAAGAATTGAAGAAGGTGTTACTTTAACAATTGGTGCAGGCTCCACTATATATCTTCATGATTCAGCGATAATTGACGTAGCCGGCAGAATCACGGCAGAAGGGACTTCCGAAGCTCCGATAATAATGCGCGGCGACAGACATGGCTTTGTGGCTGCCGATATACCTTACGATGTGATGTCAAGGCAATGGGGCGGAATAATATTTAGAAATACGAGTGATTCCAACGTGCTTAAGAACGTTGAAATTGTCAATACCGTGAATGCCGTTGATATGGAGTCTGGCAGCAGTCTTGTATTGACAAACTGTCTGATCCGCAACGCTTCTGAAAATGTGCTACAGAGCAAGGATGCTACCGTCGAAGCCATAGGCTGTGAATTCAGTAATGCCGGGGAGGGACTGATGATGATTGACGGGGGGGGATGCAATCTAAATCACTGCACTCTGGCAAATTATTATTTGCTGGCTTACTGCACCGAGGCAGCAATAAGAGTTGAAAATGTCGAGCGCGTGAAAATGAATATCGACAATTGTCTGATTTACGGGCGTTGGGGCAGTGAGCTGTCAATGTCAGACCTAATGGGAACGGATATATGGTTCCGGTCAACGGCGATGAAATCGGGAGGTAGTGACGATGAAAACTTTATCGGCTGTCTGTGGGATAGCCCTGTGGATTTTGTTAACACAGGTGAGAACTATCTCTTTGACTTCTCCCTGATGCCGGAATCAAGCCTGCATGGTCAGGCTGAAAGTTCGCTTCAAAAAGCAGACTGGAACTGTGACCGCTATGGAAACGGATACTCTGCAACTCCGGGAGCGTATCAGCGTTGCCAGCGCTGATGCCTTAGAGATTCCATTTTGTCCTCCGAGGGGTTGGGACAAGCCTGCCACAGGCGGGTATCTTTCACTCCATCAGGCAAGAACTGCTGTCGGACAAAATTCCCGGGATAATCATGCGCATATTTGTAGTCAGCGCCATAACCCATCGTTTTCATCAGTTTGGTCGGAGCATTTCTCAGATGCAGCGGGACAGGAAGATCACCCGTACGTTCCACAAGATCCAGAGCTTTGTCGATTGCCAGATATGCAGAGTTGCTTTTGGGTGAATTAGCAAGATAGATGGCGCACTCAGCCAAGGGAATACGTCCCTCAGGCATCCCGATCTTATGGATAATATCGAAGGTGGCATTGGCGAGTAGAAGTGCGTTGGGATTGGCTAACCCAATATCTTCTCCTGCAAGAATAGCGAGCCGTCGGGCGATAAACACAGGATCTTCCCCGCCTGCAATCATCCTTGCCAGCCAATAGACGGCTGCATCCGGATCGCTTCCGCGAATGCTCTTGATAAAAGCCGAGATAATGTCATAGTGCATTTCGCCATTTTTGTCGTAGGCGGCAGGATTTTCCTGAAGAGCCTCCGTTACGACGGCATCACTGATCACCATCGGCTGCAAAGCGGGGGTGGACTGCTCAAGCAAATCAAGAATATTCAGGAGTTTACGGGCATCGCCGCCTGAGAAGCGGAACAATGCGTCGGTTGACTCCACCCGCACATTGCGATTTCGGAGAATTTCATCGTTATCGATCGCATGATGAAGAAGGCGATCGAGTTCGGGGGCATCGAGCGGGCGCAATGTGTAGACTTGAGCGCGGGAGAGGAGAGGGCGGATAACCTCGAAAGAGGGATTTTCGGTGGTGGCACCAATAAGTGTCACAAGTCCGCTCTCCACCGCGCCGAGCAGACTGTCCTGCTGTGCTTTGTTAAAGCGGTGAATCTCATCAATAAAGAGAATTGGTCGACCTTTGGAAAACACGCTTGCGCCTTCGGCTTTGCAGCGTTCGATCACCTCGCGCACTTCCTTGACTCCTGATGTGACTGCACTGAGAGTGTGGAAAGTAGACTCCGTGGTGTTGGCGATGATTCGGGCGAGAGTAGTCTTTCCCACCCCCGGAGGACCCCATAAAATGAATGATGAGACCGATCCGAGATCGATCATCCGGCGTATCACGCCACCTTCGCCGACGAGGTGGGTCTGTCCGATATAATCAGTAAGCGTGCGGGGACGCATGCGCTCAGCCAAAGGAGGTAATGTTGCCATCGTGATCTATACGGGTTAGAGTAGTTCTGCTAAGCCACAGCCGGGCTTTCTGCTACAACAAAGATAACTAAAAAACGGCAAAATTGATAAGCGGTGTTAATAGTTTTTAAATAAGTTATGAAAATTTATCATTGTCACGCGATTTTTATTAACTTTACACCACATAATAGAGTCAAGTCCGGATATCGGGAACATCATGAACCAAGATGACGGACTAAACGTTTTTAATTAAAGCGACTTGAATTGATGAAGATTTCAACTGAAAGTCGTGATAATTACACGTTTAATCAACAACTCAAAAAGAAAAAAGTAAACATTATGGCACAGGACAACAACAACACCGGCAAGACCCGCACAATTCTCGGCCTCATTTTCGGCATTTTCATGGTAATAGTCTACGTAGGCATGGGCGTGCTTCTGCTTATCAACTTCTTCGGCTGGGAAGATCCCAACTGGATGTGGCTTCGCTGGGTAGGCGGTGTAATTCTCGTGCTCTATGGCTTCTGGCGTGGTTATCGTCAGTTTAAAGGAATCGATTCAAACATCTAATCCGTCTGCCTCATGATCAAGCAATTGCTCGCAGTCTCCGCTATAGCTCTTATCGGGCTGACAGGATGCACGAAGTATTCTGAGAAGAAACAGGGTGTAACCAGTACCAGCGGCGTGACCAAAATCGCTGTCGATGCCTCATTCGAAAACATCATGCAGCAGGAAATCGAAGTATTCGAGTACATTTACCCGGATGCCTCCGTGCTTCCGTACTACATGGACGAAAAATCGTGCGTCGACTCCTTGATGGAACTTAAAGTGCCTTCGGTGGTGCTGGCACGCGATCTCACAGCTCAGGAAAAACAGTTCCTGACATCAAAAAAACGCACTCCCAAAGTACGTCAGATTGCAGTCGATGCGCTTGCACTTATCGTAAATAAGGAAAATACTGCCTCAATTCTTTCGATGAAAGAGATCGGGGAAATTCTCCGCGGGGAGGTGACCGACTGGAATCAGCTTGAGCCAAGCAAACTCGGCAAGATTGAAGTGGTGTTTGACCACGAGGCTTCAAGTACGGTAAAATACATGCGTGACTCACTTATGAACGGTGCTGACTTCGGTCCCAATGTTTATGCCCAGGGGTCAAACAAGGGAGTCTTCGAAGCCGTGCAGAATCACAAGAATGCTATCGGCGTGATAGGTGTAAGCTGGCTATCATCTGACCTCAAGAGCGGCACTATGTCGACCGCCGATATTGCAGAGTCGCTTGAGCGCTCCGACACGACTGCACTTGATTTCTCTCCGGCGGTGAAGGTGCTCAAAGTACGCCGTGATGACTCTCTGGAAGCTTATAAGCCCTATCAGCAGTACATTTATGACGGTAAATATCCTCTCTACCGTTCGATATATATGGCAACCACCGGAGTGGGCGGAACAACCTCTCACGGCTTCTACTCGTTTGTGACGAGCTTCAGAGGGCAGAAGATAATTCTCCTCACCGGTGTTCTTCCCGCGCTGGTGCAACCCCGCCAGGTGAATGTGGAATAGCCATCAATCACAGCAATGGAATAAACAAAAAATAGTATAAACGTAAACTAAATCATCGAGACATGAAAATCAAATTTTTGTTCTCCCTGCTTCTCGCAGGATCACTGAGCATGTCAGCTCAACAGGGCTACAAAGATGGTATCGAGTACTACAAGGTCGATGAAATCGACAATGCAAAAACCATCCTCGACCGTACCATCAATGATGCCTCCACCGACAAGGCAACCGCATACTACTATCTTGGTCAGATTGCTCTTCAGCAAGGTAATGCCTCTGAAGCAAAGAGCTATTTTGACAAGGGTATCGCCGCTGATGCTGCGAATCCCATGAACTTTGTAGGTCTTGGCGCCCTTGATCTCCGAAACGGCAATAAGTCGGCAGCTGAAGCCCAGTTCAAGGCAGCAAAGAATCTTGGCAAGAAGAATCCTGTGATGCTCACCGACATCGCACGCGCATATTTCAATGCCGATCCTGTGGCTTACGCTAAAGAAATCGAGAAATACGTGAAGGAAGCCAAGGACGCCGACAAGAAAAAGAAGAGCCCCGCACCCTACATCCTTGAAGGTGACATCCTGGCTAAGAACGCATCGACTCCCGGCGAAATCGGCGACGCTGTAGGCTACTACGAAATGGCTTCGAGCTTCGACGTGGACAATGAGTATCCCGAAGCATACGTGAAATATGCACGCGTGTATTTCCCCGTTGACGCCAACTACGCTATCGGCCGACTCAAGGAACTTCTTAGCAAAAACCCGAACTCGGCGCTCGCACAGCGTGAACTCGCGGAGAAATACTACGACAACAACCAGCTCACTATGGCTGCACAGCAGTATGGCGACTATATCAAGAATCCTAATCACTTCAAGAAGGATGAGCAGCGTTATGTAGGTCTGCTTTACTTTGGCAAGGAATATGACAAGTCATTTGATCTTGCAGGTAAGCTTCTTGCTGAAGAACCCGACAACTTCTACATGCAGCGCATGCAGTTCCTTAACAAGGCTGCTCTGAAGGAGTGGCAGGATGCTGAGAAATATGCCAAGGCATTCTTCGCTAACCCCAAGACTGTCCCTGTGACCAATGACTACACCACCTATGGTGAAGTGCTTCAGGAGCTCGGTCAGGACACTCTTGCAGTAGCTCAGTATGAAGCGGCCGTGAAACTCAACCCCGAGAAGATCGATCTTCTTAAGGATCTTTCCGGTGCTTACAGCACAGCAAAAATGTATCCCGAAGCAGCTGCTTCTTTTGAGGAGTACATCGCAGCTTGTGAGACTCCCAGCACTAACGATATCTACATGCTCGCCCGCCGCTATCAGAACGTAGCTGCCACCGCCCCCGATTCCATTTCGAAGGTTCAGGCAGCTGACAAAGCCATCATGTACGTTGACCAGGTGCTTGAAAAGGTTCCCGACAACTATTCGGTTGCCAATACCAAAGCACGTATCCTTCTGGTGAAGAACAACGGTGCTCCCAACCTTGAGTCGACCGAGGCATTCAAGAATGTAGTAGCTATCCTTGACACTGATCCTTCCAACGTTGAAAAGCATCGTGACGTCTACATCACTGCCTACAACATGATCGCCAACTATTATCTGGGCGAAAAAGATAAGGATACAGCCAAGATCTACCTCAATAAGTTCCTTGAGGTTGATCCCGAGAATGATGCTCTCCGCAACTACATCGAAAATATGAAGTAATACGATTTACTTTATCAAACGCCAAGGGCGCGATCCCCGCAAGAGGATTGCGCCCTTGAATTATTTAAGAATGGTAGGAACCAGTTAGTTGCGGATATATGACCTGTTGGGGAACAGACGCGCCACCAGATCGCGGCGATGAAGGCGGGTGAGGGATGAAATGATGTCGGCTCTATAAGCCTTATCCCACCAAAAGAAATACTTTCGCTGAGCAAGCTTTTCGGCTGGAGTTATGGCAGTGAAAATCTGTTCGCCGGTATAGGGATGTATTCCTGTATAGTAGATCTCGGTCGACAAAGTCATAGGAGTAGGGGTAAAATCCTGTACCTGCTCAAGCTTGAAATCGAGTTTCTTAGTATCAGCAGCAAGTTCAGCCATATCTACTTCCCGACATCCCGGGTGACTGGAAATGAAATAGGGGATAAGTTGTTGATTGAGATTATGTCGGCTATTCACCTCGTCAAACGTCTGCTTGAACTTCTGAAAGAGAGAAAACGATGGCTTGCGCATTATTGAAAGCACATGATCGGCAGTATGCTCCGGAGCTACCTTCAGTCGACCAGAAACATGGGATGTGATCAACTCCTCGTTATATGTACGGTTGATTCGGTCAATCTCTTTACTTCCCGTAGGATGCATCGAGAGATCGTAACGGACACCACTGCCAATAAAGGATTTTTTTACTTCCGGGATGGAATCAACAGCATGGTAGATGTCGAGAAGAGCTTTGTGTGAGGTGTTGAGATTCGGGCATATCGCGGGATGCAGGCATGATGGGCGGAGACAGCGGTCGCACAGAGAGGTGTCGCGACCCTGCATACCATACATATTGGCAGAAGGACCTCCCAGATCACTGATATATCCCTTAAAGTCAGGCATTCGGATCACTTGCTTAACTTCACGCAGGATCGAATCCTTGCTTCGTGATGCAATAAACTTACCCTGGTGAGCCGAAATCGTGCAGAATGCACACCCTCCGAAGCATCCGCGGTGCATGTTGACAGAAAACTTGATCATGTCAAACGCCGGGATACGTCGACCTTTGTAGCGTGGATGGGGCAGACGAGTGTAAGGGAGATCAAATGCTGCATCAATTTCACCCTGACTCATTGCCGGAAGCATGGGATTTACTTTTACCGCGACTTTTTCAGCCGGATAAGCTTGCCATAAGGTAGTGTCGGGCTTCCGGCGGTTGGATTGCTGTTCGATAATCTTAAAATTTTCGGCATGTGCACGTTTGTCACGGCTCACACTCTTCCAATCTGCAAGCACTATGTCCTTCGAATCAGATTTTTCAGGCACAGCGGACAAATGAAGCCTTACCGCAGTCTGTGGGAGATCAGTTATTTCGGAAATCCGCTTGCCTGAATCAAGAATTCGTGCAATTTCAAGAATCGTTTTCTCTCCCATACCGTAGATAAGCATGTCGGCAGGCGAATCAATCAGAATCGAAGGTCTAAGCCTATCCTGCCAGTAGTCATAATGAGCAAGACGGCGCATAGAAGCCTCTATTCCTCCAATAATCACCGGAATGTCGGGAAACAACTTCTTCAAAATTGAAGAATAGACGATAGTGGGGTAGTCGGGGCGGGCGCCATGACGCGCATCGGGAGTATAGGCATCATCACTCCTCCGGCGTCGATTCGCGGTATAGTGGTTGACCATGGAATCCATGGCTCCGGCGCTGACTCCGAAGAAGAGCCGAGGCGCTCCGAATTTCTTAAAATCACGGAGATCATCCTGCCAGTTAGGCTGGGGAACAATAGCAACCCTGTAGCCGGCAGCCTGAAGCGTGCGACCAAGCACAGCCGCCGCGAATGAAGGATGATCCACATAAGCGTCGCCGGTGAACAGCAGTACGTCTACTTCATCCCAGCCCAGAGCTTTCATCTCCTTGACGGATGTGGGAAGCCAAGCTGTCGGAGGATAGGGTGAGAGATGACTGTTCCTGGACTTTTCCTGAACAGTTGTCTTGTTCATATCTTTATCGCTTTGTTTCACTGCTATTTACGCTATTTGATACCTTTAGAAGTCGAGACCTTCTCTTCCTCAAGTTCCGACATCAGTTTCTCCATTTTCAGGACTTCATCACGGAGTCGGGCAGCTTCCATAAATTCCATGTCCTTGGCGGCTTTGACCATTTCTGCACGCAGCCGCTCTATAGATCGACGCATTTCATCGGGATTCATATACGGAATTACGGGGTCAGCTGCAATATTTACCGTAGTCGACTGATATTCGCTGATATAGGGCACTTCTTCCGACTGAGTGCGCCGTTCAGCCTGACGCCGGGTAGTGGCAGAACTCTTGTCTTCCTCCTTATCCACACCGATAATCTTATTGCGAGCTTTCACAATTGCCTGAGGCGTAATTCCGTGCTCCTCGTTGTAGGCAAGCTGGATCGACCGTCGACGGTTGGTCTCGTCAATTGTCTGCTGCATGCTGTCAGTGATTTTGTCGGCGTACATGATGACAGTGCCGTTGAGATTTCGAGCCGCGCGTCCGACAATCTGTGTGAGCGAACGATGGGAGCGGAGAAACCCCTCCTTATCGGCATCAAGTATCGCAACCAACGACACCTCAGGGAGATCAAGACCTTCTCTAAGGAGGTTTACACCTATGAGCACATCGTAAGTCCCCGCACGCAGGTCGTCAAGAATCTTGATGCGGTCGAGAGTGTCGACATCACTATGAATGTATGCTGTCCGTATCTGGAGTTTAAGCATGTAGTCGTTGAGTTCCTCTGCCATACGCTTAGTAAGCGTGGTGACGAGAACACGTTCTCCACGCTCTTTTCTCAGCTGTATCTCTTCAAGAAGGTCATCAATCTGGTTAAGCGAAGGCTTCACTTCAATCACCGGATCAAGCAGACCTGTCGGTCGGATAATCTGCTCAACTACCACGCCTTCGCTCTGAAGCAATTCGTAATCAGCGGGAGTTGCGCTCACGTACAGAGTCTGATGTGTCAGGCGTTCAAATTCCTCAAATTTCAGCGGGCGGTTGTCAAGTGCGGCAGGAAGCCGGAAGCCATATTCCACAAGATTCATCTTACGCGACAAGTCTCCTCCGTACATGGCTCGAATCTGTGGAATCATGACATGGCTTTCGTCGATTATAGTGAGAAAGTCTTTGGGGAAATAGTCAAGCAGACAGAACGGTCTCATTCCAGGCTCTCGCCCGTCGAAATAACGGCTATAGTTCTCAATTCCGGAGCAGTGTCCTATCTCGCGGATCATTTCGACATCGTAAGTCACGCGTTCGTAGAGGCGTTTTGCTTCCAGTTCACGTGCTTCACTTCGGAAGAAGTTAACTTGTTCGGCAAGATCAAATTCAATACCTGCGATCGCAGAAGCCTGTCGCTCTTTTGTAGTGACAAAAATGTTTGCCGGAAAGATTTTGAATGTATCATGAGTTCCGAGTGAAGTCCCGTCGGGGTATATCGTCTGGATTGATTCAATCTCGTCGCCCCAGAAAACCACTCTCAATATGATTTCTTCATAAGCGAGCCGAATATCCACGGTATCTCCTTTGACACGGAACGTACCACGGGCAAGATCAACCTCATTGCGGGAATAAAGAGCCTCAGCAAGTGAACGGAGAAAGACGTTGCGGGCAATTTTTTGTCCAACAACAATCTCTATTATATTACTGTTGAAGTCATCGGGATTACCGATGCCGTAGAGACATGAAACGGATGAAATGACGATCACGTCCTTTCTGCCCGAGAGCAGGGCAGAGGTAGTGGCGAGACGCAGTTTGTCAATCTCATCATTAATCATCAGATCTTTCTCTATATACTTGTCAACGGAAGGAATATATGCTTCCGGCTGATAGTAATCGTAATAAGACACGAAGTACTGCACCGAGTTGTTTGGGAAGAAATTCTTGAACTCGCTGTAGAGCTGGGCGGCAAGGGTCTTGTTGTGACTGAGAATCAATGTAGGCTTCTGAACCCGCTCAATCACGTTTGCCATAGTAAACGTCTTACCTGATCCGGTCACGCCGAGCAACGTCTGAGCAGGGACACCTTCAATTATGCCCTGAGCCAGAGCGTCAATCGCCTGAGGCTGGTCGCCAGTGGGTTTATATAATGAAGATAACTTAAAATCCATTGGTCACTTATGCTAATGAATAAATTGTGGTAACTTACAAAGTTACAAAAAATCCAAATTATATGCAACTCTATGCGCTTACGCAAGGCTGATCGTGTAAAAAAATAAGTGTCAGAAAATTTGGTCAAACCAAATAAGATTTCTACCTTTGCAGTGCAATTTTTGAAGCGACCAAAGGAAAGATGCCAGAGCGGTCGATTGGGACGGTCTCGAAAACCGTTGTACCCTTACGGGTACCCAGGGTTCGAATCCCTGTCTTTCCGCAGATTAGATGCTGTAAGTCAACGACTCGCGGCATCTTTTTTCTTTATATAGAAAAATCGACTTCGCAAATCAATGAATGACGGCGCATAGTAAAAAAGCTGTGTTTAGTATATAAATTCTTACCTTTGCAAAAA
>CAMWPM010000032.1 GCA_947176235.1 uncultured Bacteroidales bacterium | reverse complement strand
CGGGCTGGCTGGTGTGGGGGTGTCTGCTCCCGGCGTGTCACCACGCCGGGTTAACCAGATGTAGTGCCTCCGGCACAAGGGAATAGTGGGGAGTGGAGGGTCAGAGGGTGAGGGTGAAGGTGTCGGAGTCGAGGAGGACCGGGAAGCGGTCGCGGGCGGTGAGGATTTCGGCGTGATTGAGGGTGACGAGCGAGAGCTGCAGGTCGGGTCGGGCAATCAGGGGTGTGCCGTCGCCGTCAGGGGGGAGGGGGCGACCCATGCAATCGTAGGCGGCGGTCATGGAGGGGGAGTAGGTGCCGAAGCGGTCGGATCCGAGGCAGTCGACGCCTATCCATACTGCCTGATTCTCGATGGCGCGTGCCTTAAGAAGCGTGTGCCACGGATATGACCGTTTGTCGGGCCAGTTGGCGGGGACGAGCATGAGATCGTAAGGGCGATCGGCAGCGTTGCGGCACCATGCCGGGAAACGGAGATCGTAGCAGACGACGAGGGAGATGCGCCAGCCACGGAACCCGATGACCGGCGGGAGGACGGTGCCGTGGATGACGGTGCGGGATTCGTTGGAGAGGTTGAAGAGGTGGCGCTTGGGATAGAATGTCACCGAGGGTCGGGATCCGGAGTCGAGAATGTCGGGATTGATGAAGAAGCCCATGTTGGCGGGGCGGTCGGCGGCGTCGCGCATCAACAGACTTCCGGAGATGGCGATACGACGGTAGGCGGCAATGCGGGAAAGCTCATCAAGAGTGCTGCGTGCGGGATCGGCGGACAGACGGTCAATGTCGGGCTGCTCCTCGATAAATCCTGTGGAGAACAGCTCGGGAAGGACGAGGAGGGAGACGGAGGGGGGAAGAATGCTGACGGCTGTGAGGACACGAGACAGATTGGCTTGCGGATCAGCATGAGAAATCTCGATGGGACAGAGGGCAACGGTGAGGTCGGGGACGTTCATACCGGGTGGTGGATCAATCGACAATGAAGTTGGCGGGATGGCGGGGCGTGATGCCGACATAGTAGTGCTTCAACGCCTGCATGTCGGCGTCGAGGGAGTCGGTGAGGGGGAGTTCTGCCGTCAGGGTGGCGAGCTTCTTGCGGAAATCGAGGGTGGCGAGAAGAACGGGAACTCCGGTGGCACGGGCGACCTGCCAGAAGCCGGAGCGCCATTTGGCAACGGGTGACCGTGTGCCTTCGGGAGTGATGGCGAGAACCATGGGACGGTTCTCGCCAAAACGCCCGATAATCTGCTGAGTAAGGGAACCGTGAGAGCCGTCGCGGTAGACAGGGATACCACCCATCGCACGGAATATCGGTCCGAGGGGCCAGAAAAACCAGGTGGATTTCATGAGAAAGTCGGCGCGGCGTCCGACGGAAGCCAGTGCGAGTTTTCCGATGATGAAATCCCAGTTGGACGTGTGGGGGGCGACGATGATGATGGCGCGCTGATAGTCGGGGACAGATACCTCGGTGCGCCATCCCATCATCCTGATGAGCAGACGTGCAATTTTAGTTCCAATCATAATTCAGAGAGTGTGTCAAGGAAGAGGATGAACGCAATGCGTCGTTACTCAGCCTCCTTTTTGGGGCGGGGAACGGCGGTGTTCATCTCCTTAACAATCTCCTCAAGGACTTTGTTGAAATCGGCGGAGAGGGCACCATAGGCTTTACGGTAGTAGTCACGACGGGCTTTGTTGTAGTCATGACGGTTGGCGAAGTCGCGCGGAGTCTTGTCGAAAGCAACAGAGACCTTGGAAAGAGAGTCGGACTGAAGGTCGGCGGCGGCGATGATAGCCTTATGGAGGACAGGCACGTCGGCACCAGGAATGAGGCGTGCGGTCACGATGCACTCGCCTGCGATGTCGCCGCAGACGAGACGGATGTTTTTCTTAATGTTGCGTTTGCTTGCCATAATTATTTGAGTATTAATGGTTAGAAAAATGGAATGCGGGTTGCAATACGGTTATTTAGCGGGGCTTGCTACCATCACCACACCGCCGCGGGGGAGGAGCGTGACGGAAGAGGGGAGGGATGAGGGAGAAGTGACATTCCAGCCTTTGCCGCCGGAGGTGAAATCATCCTCGATCATGGTGATGGAGAGAGGAGAACCATCGAGACCGAGTCGGGAGAAGTCGAGGGGGATGGTGAGAGATTCATCGGTGCCGTTGATACCGGAGATCCACCAAGTGTCGCCGCTACGGCGCGCGAGGACTGCATATTTCCCGGGGTAACCCACCACAAAACGGGTGTCAGTCCAAGCTGCGGGGAGATTGGAGAGATAGTCACGGATGACCTGAGGCTGAGCGAGGAAGCTTTCGGGACGGTCGGCGAGATGCTGGATGCCTGATTCATAGAGAGCTGTGAGAGCGAGCTCGTGGGCGTCGGTGGTGATGTGGGGGTGCTGAGAGTCGGTGAAAGCGCATGGAGTGTAGTCCATCGAACCGATGACATTGCGGGTGAAGGGGAGCGTGGCGTTGTGGGCGGCGGCACGATCGGTGAATGTCGGGACATTGTTGTACCATTCGGCACCATAGACAGATTCGGTGGTGATGAAGTTGGGGTAGGTCCGCTGCCAGCCACGCGGGAGGGGGGAGCCGTGGAAATTGACCGTGAGATGATGGCGTGCACCCGCCTCAAGGAGATCAGCCATGAACTTCATGTTGAGATTGGTGTCGCCGGAGAAGAAGTCGATCTTCACTCCAGTCACACCGATGCTTTCGCACCATGCAAATTCCTTTTCGAGAGATTCGGGAGTGTTGAGGCGGAATTTGGGACCGGGAGCACCATTGACCCATCCCACAGAGGAATTGTACCATATCATGGGGCGCACACCACGCTCAACAGCATAGGCGACGGCGTCCTCAACCGTGTAACCGTCCTTCATCTCGTCCCACTCGGCATCAATGAGGACGTAGGGGAGGTGAAGTTCGGCAGCGAGATCGACGTAGCGACGGATAATTGACATATCGTTGGAACCATGATTGTAAGCCCAGTAAACCCAGGCGGCAAGTCCGGGATGGATCCAGGAGGTGTCGGGGATGCGTGAGGGGGCAGAATTGTCGGTGATGAGGGTGGACTCCACAACGTCGGCGAGAGAACCGACAATCACTGTCTGCCAGCCGCCATTCTCGGGCCCGTCGGGTTGGAGGGCGAAAGTGTCGTCGCCCTGCGCATACATGCTGACACCAGCTTCGTCGACAGTGATTCCGGATTCTGAAATCAGTGCGAAGCAATCGTCACGAAACTCGAAAAGAGCAGGATAACCGATGCGGCGTCCGGGCGTCTGGGGAGAGTCGAGAGGGAAGAAGCCTTCGTAGCAGTCAGTCCAGTCCTGAAGCCATGAGTGGATAGGGGAGACAAAGCTAACTTCGGATTTTCCGGGCTTTTTCCATGCGAATCCGTCGGTGTAGACACGAAGCGAGAGGGTGTCGCCGGAAGCGAGCTGATAATCCTGCGAGATAAACTGATTTGTGCATTCGTGACGTTTCCCCATGACCATCTCGTAGGATACAGAGTTGAGCGATGGCTGTCCGAGCGGAGAGACGTCGCCGCAGAGCAGGGTAGCGACAGGGATCGTGTCGGGAGCGTCGCACCATGAAAAAGCAAGCCCCTGCGAGGGGATAGGACTAACAATCACAGAACCGCCGGGACCAGTGAGAGCGTGGGAGGAGAGAAATGCGAGAGACAAAAACAATGCGGAAACAATGCGCTTCATAAGGGAAATATTGATTAGTTGGAAAAGGCTCATTAATGCAGATGAATAATGCGCTGATTGGAAGAGCCGCGGAACTGAAGAGAAATGTCGCGGAGCTCCTCGACAAACGGACCGTCGACTATGGTATCTACGGCAGAAAGGATGGGCAGCAGGCGGGGAGATTCCCGAATCTGTTCGATCGTGTAACCGGTGTAGCACCACACGTTCAATCCTTCGGAGCGGAGGCGTCGGGCGAGCTCAATAACGCCTTCGATCTGCAGAAGCGGGTCGCCTCCGGATAGCGTGACGTTGAATCCGGACTCAAGGACGCGGGCAACAATGGCGTCGACGGTCAAGAGGGTACCACCCTCGGGATCCCATGACTGAGGATTGTGACAACCGGGACAATGGTGGGGGCATCCGGCAAGGTAGATGGAGGTGCGGAGTCCGGGACCGTCGACAATCGTACCCTCAACAATGTCGAGGACGCGTAGCGCGGGGGATGATTGAGAATGAGTGGACATAATCAAATACCTGAGTTATTGGCTTCGAGACGGAGCATCAGGCAGGCCCAGCGATCGCGGACGAAATGACTGACCTCGGAGAGCCCGAGAGGTGCAGCGACAGCCATCACGACAGGAATGTCCTGCTCGTAGAAGCCGCTGAGAAGGAGTGTCGCTCCCGGTTTCATGGCTGCCACATAGGCGGGTAAATCGGCAGTGATGATGTTGCGGTTGATGTTGGCAATGAAAAGATCGGCAAGTGGGAGGGAGGGAAGAACCGAGGCATCCCCGAGGCGGACGTCGATTTCGGGATGACTGTTGGACTTCACGTTGTCAACAGCATTTTCCCATGCGGGGGGATCGATTTCGACAGCAGACACGGGCGAAGCGCCACGCATTGCTGCGAGAATGGCAAGGATTCCGGTGCCGGTGCCCATATCAGTAACAGCCTTTCCGGTGAGATCCATATCGACGAGACGTTCGACGATGAGAGATGTGGTGGCGTGATGTCCGGTGCCGAAAGCCATTTTTGGATCAATCACAATATCGTAGGTGGCTGAGGGGACATCGGTGTGAAAAGAGCTGTGGATCACACACTGACCGCCCACCACGATCGGACGGAAATAGTTGCGCTCCCATTCGGCGTTCCAGTCCTGTCCTTCAATAACCTCAGTGGAGACGGAAAGAGAGTAACCGGGGACAGAGAATGATGCGATAACTGCATCGAGACGCTCAGGGGAGAAAAGATCCCGACGGATGTATGACACCGAGGTGTCGCCCTGATTCACAAAACTTTCGTAGCCTTCGTCGGCAAGGAGATATGCAAGGATGTCGGCGGGAGTGTCGTCGGCAGGAGCGGGGGAAAAGGTAACGCGCGCCTCTATGTAGTCGTTCATATAGCTGGTAAGATTCTTAATGTGATAATATCGCAAATATACGAAAAAAAGTTCAAACGTAACGGTGCGAGAGAAGGAAAATGCAGAGTAATCAATAGGCATGAAGCGACGGGCTACCGAATGGGTTGAGCGCAAGGTAAGTAGCGACTACGAGGAGAAAGACCGCAACCATGCAGAAAGCAAGTGCCTTTGGGGAACAACGAGCATCATAGAGTACGGGGAAATGCAGCGGAAGAGAAGCTGCGATAAACGCGATGAGCGCCCACGTCTCCTTGATGTCCCAGCCCCAGAATCTGCCCCAACTTAATGATGCCCACATGGATCCGAGGACAATGCCGATTCCGAGGAGGAGGGAGATACTGACAAGGAGTGAATGAAGCCGTGAAACATAAACCGGGAGAGGCGCCGAAGAAAAGATGATGCGAAGAGCGATCGCAAGTCCTACGGGGATGAGGGCATAGGCGGCTATGAGTGGCACAAGATGGATGACGAGCCAGGGGGTGCGGAGAATGGGGAGGGTGGGGTCCGATGGCTGAAGCATGAAGGACACCGGGACAAGCAGAGCTGTGAGGAGGAGAATAATCCGAATATTGCAGATCCATCGGTGATGGCAGAACAGGTGACGGATGAGCAGAATAAGGGCAGAAAAGAAAAAGGCAATGCAGGCAACCGAAGCGAGAATGAACCCGGGGAAATCGCTGACAATGAGGAATCGGGCGGAAGAGGCATTGCATTCAACCAGATAAATTAGCTCAGTGCCCCATAATGCGGGGTTATTCGGGGAAACGGTAAGAGTGTCGGAACCGGCTACGGAGGTGATGAGGCAGGAGGGAATTTCGGGATCGACATATACAAGAGCCACGGGAGAACCCAGGGACAGGACGGCATCGTCGGAAACAGATGCAGGGGGAGATGCAAGAGTGAGGAAAAGACCGCCTCGCCGTGAAGTGAATGACGAAACACCCACCGCAACAGCGAGAAGAAGTATGGCGAGGTGAAGTGAAAAAAGGAGGAAACGGCGCGCGGGAGTCATAATAGAGACAAAAATACAAAATTTTTTATTATCTTTGTATTACAAAGTAAGTTTTGGACACTAATCAACAGTACAAAAATGAATACGCTGAAATACACAATACTTCTTGCAGCAATGCTGACGGCACTTACCGGGTGCGGTCCGTCGGTGCCGTCGGTTGACAAGGTGACGGTAAATCCCAATCAGCCGAACATCTCTCCTGACTATACTTCTGTGACAATACCACCAAACATAGCTCCTCTGAATTTTGAAATCATGGAGGACTGCGACGAGTCAATTGCAACGCTCGGCGACGAGTCGGGAAACCTGATTAAGGCTCATGGTCCGATAGTGAAATGGGGTGAGAAAGAGTGGCGGAAGCTTGCGGAGTCAAATATGGGAAAGACGCTGAACGGCGCCGTCTATCTCCGTTATGGCAAGGATTGGGTACGCAAAGACTTCAAGGTGGAGGTGGCAGAAGAGCCGATAGACCATTACTTTTCGTACAGACTCATCGAACCGTCGTTTGTCTACTTCAATCAGGTGGCGCTCAACCAGCGTGACCTGACAAACTGGGACGTCAAGACAATCCATAATAACTACTATGTGCCGGACGAGTCGAACATGTCGTGCATGAACTGTCATGTGCCACGTAACAATAACGCAGACAATCACTCACAATTTCACGTGAGAAACACTAACGGCGGCACGGTGATCATCGTCGGAGATCATGCCAAGAAAGTGAAGCTTACGACTGACAGTGTGCCTTCAGCCGGAGTGTATCCGGCATGGCATCCGACAGAAGAGCTTATCGCTTATTCGATGAACGGCACCAAGCAGTACTTCTATACAAGAGATCCTCAGAAAGTGGAGGTGCTCGACCAATGGAGTGATCTCATCCTGTATGACTCCGAGAATGAAACAGTGAAGCGAATAACCGCCACACCTGATGTGCTGGAAACATTCCCCGCATGGAATCCTGAAGGCAACCGGTTGTATTTCAGTGCCGCCCGTATTCCCGAGTCAGCCCCTGAGGATAATCTGCAGGAGGCATACGACTCGGTGAGATACGACATCCTTTCACTACCGTTTGATGTGGCAACCAAGCGTTTCACGAAAACGGTGCCTGATACGGTGCTTTGCGTGTCGACAGAGGGAAAAAGTGCGTCGCTCCCAAGGATATCACCTGACGGCAGATACATGCTTACGTGTGTAGGAGATTACGGAACATTCCATATCTGGCACAAAAGCAGCGATCTGTGGCTGACAGATCTCGCTACAGGCGAGACTAAGCCTCTGGATGCGGCTAACAGCCGTGACGTGGACAGTTACCATTCGTGGTCAAGCAATTCGCGCTGGGTGATTTTCAGCTCAAGACGTGATGACCATGGCTTTACACGGCCTTACGTCGCCTATATCGACAAGGATGGCAATCCATCGAAGGCTTTCGTAGTACCGCAGGAGAATCCCCGCTATTACAAGGAGCTTTTCAAAAGCTACAATGTGCCGGAATTCATGGTGAATCCAGTGCAGACGGATCGTGCCACAATCCTTGAAGCTATCGAGTCAACGCCGATTCAGGTGTCGGACAGAAAGGACTGAGTAAATAATGACAAACTAAAGCTCTGAAATATAAAATTTGAAAGGCGGTGGTTCGATATTCGACTCACCGCCTTAATTTGTTATAGAGAAGAAACTTAATAGAAAACGCGGGGGGCTGTGGAGGTGTGGATGCTTCCGAGTTCGGGATCACCGGGGATGAGGCTGGGATCGTCAATGAATTTGCCGTAGTGTTCGCTCCACTCGCGGTGGAAGAGGGTGCGAGCGAGCATATCATTATATCGACGGGCAAGCTCGTAGTCGCCGTTGAGCAAGCATGATCGAACCATGTACTTGAGCAAAAAGGCACGATGTCCGTACTTCACCGAATGTTCCATAGCCCAGCGGTAGGACCGATTGGTCTCGCCCAAAAAATAGTCGGCGGGGACGGATAGAAAAGCAGTGCGAAGGAATGCCGGGCGTTTTCTCAGATTGTCGGCGTCAGGATAATCCTCGCTGATGTTGTACTTCATCTGAGGCATACCGCAAATGTTGCGTCCCATCTGAGCGAGATAGGCGAGTTCGGGAGTGAGAGGACCTTTCATATTATCGGCTACCATGACGACGCGATCCCAATTGAGACGGTCGATGTGAAGCTGCATAAGGGCCATAGCTCTCCACTGCTCGGATTTCTCAATCTTTCCACTACACCAAAATCCAGCCATAACTACAAGCAGAACAGTCCAATACGAATACCATTTGCCAAAGGCATATTTACGGAAACGAGTAAGACAGGCGAAGAGAAGGAGGAGGAGGGAGGAGAGGAAGAACGGGAGGAAAAAAGGAGCATCGTTGTCATTTAACATCAAGTCAGGCAGCCCTTTAACCCAAAGATGATTGCCCTCAACCCACGTTCCAGGCATATTCCGGTAGTAAAATACCGGAACGCAAATCGCTAATATCAAGACGATTACAGGAGTTGTTAAAAAACCATAAATGGATTTTCCCGAAGTCGGCGTATTTCTTGAAATCTGCATTATCGAGAGGACGGCCTGAACGACTCCTGCAAGGAGAGCGAAAAAGCCGAGCCATGGATACAGGCAAACGGTGAGCAATGAAAACAACGCCGCTCCCCACCAAGGTCGGATGAGACGCCAGATCCACACAAGTGCCGTGACGCAAATGAAGCCGATGGTGGGAGCAAAGATGAAGCCTTTGTAGAGGATAGTGAGCCATGATTCGTCGAGCATCAGAACCGAACGAAGCATGAGGATGGGGATGAGGAGTGAGAGGGGGATGAGGCGGGAGGGGAGCCGGAAGCAACGAACTGTCATGAACGCAAGAAGCATCCATAGGGCAAAGAGGATGGAGGATCCGAGCTTGGGTATGTGCATAAACTGCATGAGGTAGCTGCCGATATACTGCAACAGTCCGCCGGGATAGCGCATCAGCTGATCCCGACCATAGTCGCTGGGATCGAACAGGGAGCAGTCCTCCATCCAGCGCATGAACACGCCGTTGCGGATCGGGAGTGCCCACCATGCCATGATGAGGAACGCCGCAGCAAGCCAGATGACGGGCGGGATGCGACGGATGCGTGCCTTAAATGAACCGTCGACAGGGGCGGAGGCGGGTTGGTCCGAAGTATTGTTTCTGCGCTCGTTGCGCTTCATTTTCTTTGTTTCTTTCATCGGTCGTGGTGCGGAAAATTTAGTGGGAAAGTGAGGGTCTTTCAGATACCAGCAGGGAACATTCCATCTCTACGAGCCAACCTTCACGGCATACCGGGGCGTGGACGAATGTGACGGGGACGCGAGGAAATTCACGTCGTATAACGGGTTCGACCAAAGCATAATCAGAAGGGTTGCGGAGGTAGACAATAGCGTAGCACATATCGGATCGTGATGCACCGGCTTCGGAAATCAGGGTGTCGACGTTGGCAATCATTCGTCCGGTCTGAGCTACAGGGTCGCCTTCGTGAAGGATATCGCCATGATGATCGATGCTTGCGGTGCCTGACACGAGTACCTTGCGGCGGTCGGGGAAACGCAGGAGTGTGCCGCGTTCGAACGCCACACCATAGTCCATAGTATTGTTCATCATTCCTTCGGCTTTGAGATAGGTGACGCAAGATTCGTCGAGTCCTATCACGGAATAGGAATTGAAAACGATGGAGCGGGCGGGAGACACGGGTGAACCGCCGATACCAGTGCTTGCAATGAAATGCGTGTGGCGTGTGAGCCCGAGTCGCTCAAAGACTTCGTTTCGACCCAAGACTACACCACGATAGTTATGGTCAATGTCGTGGACCATAAACCATGTGCGATGGCAAGCGCGGGGAATGGTTGTGCCGAGGCTTTCGAGAATGGAAGAAAGCGACAGGAGTGCGGATCGAGTCTCAGGCAGGGGGCCGGAGCCCCGGGATGATTGCGAAGCGGAGGTATCACCCTGCCAAAGAATCTTCAGGTCATTCCATGATGTGAGCAAAAGATTTTCTCCTATAATGGAAGATTTGACATCAGTGAGCCAAACGAGCCAAACAGACATGGCGGAGCCATCGAGCGGAGGCTGAATGACAACCGTTCGAGCTGCTTCCGCACAAATACCGGACTCGATAACAGCCGTGCCGACAGTTGCGTCAGAAACCATGAAGCGGACGAACTGAAGCACCGCGCCTTCTCCTAAATGGTCATGGAGGAGAGATGTGACATTCCCGAGCCTGTGAATCGCAGATGAGAGTGAGATATGGGAGGGAACGTGGATCATGGCATGAATCTCCCTTGACGAGGATGCAGGATCAGGGGAGAAGCATGAGAGTGATACGTCGAGATTTTCTATATGTGTGTGAGTGTAATTCATTTGAACTACAAAGATAACTTTTTTTATTAGAAGAATGGTAGAGGAATGTCTTAAAATGTGTTGAGACTGTGGAAGGGGAGAGAATGAGGGGGGTGGGTCAGATTAGCTGAATTTTGAGAATATGATTACCCTACTTGATGCGGGGGCGATGTAACGCGCTCCTACAACTCTGGAACTTAATGTATTATCATGGAATAGGTTGGCTTAAATACAAAAAGAAAGGCGGTGGTCAGATTTACTGACACACCACCATATAGTTAGGAGTTAGGAGTTAGGAGTTGAGAGGTTACCACATGGGGGTGAAGCCTTTGGAGATCTTGAGGCGATGGTTGATGCATCCTACGAAGTCGCCGTGTTCCTTAGTGTCGAGCTTGAGGATCGGTGCCCCGGGAGTAAGGAGAATCGAATTAAGGTCGACGTAAAATGTATTGAGGGAGTCGGCGAACTTGAAATAGTATTTTCCACCACGTGAATCAGATGTGCTACGCCACTGGGTGGAAGAAACGTTGGGTTCACCCTGGATTTCATAGCCGAAAGGAACGGAAACCGTGCCCATGATGCTCTGCAAGGATGCCATTGCAGTGTTGTAGTCAACGCTATCGGGAACATGGTTGATGAAGAAAGATGCACGGGCGAAACGATCAGCCGATCGAACAGTGCCAGGGAGGAAGTTTACGCCATTAACCTGCTTCCAATAGTTGTCGATACCCTGCATGAGGGGGAACGCGGGGTCGTTGGTGAGGACACGAAGGTCACGACCACGATAAAGGTTGAGCTTGCTATCCTGCCACTCCATGATGAGAGTTTCGCCCGATGCGTCGGTTATGCCCCAGTGGAGCAGAGAAGCAGTGCCACCGTCAAAAGCCTGGCCGTTGATAGCGAAGGTGTTGGCGGGATTGCTGAGAAAATCATACACTTCATCGACTGTAGCAAAATTGTCGAGGAAGTAGCTGACAAAAACTGACAGACTCATCACAGGAGTGACGGTATCGGTGGAAGTAGAAGTCTTATATATGGTGCCTTTGCAGAAAAGCCCGTTCATTACGAGACCTTTTTCATTCATGCCTTCGGTGACACCTCCATCGTAACCGACAGCTAAAGCGGATCCATATTTTGAAGTCCACTCAAAGCGGGGACCTGAAGGCATGCTCTGCTTCTGGATGCCACGGGGATAAACGTAGATGTTGGTGGGGATGGGAGTGCGCCAGTCAAGAGTTCGTCCCACAAGAACAATGTCGGTGTCCTGACTGAGGAAAACGACGCGAGAACAGGGACGTGCGGGGAGAGCAGCCGTGACAGCTATTGCAGCTATAGCCAGAGATTTGAGAAGTTTCATAATATAATAGTGAGGGGTTATACTTTATAGATGTATAACCCCTCACTATTATAGAAAGTTCATTTAATCATTTAAAGGTCATAAATTCCACGTCATGACTGCCGGGGCGCATGAGGGCACCGGTAGCTGCGCGTTGATCCACCTTATATTTTTTCCAGGTCACCTTGTTCCAATCGATGTCGGAGGTGTGCTGAGCAACCGGGACGTGGGGGATAGCAGATCCGTCACGTACAAGGATAACCGCCTCCAGACCATCGGCGGGCGTGGAAATTCTGTTCCACCCGGGACGATAAACCTTACCCGTCTGATAGTCGATCCATTTGATACCTCCGGGAAGATAGACGTCGCGCGAGGAAGCATTTTCAAGCATGGGAGCTACAAGAATGCGGTCGCCGAACATGTATTGATCCTCCACAAGCCAAGCTCCGGGATCGTCGGGGAACTCAATAAAGAGTGCACGGAACATCGGCAGACCCTGCTGAGCGGATAGTGCTGCCTGAGTGTAGACGTAGGGCATGAGCTGATATTTCAGTTCGGCAGCCTTTCGGAAGTAATCGACAAACTCAGGATTATCAAAGAGCCAGGGCTCGGTGGGGGGAGCTCCATGGGCACGGGAGTGGGATGTGAGGAATCCCATGGGCAGCCAGCGACGGTAGAGAGCTTCAGGTGTGTCGGTGACGAATCCGCCGATGTCGTGGCTCCAGAAGGGGAATCCGGAGGCTCCGAGGGAGAGTCCGGCTCGGATAGTGCCAAGCATTCCGGCATCGGTTGTAGCGGCGTCGCCTCCCCAATGTGTGGGATAGCGCTGAGATCCTGCCCATGCCGAACGAGCCCAGATGATGTTGTCGCCGCTGCGCTGACGGGTTACGTCGCTGACAGCCTTATTGTAGCGGAGGGGGTAGAGATTGTGCTCCTGCCAACCGGTACGTCCGTTGTGATATACACCCTCGATGGGTGCAGCTTCTCCGAAGTCGACTTTGATAGCTCCAACCCCCATGTCGATAAGATGACCGATCTTGTCCTGATACCATTCCACGGTGGCGGGATTGGTGAAGTCGAGAACGGCATCCTCGTAAGGGAGCGTCCCGCGTCCGGTCTTTACAGCGAGACCTTTCTCAACGAGCTCGGGGAAATACTTGTTGCCGGGGACAAAGTAGGGGAGCTGCCAGAGGGAGATGTGAAATCCCTGATCCTTGAGATCATTGATCATTGCCTGAGGATCGGCGAAACGGGAGGGGGAAAATTCGTAGTCGCACTGCCAATCGACATCGAACCAGCCGGTGTCGAGGTGGATCACGTCGGAAGGAATCTTGTTCTCGCGCAGTTTGGCGGCAACGTCGCGTGCCTCCTCCTCGGTGAAGTAGCTGATGCGGCTCATCCATGTGCCGAAGCTCCAGAGCGGCGGCAGCTCGGGACGTCCGGTAAGAGCGGTGTATTCGGCAAGGATCTGCTTGGGATCTCCGAAAAAGATGAAGAAATCCATTTCTTCGTCGTTCATGAAAATTTTGTTTGCACCGATGTAGGAGTTGCCGAGGTCGACGGTGACGGGTTCGGATGTGTGCATGAACATTCCGTAACCGCGGTTGCTCATGAAGAACGGGATGGGCTTATACATGGCGGGAGTCTCCGGTCCCTGGGGATCGGTGACAAAAAGATTGACTTTCTGTCCGACCTTATTGAGAGGGGCGGGGGACTCGCCGAGACCGAAAATCTTTTCACCGGGAGCGATGGAGAATACGGGATTGATGGCGCGGGAGTTGTCGCTGCCACGCTTGATGAAGCTGAATGGTTGGACCTTGACCTGAGTGGAATCGTTGTCGCCCCAAGTGCGGGTGCGGGTAAGTTCGTTGCCTTCTGCATCACGGACGATGATGCGCCAGGGGGAGCGGGTGATCTCCACCGAGCCAGCTCCTGATCTGTAAGTCACTCCCGCCGTAGATTCCGTTACGGTCCAGCCATCGGGAGCGGCTACCGGAACATGCGTGAGCATGACAGACGAAGAATCGTCGTCGATCCAGACGGGAGACGTCTGGATGCGGACACGGATAGCGTTGGGAGAAACCGGGGTCACGCTGAAAGGGAGAACGGGATCCTGCTGATAGGCGTCGCCCGGGAAGTCAAGGGAATTGAGGGGCTGAAGGAGGAACGTGTTGGTGTTGAACGCCTGCCGGGTCATGAGCTGATGGCGGTTCCAGACGATAGTGCCCTTACCGGTGGCAGGGTCAAATGATCCGAGTGAGTCAGCAAGAAAGTAGATGTTGCTGAGATCGTTGAAATCCTGACTCATGTCCTTGGGTAGAGACAGCAGATAGGGAACTCCAGCCGAAGTGACGATCTCGGCAGATGCCAATGGCGGTGCAATGAAAAGCGCTGCCAAAGCAAGAAGCGTGGAAGATAAGCGTTTCATGGTTATAGTTGAAAAATGTTTTGACAAATATACGAAAAATATTGATTATGCAGGCGGGAACAGGGGAAATAAAAACATAAACAAAATAAGAAAAAGAGAGGCGACAACTCTCAATAAAAGAGCTATCGCCTCTCCCCACGTTTCAACTATTTATTTATGAGAGCCTCAGTATCCGGTATCACTACCCGATAAAAAGGACGAGGGATGTAAAATCTTATAGCAGACGTTGAAGTAATTGTTTTTTTGTTTTGCTGTTTATTACTATAACAATGAAAACCGCCTAAAGATGAGGCGGAAATATATAAAAGAGATTAAAATGTGTGAAAGGGAGGGGAGTTGGGAGTTTTTTGGAGGTTCGCTCGGGAGCTCGCACCGACGGGGCTGACTGCGCCAGCTGACCCGTCGATATGCGAGCGCGAACTACAAAGAGCTTCTTAGAAGAAGGTTGGAGTTAGGAGTTGGGAGTTATGAGTTGGGATGGATGGTAAGGTGGTCGGGGTCAGTGAGATAGATCGTTTCTTCGGAGATAAGACGGCGGATGATGGGAAGGAGGCGTGCGGGGGAAATATGGTTCAAATTAGCCAAAACGTCTGATACATAGCGTCCTCCGGGCTGCGAAACCTGGTAAATAATGCTCTCACGAATAAATGAATCGGTGAGCTCGTCGGCAGCCTTTCCTTCCGCCGAAGCCTTGCGACGTGCACGACATACATCGCACTGACCACATTCCTGTGGGTCAGATTCTCCGAAGTACCGGAGGAGGGTGACAGCCCGGCACTGGGTGTCGTCGGTGGCAAACCGCCGCATAGCCTCAACTCGCTGCTCCATCTGCCTTTGCCGATCTTCGTAGACAGCGCGGGGGATGATAATGTGGCGCCCTTCCTGGCGGGAGGCGGTGTAGAAGATAAAGGGGGTGGTGCGACGAGGGATGTAGTGGATGACGTGGAGGCGGGAGAGGGTCAGAAGGGCGTTGTAGACAGTCGGACGAGTGTAGTCGAGAAGATGGGCGATGTGCTCCTCGTCGATGGGCTCGTAGTCGGCGAAGATACCGGTGTAGGTGCGCAGCACGGCATTGAGGACACGCTCGGACTCGCGGTCGAGGTGCAGATTGTAGAGCTCAGCCTTAGTGCAAAGCATCATGAGGCGTGCTTTGGAGGCTACTTCTTCGTTAAAGAGGATGTGACCAGCCTGAGTGATAATCATCAGGGCGTTGTGAACGAGCTTTGGCGGGAGCTTGAAGCGGGTGCAGAAGAGTGTGAAATTGAAATCGTAGACGTGATTGAATCCCTCGCCGAGCGGGATGCCAAGGAATGCTCCGGCAAGGTCGTAGACGCGGCGGATGAAATCTTTGTCGGGGAAAGAATCGGATACGCGCCTGCGGAGAGTGGCGGGGTCGTGGGGTGAAACGAGCAGAACGGCGAGGGAGGGAAGACCGTCGCGTCCGGCACGTCCCGCTTCCTGATAGTATTCTTCCAGGGATGACGGGAGGTCGAAATGGATGACGATGCGGACGTCGGGCTTGTCGATTCCCATGCCGAAAGCGTTGGTGGCGACCATGACACGAACTTTATCGGACTTCCAGTCGGACTGACGCTGATTCTTGTCCTCGGGGGAGAGTCCGGCATGGTAGAAAGAAGCGGAAATGCCCTGGCGGTCGAGGAACTCAGCAATTTCGCGGGATCGACGCCGGGATCGGACGTAGACGATGGCGCAGCCTGGCACGGAGCAGAGAATGCGGGTGAGCAACCCCTCCTTATAATCGGTGTTGCGAACAATGTAGCTGAGATTGGATCGGGAGAAGCTGAGGGAGAACTTGCGGTGACCGGGGCGGAAGCGGAGGGAGGATGTGATATCGTCGACGACGCGGGGGGTGGCGGAAGCCGTGAGGGCGAGAACTGGTACGGACGGAAAAAGCTCGCGGGTGCGGGCTATCTCGAGGTAGGAGGGTCGGAAATCGTAACCCCATTGGGAGATGCAGTGGGCTTCGTCAACGACGATAAGAGATATGTTCATGAGGCGGAAAGCATCAATGAACGATTCAGAGCGGAGTTTCTCGGGGGAGACGTAGAGAAGCTTGGTCTTGCCGAGGCGGCAACGATCCATAGCGAGCCGATGTTCGGCAAGAGAGAGCCCCGAATGGATGTAGACTGCCCTGATGCCCCGGTCGAGGAGATTGTCAGCCTGATCTTTCATCAGGGATATCAGTGGAGTAACGACAACCGTGATTCCCGGCAGCAGCATGGCGGGAACCTGGAAGGTGAGGGACTTTCCACCACCAGTAGGTAGAAGCCCGAGAGTGTCGCGCCCCTCAAGCACGGAATTGATGATTTCTTCCTGACAAGGACGAAACGAATCGTACCCCCAGTACTTTCGGAGGACATCGCGGGGGGAGAGAGGGGATGACCCAGCTGCAGGGGGAGACGCCATTATTCTCCAGGGATGTGGATGTCCTTGACGAGGAGCTGAACAGAGTTGGTGACCGACGGATGACGGTTTTCCTCGATGGTGTAGACGATGTCGAATGGTTTTCCTGCTTTAATGTGGTCAAAGCAATGAGCCATGTTGAAGGCGATGCCGTTGATAACCTTTCCCGACGTGTCGTCGACCAGTTCAAGCTTTATGTGTTCAAGCTGTTTACCCACAAGTTTGCTCGTGCCGAAATCAAAGACCCTTTTCGTGCAGAAAACAGGCTTGGAATTTCCCGGACCGTAAGGGTTGAAACGCTTGAGGAGAGACAGGAACTGCGGAGTTATGTCGGCAAACGAGAGGTATGCGTCAATGTCAATCATCGGGGTGAGCTGCGAGGGGAGGATGTGCTCGGCAACGTACTGCTCGAACCGACGGCTGAATTCGGGAATGTTTTCCTCCTTAAGCGAGAGTCCGACAGCATAGGTGTGACCACCGAAATTCTCAAGGAGATGGCGGGAATGCTCCACCGCCTTGTAGACGTCGAATCCCTGGACGGAGCGGGAGGATCCGGTGGCAAGTCCGTCGTGAAGGGTGAGAACGACAGCTGGCTTGTAGTAAATCTCGGTGAGTCGGGAGGCGACGATGCCGATGATGCCTTTGTGCCAGTCCTTATTATAGATGACAATTGACTTGCGATCGGCGGTCTTTTCGCCCGATGCCTCGATGATGGCGGAAGCTTCCTCGGTGATGCGCTTGTCGAGTTCCTTGCGATCCTTGTTGTACTGGTCAATGGCACGTGCCCGCTCAAGAGCGTCGTTGAAATCACGAGCCACAAGGAGTTCGACGGCTTCACGTCCGCTCTGCATACGCCCGGAAGCGTTGATGCGCGGTCCGATCTTGAAAATGACGTCGGAGATGGAAAGGTCGCGGTTGTTGAGCCCACAGATACGGATTATTGCGCGGAGTCCGAGGTTGGGGTTGGAATTTAGCCGCTTGAGCCCGTGATAGGCAAGGATACGGTTTTCGCCCACCATCGGCACGATGTCGGCAGCGATGCTGACAGCCACAAGATCAAGCATTCCCTGGAGATCGGACTGGGGAATGTCGTTGCTCATAGAGAACGCCTGCATGAGCTTGTAGCCTACACCGCAACCGGAAAGGTGGGGACACGGGTAAGGAGATCCCTCGATCTTGGGATTCAGGATTGCGGCAGCGTCGGGGAGGACTTCATCAGGGACGTGATGGTCGCAGATGATGAAATCGAGTCCACGGCGGCGGGCATAGTTCACTTCCTCGATCGCTTTAATACCGCAATCGAGAATGATGACAAGTTTAACACCCTGTTCGACAAACTCGTCGATGGTGGAGTTGGTAATCCCATACCCGTCCTCATAGCGGGTGGGGATGTAAAAATCAATGTTGGAGTAGAAATTGGACAGGTACTTGTAGACGAGAGCGACAGCGGTGGTGCCATCGACGTCGTAGTCACCATAGACCATGATCTTCTCCTTAGCGCCCATAGCTTGGTTCAACCGTGCCACAGCCCGATCCATATCGGGCATCAGAAACGGGTCGTGCAGATCCTTAATCGACGGATGGAAGAAGCGTTCAGCCTCGTCCACAGTCGTAATGTCGCGCTGCACAAGCAATTGGCTGACAGGAGGGCAGTCAGCGTAACGGCTTGCAAGAGACGTCTCTAATTTTTGTTGTTCCGAAGTAAGGGGCGAATAGTTCCATTTGCTATTCATTTATGTTATTTTTTTTTATAATCAAGCCAGAGGGATAATGACGTGGAGCCAATGGGATGGAGGGAAATAGAGAAGAGAATTCCGCATGGCATAGAAAGAGACCAAATCGAAGGTCCTTACAAAAAATCCGGCAAATCCCGCCGTAAGAGAGAGAAAGGCGGCAGCCGGAGAGAAAATCAGGTCAATATCCGAGTGCGAGATAGGAGAGGGCACTTCTACCCCATTCTATTCTCATCTGCAAATTTAATAAATAATTTCCAAAGAGAGGGCAGAACATTGAATAAAATTTGGATGCCATGACTTATAAAAATTTCAGTGTTGCAAGATAACTTCCGGAGAAAATGCAAATTTGAGAGACTAAAGTGACAGTTGGCGGGGATGGAAAAAAGTTGTAACTTTGCGGGGTAATAGGAACAAGTAAGGAAAGAATAAACAAAAGAACAGATGGACTGGCTGTCGTATATCCTTATAGAGCATTCTCCTCTGCAGGCAATAGTGGTGCTTTCGCTGATATGTGCTGTGGGACTGACACTCGGCAAGCTGACAGTGGCGAGAGTGTCACTTGGCGTGACATTCGTGTTTTTCGTGGGTATTCTGGCGGGTCATGCAGGACTATCGATTGACCCCGAGATACTGAAATACGCCGAGAATTTCGGGCTGGTGCTCTTCGTCTATGCTCTCGGACTGCAAGTGGGACCGGGGTTTTTCAGTTCGCTCGCTCACGGAGGAATAAAGCTGAACATGCTCGGGCTGAGTCTGGCGGTGCTTACATTGCTAATCGCAGTAGGACTCACGTGGGTAACACCTATTTCGATAGCTGACATGATGGGCCTCTACTGCGGAGCAACCACAAACACTCCGGCGTTGGGAGCCGTGCAGCAGACGCTAAATCAGCTTGGACAACCAGCGAGTACTCCGGCACTTGCCACGGCTGTGACATACCCGATGGGAGTGGTGGGAGTGATTATAGCCATCATCCTCATGAGGAAGCTGTTTGTGAAGCCAAACGAGATAACCGACGCCCCCATCCATTCAATACCCCGCCCGAAAATCACCGAATTTGAGATAACAAATCCCGGAATCTGCGGGAAGACGGTGGCTGATGCCGCACACTTCACACAGACGCATTTCGTGATCTCCCGCCTATGGAGAAACGGCACGGTGACGATACCGACTTCGAAGACCGTGCTTCAGCTTCATGACCGCCTGCTTGTGGTGAGCACACCGGCAGACGTGGAGCCGCTCCACGTGGTGTTCGGAGAACAGGAACAACATGACTGGAACGCCAATAACATAGACTGGAACGAGGTGGACCGTCAGCTTGCATCGCGTCAGCTTGTGGTGACGCGCCGCCAGCTAAACGGCAAGACACTCGGTTCGCTAAAACTGAGGACGCTTTACGGCGTGAACATAAGCAGAGTGTACCGCAGCGGGTTCACACTCTTAGCCACACCTGACCTGCGGCTTCAGCTCGGCGACAAGATAGTGGTGGTGGGCGAACAGAAATCAATTGACAAGATCGAACCACTGATAGGAAATGCAGTGAGAGTGCTCGACGAGCCTAATCTCGTGGCAGTGTTCATCGGTCTGGTGCTCGGCGTGGCACTCGGCGCAATTCCGTTCATGTTGCCGGGTATCAGTATGCCGGTGAGCCTGGGACTTGCCGGCGGACCGATAATCATGGGTATTCTAATGGGAAGATTCGGTCCCCGACTGCACCTTGTGACTTATTCCACAACAAGCGTGAATCTGATGCTGAGAGCGTTCGGACTCGCGTTGTATCTTGCATGCCTGGGTCTGGACTCCGGTGCCCATTTCTTTGAAACGGTGTTCAGAGCCGAGGGATTGCTCTGGATCGTGACCGGCATGGCACTGACAATCGTTCCAACAATTATCGTCGGACTTTATGCTCTGAAAAGCCAAAAAACTGATTTCGGCACTTCTGTCGGGATGCTCTGCGGCTCGATGGCTAATCCGATGGCACTTGATTATGCGAACACGACGCTACCGGGTGACCGCCCGTCGGTGGCATACGCTACGGTGTATCCGCTGTGCATGTTTGCGCGCGTGATACTTGTGCAAATCGTAATACTATTGATGGCAGGATGATAAAAATCGAGATAGAAAGGATGGATGACGCACGCGTAGCGATGTTTCATTCTTTGACCGAAGCACAGCTCCGCAACAGGCTTGATCCTGAGAATGCGCTGATAATAGTGGAGAGTCCGAAGGTGATAAAGGTGGCTCTCGATGCAGGGTATGAACCTGTGGCGATGCTCACGGAGGAGCGTCATATAACGGGGGATGCCGCTGAGGTGATAGCCCGCTGTCCGGAGGATATGCCTGTCTATACTGGTGACCGAAGGCTGCTTGCATCAATCACGGGATATACGCTAACGCGAGGCGTGCTGACAGCCATGAAGCGCCCAGTGGAACGCGCAGCCGAAGATGTGACAGCGGGAGCAAGACGCGTGGTGGTGATAGATTCCGTGACCGACACGACCAACATCGGCGCCATATTCCGCTCGGCGGCGGCTCTGGGTACAGATGCCGTACTGCTTACAAGAAGATCGTGCGATCCGTTGAACCGACGTTCGGTGAGAGTGTCGATGGGCACGGTGTTCATGGTGCCATGGGCGTGGATAGACGATGCTGTGGATGATCCGCGGCGACTGGGACTGACAACGGCTGCAATGGCTCTGACGGATCGCTCAGTGGGGATGGATGACGAGCGACTACGCGCTGTGGAGAGACTTGCCATCATAATGGGGACCGAAGGGGAGGGTCTGGATCAGGATGTGATAGAGCGTGCTGACTGGACTGTGAAGATACCGATGGCGCGGGGCGTGGATTCGCTGAATGTGGCGGCAGCTGCAGCTGTGGCGTGCTGGGAGCTGAGAGTGGAGAGTGGAGAGTGGAGAGTGGGGAGTGGTGGTTACCAGAGGTTGAAGCGGTAGCCGACGGTGGCGGTGACGCTATAGTAGGAGGAGTAGATGGAGTATTTGCGGTCGAAGAGGAGGTTGGTCATAGCCAGACCATAGACACCGGCAAAAAGGGTGCCGCGATTGTAGACGGCAGAAAGTGTGGCTTTGTTGAAAGCAGTGAATGTGGTCTCGGCACGGCTCATGTTGATCTTGCCGAAACGCAGACCAACGGATGGCGTCTCCATAAAACCTATGGTCCAATGGCGTCCGAGGACCCAGTTGAATGCATATCCTCCGGACAAAGTGTAATTACGCAGCCGAGCGCTATAAGGAGAGTCACGCCACATCTCCGGGAGTTCGAGCCGCACTTCGTCGGGGAGACTTGAGAAATCGTAATGGCAATTCTGCTTCCACCATGCAAATGCGGCAACCCATGATCCCTGGCTCTTTCGCTGAATCTTTCCGAAATTGGTGGTGGCAGCCATAGAGTAGCGCTTATTATTGAAATAATAGAATAGATTTATGCCAAAGGTGCGACTTCTAAGTCCGTCAAAGCTAAAATCATGGTGGATAGTCTGCATACCGTCCTTAGAGAACCGGTCGAGCGTGACAGGCGCCTTGTTCCATATAGAGTAAAGTTCGGCGGTGAAGAGTGCACAGCTAAACTGAAAATTGAATTTCTGAGATGACTGGTAACCGGGATTGTGAATCTTGGAAAGATTGACGTTGTAGCCGAGCGAGACTGCCATATAACTAACCCATAAGCCGAGAGAACTTGTGGCGTCGCTTCGGAGAATCATGCGTGCGTTGTCGTCGTCCTCGAAGGTGAAAATGTAGCTGTTGTTCCAGTTCTCATTGACGAGCTTAACGTTGAAGCGCGTGCCGGTGGAGCGGACGTAAGTGGAGTCGAAGTTGTTGAAAAACTTGTCGCCCCAACGATACGTGCGGACGCAGAAGCGGGGGAATTTTCCCCATGCTGCAATCGAATCGAGGTTGAAGCGAGATGATATCATCTCAATCTCCTCACGGGGGTCGACGGCACGGCATGAAAACTCCACAAAGCAGAAGAGAAGCAAAAAGGTGATGAGATGTCGGGTGAAACGGCGAGTCATCGAAAAGATTGTGAAATCAAACAGGTGATGAAAATGAGAATGGGAGAGACAAGAATAGCGGGAAGTGTACTCCAGAAACGCGAAGTAACTTTCCCGCTACAAATATAATAAAAATGCAGTAAAAACTCTAATGCGGAGGGGAGAATCAGAGCTGGCGACGGAGAGAATAGTCGCGCTTGTTGATCTCCATGGTCATGAATTCATCCTTGATCTCAATGTCGTCGATCTTAGAGACGTCGAAGAACTGCTTTTCGACCAGTCGACGAATCTGGGTCTTGACAGACTCCGCGAATGCGGGCTTGATGGAATCGGGGACAGACACTGTCTGGGAGGTGATGGCGTTGACATTGACTTCCACACCCTGCGGATCCACTTTCACAATGAGTGTGCTCGGATCGACGTCTATTCTCACTTCGTCGTCATCAATCACTGTCCATGTGCCGGTGACGGTAGCTACGCCAGAGGCGGTAACGGTGTAATGCTGCATTATGTCATCGGCATCGGCGGCGGAATTGTCGGCTGCAGTGGTGATAGTCACCATCGAGGACATGACGAGCTGACCGTTGGTGACGGGAGTGGAGGTGTCGGGGAGGAAATCGAAGATGCGGACAGACGTGGCACTTACGGCGTCGTCGTCGGCAAGGCGTTCGGGGGTTGCTGTCCAGCTTCCTTCAATGGATTTGGCGAGTTTAGTCTTGGATTCGCATGATGTGAAGATGGCTGCCAGAGAAACAACGGCAATCGCCATGAGAGATGATCTGAGTTTCATGTCAGTTTGAAATTATTATTCAATGTTTTTCAGTGTAACACCGGAGTCGGATGAAAAGTTCGTCAGTTGTGAATTTTTTTGCCAACGGAATTTCCGGTCAGTGAAGAGAGAGAATCATTCAAGCATAAGAGAGATGTGGGGGCGGAGAGTCGGGAGATTGAATACATCGCCTATACGGGGGGTGGAGAAAAGAATTGAAGCGAGGACATCGACGGATACGTCGAGATCGAGACGGGGGGAGGCGTCGACGGTGGAGAGGGATGCTTCGTGGATGAAGAATGTGCGGTTGTTCTCTTCAATTATCGGGTCGGAGACGCGGATGTACATGGACACGTGAGGGGCGGCTTCGGCGTAGACACGCAATATTTCTTCCACATTTACAATGCGAGCCATACCACGCGACTCAATGGGGAATGAATGAGGTGTGACGGGAGCGATGACTGTGAAAGGGGATGAGGGGTGACGCTGACGGAGAGTGTGGAGGATAGCCTGCTCCGCATCAGGGTTGACAGCAAGGAGGCGCCGGATAACGAGACGGTCGGATTCTCGTGAACCTTCGGAAACGGCGAATGCGATGGCTGCAATGTCGCCCGTCGCAGCGTCGGCAATAGCTACGGCGTCGCCACCGTCAAGAGCATTGTCGAGAAGGATAGTATCGAAGTCGCGACGGGAGTGGAGGATCGTGCCGTCGCGGGAGGATTCAAGGCGGTGGAAGAGGTCATAAACGGCATCGGAAGAGAGATCGGTAACTTCGACGTAGGTGCCGGAGAACGGGAAAGAGTGGAGCGATGTGTAGCGCTGTTCCTCGATGTAGAAAACGGTGGAGAAACCACGCTGAGCGTAG
This sequence comes from uncultured Bacteroidales bacterium, assembly GCA_947176235.1. Taxonomy (GTDB): domain Bacteria; phylum Bacteroidota; class Bacteroidia; order Bacteroidales; family Muribaculaceae; genus CAMWPM01. Next base: position 4,861 of record CAMWPM010000032.1, on the reverse strand, counting down.
TAGCCGTAAAGGCGCCGGGAAGCGGGGATGAGGGTGACGAGCCAGTCGCCGCGATGACGCGCCTGACGGAGCGCGATGGCAAGCAGACGCGACATATTTCCGTTGCCGCGCGCATTGCGACGAGTGGATGCTCCGCTCATGTAGCTAACCGGGATTTCGCGTCCGTGAAGAAGCATTGAATATTGGGAAAGGATGAGGGAACTTACGGGCTGTCCGTCGGATTCGAGCAAGAAGGCATCATCGTCGGTGTAGACGCGGGAAAAATACATGTCGATCCATTCGGGGGAATCGGAGAAGGTCTCGCGCCAGATTTTTTTAACGTTTTGTATTTTCTGAGACATAGTCGAGGTGGTAGATACGTGGGTGGGGAGAGAGGAGTGCTGCGGGCACTTTTCTCTTTCCAGTAAAACACCTGACGATGGGGAAAGGTTGATGGGAGTTAGGAGTGGAGAGTGGAGAGTGGAGAGTGGAGAGTGGAGAGTGGAGAGTTGGGAGTGGAGAGGGGGGGTCAGGGATTGAGAAGGTCGGAGTGGTGGAAGGCGAAGATGTCGTTGGCGATTTCGAGGGCGGCGCGAGCGGGACCGTCGGGACGGATGGCGAGGGCACGGCGGTAGTCGGCGATAGCTTCAGCACGCCGGGCTACCCGCCAAAGGAGTTTTCCACGTAGCATGAGTGCTTGGTGAAGCTCTTCGGCGTCGACATCGGGACGACATGCAGGGATGAAGAGATCAAGTTCTTCGATCGCCTCGGAGGGGGTGTCGAGGTGGGAAATTTCGTCAAGCGACAGCATGGGGCAGTGAAAAAATGGCGTTGAATGAAATGCAGGAGATGACAAGAACCGTGATTACGCCTATGGCGATGGTGATGTCGACGGGATTATAGGTGATGGAGCGTGTGGGGGAGAGATCGATGCGGAATGAGCGGGGGGACACCCGACGACGAAAGCGGGGAAGGAAGCGTGCCATAAATCCAATAGCCGCACAGTAGGTGACAGCACCGACGAATGATCCAACAAAAGCACCGACGATAAGATCGCCGGGGTAGTGGACTCCAAGGTAGGCGCGGGAGTAGGAGTTGAGGAACGCCCAAATGAAAATGAACACCGTCATTCTCCGCTTATTGAAGATGAGGGAGAGAATTGCGGCAAGAGCGAAGGAATTGGCGGCGTGGCATGAGGGGAATCCGTAGCGACCGCCCCGATATCCGTTGACGATGTGAACGAGGTCGGAAATAGGATTCTCGACATTTGCCGGGCGCAATCGCTCGAAAATTGGTCGGAGAATTGATGCGCAGAGCTGATCGGCAAACAGGATCGTGAGGGAAATAGCCAGAAGGTAGATGATGCCCTGCCGCCAGTTGTAGCACTTGAAAAGAACGAAGAGTAGAGATGCGTACATGGGAGCCCAGATGAAGCGACCTGAAAAGAGCCACATGAAGGAATCCCAGAACGGAGAGTGGAGGGAATTGACGAAGAATAAAATCTTTGTGTCGATGTCGATAAGGAAGTCAATCATGGCTTAACTTAAAGTGAGAGAGATTAGGAAAATATCAGCGTTGACTCATATCAGTGTAGAGCGCCTGAAGGTACCCCCGGGCGAGGCGGGAGAGGGAGTCGGCGGGTGCTTCCCGGGGATAAAGGGCTTCAATGCGGTCGGCGTCGCAGTTGATGACTGCCATACCTCGGGGGGTGATGATGCCGGCTTCGGACGGGCGAGAGAAGAACGCCGCCCCCGGTACATCCTCAACGGTGAGGAGCGGTCGGGAGAAAGTGAAATCAGAATATGGGAGACCGAGCATAGTCATAAGAGTGGCGGCAATGTCGGTCTGAGATCCGATGGTGGAGACAACCCCGCGGGGACGGAGTGCGCCGCCGGTCATGACAAGGGGGATGTGGTGGCGTGTGATGAAATCATCGGGGGTGACATCAGGATAAGATCCCTGATGGTCGGGGACGAGAATCACGAGCGAATTAGCCCAGCGCGCAGAGTCGGCTTCAAGGAATCGGACAAGCGATGTGATGGCTGAATCGGCGTAGATGAAGGCATTGACACGCTTGTCCATTCCTTCGGGGAGAGCACGGGGAACATCGAACGGCTCATGGGAACTTGATGTCTGGACGATGGTGAGGCGTGGCGATGAGCTATCGTAGGGGGCTGCAATTTCCCGCTTCACGCGGTCGACGAGATATTGATCAGCCACTCCCCATTTGCCTTTAGGAATATCGTCGGAGAAATCACGGACGTCAATGATATGGTCGACCTCTGAGCCAAGGATGTAGGCAAGACGGTTGTTGAACTGACTATCATCGCCCTGAAAGTAGGATGTGGAATAGCCGGTATGCTTGAGAGCGCGGGGAATCGATGGCATACGGTCAGTCTTGTCGGTATAGCGCATGATAGCAGTGGAGGGTGCGCCCGGATAACCGGAGAGGACTGCCGGAATGCCACGATCGGTGCGGAAGCTGGAGGCGTAGATGTCATCAAACAGGAGCCCTTCGGCGGCGAGGGAGTCGATTCCGAGTGCGATAGGCTCGCCATCCTGAGAGGGGAGTAGCGCGGAAGAGAAGCTCTCCATAAGGACAATATAGACGTCTGGGCGAGCGACAGACAGGAGGGAGTCGGCGGGGAGAGGGGTGACGGCGGGAGAGGACAAGGAGCGCATAATCGCCTCTGCCTCTTCATCAGGCATGAAGCGGTAGAGAGATTCGAAGCTATCGTGATGAGTGGCGGAGTAGAGAAAAGAGAACAGGGGATTGACGGCAGCGTGATTAAGAGATATGTCGTTGCAATAATAGGCTCGGGAGAGATTGTTGGTGGAGACGGAGAATCCGCCACGGATCGGAATGAACAGCAGAGCCGTGGCAACGAGCATAACGGCTGACAGGAGTAAGCGAGGAGGGAGATTACGGCGACGTGCGGGGGAGATGCAGTCGCGCCGGACAACCAGATAACTGTAAAGGATGAAAAGAAGCAGAGTCAGCACACACAATACAAGGAATAGCGCTATGACTTGCCAGACTTCGATGCTTGCGAGCGCTCCTTTGGGAGAGGAAACGAAATAAATGAGAGGCGTCACATCGAGTTTGGAGCCCCAGTAAGGATAGAGAGCGGTGTCGGTGAGAAACGATAGCGCAACGATAAATGACGTAATAAAGCACCATACAGACAGGCACGTCCTCACAATACGCGGGGCAATCCAGGGGGAGGCGATGCCGATAATGCCCGGAATGATCGACAGATAGCCAGCAGCGGCGAAGTCGAGCGAGAGACCGTGATATATGACATCGATATAGTCGGAGACAGATGCCGAAGAGTAGACTGCCGGATTAAAGAGCATGAAGAAAGGACGCTCAAGAGCCATGAGAATGACCGTGAGCAGATAGAACGTCAGAAACCTAAGCAGCGGGGAGTATTTCATCGCTATCAACAGGCAGGCAATACGACTTTAACAAGTACAGACTCATCGACGGCTGACGTCGGTGTAGAGCGCCTGAAGGTAGCCTTTGGCGAGACGGGTGAGGGAATCGACAGGCGCCGAAACGGGTTCAGAGACCTCAAGACGGTCAGCATCGCAGTTGATGACGACCATGCCTTCGGGAGTGATGATGCCGGCTTCGGAGGGGCGAGAGAAGAAAGCCGCGCCGGGGACGTCCTCTACGGTGAGGAGCGGGCGGGAGAAGGTGAAATCAGAGTAAGGAAGCCCAAGCATCGTCATGAGAGTGGCGGCAATGTCGGTCTGAGATCCGATGGTGGAGACAACCCCGCGGGGACGGAGTGCGCCGCCGGTCATGACGAGGGGAATGTGGTGGCGTGTGATGAAATCGTCGGGAGTGACATCGGGATAAGACCCCTGATGATCGGGGACGAGAATCACGAGCGAATTAGCCCAGCGCGCTGAGTCGGCTTCAAGGAATCGGACGAGCGATGTGATGGCGGAATCGGCGTAGATGAAGGCATTGACACGTTTGTCCATTCCTTCGGGGAGGGCGCGGGGGACATCGAACGGCTCATGGGAGCTTGATGTCTGGACGATGGTGAGGCGTGGCGAGGAGCTATCGTAGGGGGCTGCGACTTCTTGCTTCACGCGGTCGATGAGATAATGGTCGGGGACGCCCCATTTGCCTTTAGGAATGTCGTCGGAGAAATCGCGGACGTCGAGGATGCGATCGACTTCGGATCCAAGTAGATATGCCTGACGATTGTTGAACTGTCCGTCACCTCCCTGAAAATAAGTAGAAGTGTAGCCGGCTGACTTGAGAGAGCGTGGGATGGCAGGCATACGGTCGGTCTTTTCGGTGTAACGCATGATGGAGGTGGTGGGAGTGCCGGGGTAGCCTGAGAGTACAGCGGGAATACCACGGTCGGTGCGGAAGCTGGAGGCGTAGATGCCATCAAAAAGGAGTCCCTCAGAGGCGAGGGAGTCGATGCCGAGAGCGATGCGTTCGCCACCCTGAGAGGGTACAATGGCTGAAGAGAAGCTCTCCATCAGGACGATGTAGACGTCGGGGCGGGTGACTGACAGGAGGGAGTCGGCGGGGAGATGGGTGACGTCGGGGGAAGAAATGGAGCGAAGGATAGCGTCAGCCTCGTCATCGGGCATGAATCGATAGAGAGATCCAAAATTATTCTGATGGGCTGCGGAGTAGAGGAATGAGAAGAGGGGATTGACGGCGGCGTGATTGAGAGAAACGTTGTTGCAATAATAGGCTCGGGAGAGATTGTTGGTGGAGACGGAGAATCCACCGCGAATGGGGATGATGAGCAGGGCGGTGGCGACGAGCATCACTATAGACTCGGATGCGGGGGGTGGGAGATGGCGTCGGCGGGCGGGAGTCCAGGCGGGGAGAATGACGAGCCAACGG
>CAMWPM010000031.1 GCA_947176235.1 uncultured Bacteroidales bacterium | reverse complement strand
CCTGCGGCACCCGTCTACGAAGCTCCTGCGGCACCCGTCTACGAAGCTCCCGCCGCTCCCGAGACTCCTCAAGAGCGCCCCGCACGTAATCCGGGAGAACGACTGACGCTTATGGTTGCGGAGGATAATCCCAGCAACTACATCCTCTTCGAAGCAATTCTAAGTCCCTTCTATAATCTGGTTCATGCCTGGGACGGTGTTGAAGCCGTACAGTTGTTTAAGGAGACTCAACCTGATATCGTCATCATGGACATCAATATGCCCAGAAAGGACGGATATGAGGCAACCCTCGATATCCGTCAGATGTCAACGGAGGTGCCTGTAATAGCTGTGACCGCATACGCATTTGCTGCTGACAGAGAGCGAATTATGCGAAGTGGTTTCAACGGCTATGTCAGCAAGCCTGTGAATGCTAACAAACTCCTGCAGACTCTCTCAAAACTACTCAATCCTGTTGAAGCTAAATAATACTGCACGGCAAAGCACGGACGGAAAGAGACAAGAAAAAAGAAAATATCAATAAATTAATAAATACTTTATTTTCGACGACTAATTATGATGAAGCGATTTTTCACCGCAATGCTCGGTTCGCTTGCCGCGATCTGGATTTCGGTTGGTCTGATCATGATTCTGGCTGTGCTTTTCATCACGGCTCTTATAGTCCGCTCCAATGGCGGCATCTCCGCTCCCGCTGAGATCGAGAAAAATTCAGTGCTCCACATCGATCTCGCCACATCGGTGGTGGAACGCGAGGGTGGAAACGACTTCGAATCGGTCATCCTTCAGCAGGAGAGCAACACTGTGGTGCTTGCGGATCTTCTCAACGCTATCCGCAAGGCTGCCGAGGATTCAAAAATAGAAGGTATCTATCTAACCGGCGGCGGATTGTCGGCTGGTCAGGCTGCACTCAATGATATAGCTGTAGCTCTCCGCGATTTTAAGAAATCCGGGAAATGGATTGTGGCTTACGCCGACAATTATACCCAGGGTGACTACATATTGTCTTCCGGCGCCGACGAACTTTATGTAAATCCGGTTGGAATGGTCGACGTACATGGTCTCAGTGCCTCCGTTACATTCTACAAAGGACTGCTCGATAAACTTGGAGTGGAGGTGCAGGTGATAAAAGTCGGCACATTTAAAAGTGCGGTCGAGCCCTATGTGCTTACTTCGATCAGCGATGCCAACCGCGAGCAGATGGATCAGTTCCTCTCCGGTATCTGGGGAAATTTCGCCGGGTACATGGCTGAAAGCCGCGATAAAAAGGTCGAGGACATCAACAATTGGGCTGACAGCATGCTTCTGGCTGCTGATCCAGCATCTTATGTGCAGAACGGTGTGGTAGATTCACTGTTCTACAAGCATCAGGTGACCGAGCGCCTCATGTCATTGACCGGTGAGGATGAAGAGGATGACCTCAAGATGGTTGAAATGCCTGCCTATATCGCCCATCTCGAAGCTAAGAACCTCAAACTCGATAAGAAAGGACGTCATGTGGCTGTGCTTTATGCGGTGGGAGAGATTTCGGAAAGCGGGAACAGCGGTATTTCCAGCAATTCCCTCGTTCCGCAGATCAACGATCTCGCTGATGACGATGATGTGGCAGCTCTCGTGCTCCGTGTAAATTCACCCGGCGGCAGCGCATTCGCTTCCGAGCAGATATGGGAGGCGCTTCAGCAATTCAAGGCTAAAGGCAAACCCTTCTACGTCTCGATGGGTGATTATGCAGCTTCAGGCGGTTACTATATTTCCTGCGGTGCCGACCGTATTTATGCCTCTCCCGTCACCCTCACCGGTTCGATCGGTATCTTCGGTCTTATCCCCAATGCCAAGAAGCTTCTGAACGATCATCTCGGTATAACCGAGAGCACGGTGAAAACTAATCTTACCGGCAATTTCCCCAGTGTGACCGAGCCTATGACGGAGTATGAGCGCTCCTGCATGCAGGCGTACGTTAATCGTGGCTATGAAACTTTCGTAGGTCGGTGCGCCGAGGGTCGCGATATGCCTGTCGACTCGATCAAGGCTATTGCCGAAGGGCGTGTGTGGGACGGCATGACAGCTCTCAAACTGAATCTTGTAGATGAACTCGGCTCGCTCGACGATGCCATTGCGGCTATAGCCAAGAAGGTAGGGCTGCATCCAGGACAGTTCCGCTGCTATCCCGATACTGAACCGGGCATCTGGGATATATTGGCAAAAGCACGAGGCAACATAAAGGCTGAAGTCGTACGCTCTTATCTCGGCGATAACTATGAGTTTATCGAACGAGTAAACTCTATCTCCGAAATGTCCACTCTCCAGACAAGAATGCCCGATATCACACTCCACTGATCACAGAATGGCACAAAAGAAGCGTTCTCTGTTTGCCAAAATCATTCTCACACCCCTTTCCTGGATTTACGGGACAGGGGTGTGGGGGCGCGATCTCATGTTCAAGTGGGGCGTGCTGAAACAGAAGCGCTTTGATGTTCCTGTGGTAGTGATAGGGAATATCGCGGTGGGGGGAACCGGAAAAACTCCCCACACCGAACTCGTAATTGATCTGCTCCGTTACAAGTACAATATCGGAGTGCTGTCGAGAGGCTACAAACGGCATACCAAGGGTTTCGTTCTTGCAACCCGCCGTTCCTCCCCCCTCGATATCGGAGATGAGCCGTACCAGATCTATCATAAGTTTGACGGTCAGGTCATGGTGGCTGTGTGCGAGGACAGGTGCGTAGGAATCGAAGAAATGCTCAAGATCAACCCCCGCATCAACCTTATCGTTCTCGATGACGCTTTCCAACACAGGTACGTGAAGCCCACGGTTTCGATAGTGCTGACGGAATTCAATCGTCCGGTCTATCTCGACAAACTTCTTCCGATGGGAAAACTGCGTGAGCCCATGTCAGCGCTTTATAGGGCAGACATGGTTGTGGTGACGAAATGCCCTGAGGATCTGCGTCCTCTTGAATATAGATTGTTCAAGACTAATCTGAATCTGGTGGCATTCCAGAAACTTTACTTTTCAAGCTTTGTCTACGAGCCTCTTCGTCCTGTTTTCCCTGACGATGTGCCGGAAGGTGAGGAGATCCCAAAGCTTGACTGGCTCGGGAAACGTGATGCTCTGCTCGCACTGGCGGGAATAGCGAACCCGAGACCTTTCATACGTTTTTTGAAAAAATCGGGAGCCAAGGTAAGAGTGAGTTTATTCGCTGATCATCATAACTTTACACGCAAGGATCTCGCACTTATCGCAGACCAGTTCGCAGAGCTTAGCGGTGATCGCAAATATCTGATTACCACTGAGAAAGATGCTGTAAGACTCTCAAATAACCCCTATTTTCCCCCCGCCCTCAAACCCTATACTTACTATCTGCCGATAAGGGTGATGATGGACAACACAACGTCAGGAACATTTGCCGATGATCTTGATAAACTTATAAAAGACAATATGTTACTGTCGTCTCCGATAGGACAGTAGATCAGTAAGCATTCTCATTCTGTTAGCAACATATCAATAATTAAAATATAACTCCAAGATGCTTGAAAAAATAAAAGAAACGGCTGCTTACATAAAGGCCCGTGTGGGAGAAATCCCTGAAACTGCCATCATCCTTGGGACCGGACTTGGCGCCCTTGTTGACCATATCACTGACAAACAGTTTATCCCTTATACTGAAATACCTAATTTCCCAATCAGCACGGTGGAAGGACACAGCGGTAACCTTATATTCGGCAAACTTGGAGAGAAGCCCGTAGTGGCTATGCAGGGTCGATTCCACTATTATGAGGGATATGACATGAAGCAGGTCACATTCCCGGTGCGTGTGATGAAGGCAATGGGTGTAAAGACTCTGTTCGTCAGCAATGCAGCAGGCGGAATGAATAAGGAGTTTGTGGTGGGAGATATAATGATCATTACCGACCACATTAATCTCTTCCCGGAGAATCCGCTGAGAGGAAAAAATTATAACGAACTCGGACCGCGTTTCCCTGCAATGACAGAGGCTTATAGCCACCGACTTGTCAATCTGGCTACCGAAATTGCCTCCCGTAAGGGAATACGTGTGATGAAAGGCGTCTATGTCGGCACCCCCGGTCCGACATTTGAGACTCCTGCAGAATATGAATATTTCAGGATAATCGGCGGTGACGCTGTGGGAATGTCGACTGTCCCAGAGGTAATCGTAGCTAATCATGGCGGCATGGAAGTGTTCGGCGTGTCGGTAATTACTGATCTCGGAGGCAAGGAAGTAACTGATGTACCGACACATGAAGAGGTGCAGAAGGCTGCTGAAGCCGCTCAGCCCAAAATGATGGAAATCATGAGGGAGCTAATCGCGGAATGTTGATAAAGTGCTAATTTGCTCAATATTTCCGAAAACCTGTTGCCAGAATGGAAGAAAACAAACTTACTGAAATATCCACACTTGGAGAGTTTGGTCTGATTGACCGGCTCACTGAGGGACTGAAGAATGTAAACATCTCAACAAAAAAGGGTGTTGGAGATGATTGTGCAGTTCTTGAATACAGTGACACTGAAGTGCTCGTAAGCACCGATCTTCTGCTTGAGGGAGTACATTTCGATCTCACATACGTGCCGCTTAAACATCTCGGATACAAGGCTGTGGTGGTAAACCTCAGCGATATTTATGCGATGAACGGCACTCCTCGCCAGATTACCGTGTCGCTTGGCATCAGTAAACGTTTTGCCGTCGAGCATATTGAAGAGCTTTATGCCGGGATGCGCCTTGCATGCGAGATCTACGGCGTAGACTTGGTCGGTGGCGACACAACATCATCAAGACAGGGTCTGGTAATCTCCATCACATGTATCGGCGACGCTCCGAAAGATAAGGTGACCTACAGAGATGGTGCCAGAGATACGGATCTTATATGTGTAAGCGGAGACTTGGGATCGGCTTATATGGGGCTGCAGCTTCTTGAACGCGAGAAGGTAGCATCCGCCGGACAACACGATTTTCAGCCAAACTTCCAAGGTAAGGAATATCTTGTGGAACGGCAACTAAAACCTGAAGCGCGCCGTGACATCATAGCTGAGCTTGCGGAGGCGGGCATAAAGCCGACTGCAATGATGGACGTGTCAGACGGTCTGTCGAGCGAACTGCTTCATATCTGTAAGGCAAGCAAGACAGGATGCAGAGTCTACGAGGACCGTATTCCGATTGACTATCAGACAGCCGTTATGGCAGAAGAGCTCGGAATGAACCTTGTGACAGCTGCCTTGAACGGGGGGGAAGACTATGAACTCCTCTTCACCGTCCCTCTCACCTCCCACGAGGCTGTAGAGAAACTCAAAGGTGTGAAAATTATCGGACATATCACAAAAGAGGATCTTGGATGTGCCCTAATTACGCGCGATGGTGCTGAAATACCTCTACGTGCCCAGGGGTGGAATCCTCTTGCAGCAGAACAGGCATAGCAACAAGATAAAAACTGATTGATGAGTGACTTCAAATTCACAGATGAAGAACGACATGAGGTAGTCAGACTCACACGTGAGCTGCTACGCCATGTGTCGGATCTCGTACAACCCGATGATTTTCGCCGGGTCAGGCATCTGATGAGCGAAGGAAGTCGAGCAGGTCTGCTTGGACGAGACCGTTACGGAATGAGTGTGGCTCTTCGTAACTTGCGTACGGCACATGCGCTATGTGACATGGTGTCGGCAGACAGAAACATGGTCATAGCCACGCTAATTCACAGGATGTGCGGCGAAAAAGCCGTTGATGCTGTGACCGGAGAGCGGCTATGTATCCCTGAAAAAGATTGGGACAGCGATGTCGCAAAGCTTGTGGAGGGGTTGCTAAAGGTCGACTCACTTTATAGTAAACAGGCCTCGGTAGAGAGCGATAATTTCAGGAATCTGTTACTGACATTCGCTCGTGATATCCGTGTCATCATCATAATGATTGTCGACCGCCTGATGCTCATGCGCTCTATCAATCATCACCCCAATGTCGAGTTTGTGAAATCGGTTGCAATCGAGGCAAATTATCTATACGCTCCGCTGGCACACCGACTCGGTCTTTACGTGATAAAATCCGAACTCGAGGACATGTCGCTGAAATATACCTCACGCGACACGTACACCCGCATCGCCCATAAGCTCAACGAGACAAAGAAAGAACGCGACGCATACATATCCGACTTTATAGGTCCGATAAAGAAAAAACTTGAGGAAGCCGGTCTAAAATTTGACATAAAAGGTCGCACGAAATCCATCTATTCCATCTGGAATAAGATGAAGAAGCAGCATGCCGATATCGATCAGATCTATGACCTTTTCGCTATCCGTATCATCATCGACACTCCACCTCAGAAAGAAAAGAGTGACTGCTGGCTTGCCTACTCCATAATTACCGATATGTACCAACCCAATCCTTCAAGAATGAAGGACTGGATAAGCATACCTAAGAGCAATGGCTACGAATCACTGCATATCACGGTGATAGGACCTGACGGGAAATGGGTGGAAGTGCAGATTCGCACCCGACGCATGGATCTCGTGGCAGAAAAAGGTCTGGCAGCGCACTGGCGTTACAAGGGAATAAAGAGCGAGGGGGATCTTGACGCGTGGATGAATAATGTCCGAGACATTCTGGAAGCGGCGCATACAGGACCTATGGAACTGATGCGCAATTTCAAGATGGACATCTACGATAAGGAGGTTTTTGTTTTCACCCCCCGTGGCGATCTTTACCGTCTGCCGCTTGGTGCTTCTGTGCTTGATTTTGCATTCCATATCCATTCCAAACTCGGGTGTATTGCTACGGGAGGCAAAGTCAACGGTAAGAATCAGAAGCTCAATTACAGACTCCATAGCGGTGACACCGTAGAAGTGATCACATCCTCGACACAACAGCCGCGTCAAGACTGGCTTACTTTTGTCGTTACCTCAAAAGCCCGCAATAAGATCAGACAGACTCTAAACGAGCATGCTTCCCGACAGGCGGAGCTCGGTAGAGAGCTTCTCCAGCGACGTTTTAAAAACCGAAAGATTGATCTTGAGGAGGCCTCACTGATGAAGGTGATAAAGAAGCTGGGATACAAGACTGTGACTGACTTCTTTAATGAAATAGCAGACGAGCGGCTTGACATGTCGGCTGTAATCGATGCCTATCTCGCGCATACCAATCCTGATGGAGATGCCATCGAGACGCGTTCAGCTGAAGAATTCACATTGCAGCCGGGACCTGAGACTGAACAGAACCAGAGTGCCGGCGACGTGCTTGTGATAGGGGATGACGTAAAAGGTCTTAACTATCGTCTCGCCAAATGCTGTAACCCTATCTATGGTGATGACGTGTTCGGATTCATATCGGCGGAAGGTGTGATAAAAGTCCATCGTCATGACTGCCCGAATGCCGCGCATCTCAGAGAACGGTTCCCTTATCGAGTCATAACCACACGCTGGTCGGGAAAAGCGGGCGGTCAGCTTGCAGCTACTCTTCGTGTAATAGGTCAGGATGACATTGGTATCGTCACCAATATTACTTCGATAATCAATAAGGAGAAGAATGTAACGCTACGCGCAATTGCCATTGACTCTAATGACGGTTTGTTTCAGGGACACCTCACTGTGGGGATCAATGACACAGCATCCCTTAATAATCTAATCAAAAAAATCAAAACTGTTAAAGGTGTAAAAGATGTGGAACGTAGTAAGTAAATCCCGATATCCGATAGTAAGCACTTCAGTAGCAGTTGCTTTATCTTTTGCAGCATGTGGCTCGTCGGCAGACCAAAAAGCTGCCATGGAACTAAATGAAGCCGCAGAAACCCTCATTGAAAATCACAAGCCCGCGGAAGCGATCGTGCTCCTGGACTCTCTACAACGTACCTACCCTAAGGAAAAGGAAGCTCAACGTTACGGGATGTGGCTTCGACCGCGTGCCATCGAACAACTTACGATTACCGAGATTGCAGGTGTTGACTCTTTACTTGCAGTCAATAAAATTCTTTACGAGCAGACGCTGCCGTTGATGAAAAAAATCGATAATCCGGAACTTGTAGAATCATATTGGGTAGTGGCTGAGAGTTATAACCCGGAATTTCTTAATAGTGACGGAGTGCAGGCGCGGGTGGGACGCGAGGGAGAATTTTACATGATTTCTTCGGCTGTAGGTGGAAATCTTAAGCATAACTCGTTCAGTCTTAAGCCTTCGACCGGAGGGAGTGCTGTGGAAAGTGGCGTCGTGCCCTATGATGATGAGTTGAACTACCGTCTGGATGGAACAGAGGTAGTGACTTATATGTCAGAAAGTTGTGATACGATCGGGCAGACAGCCGAAAATCTGCCGGAAGGAACGACCTCTATAGTGACTTTGCTTGGTGAGGGAGGAAAAAATCGGCAGATTAAGCTTACTGCTCTTGAGACTTCGGCGATCGGCACTGCTCATCGATTTGCCCGTTCGATTACTGATAGCCGCAACCTGACAGTCAAACGGGATAAGCTTGAACGAATGCTTGAATTAGCAAGAGATCAGCAGGCGAGGACTTTTCCTGAAAAGTAATTTATTTCATACTGAAACATTCCACCCCCCGGTCATTCATATTTGTGATTGACCGGGGGATATGTCATTGTGAAGTAGCGAATAAGAAAAGAGGGGTGGAATATTGGCAAATTAGAAAAATTGCCAGCTCATAATAAGTGACAATTTCATGAGCGCTGCCAGAAGCTCGGCATAAACAGAATCAGGACGGTGAAAATTTCAAGACGCCCGGTAAGCATCAGCAAAGAAAGCAGCCATTTCCCTGCGTCGGGAATGATAGAAAAGTCAGTCTCACCTATACCGGCAACTCCTGAATCCAAACCAGTGTTACCGACACATGAAAGAGCAGAAAAAAACGCTTCCGGCACACTTACCCCCATTGCTGCAAGGGAAATACCGCCAAAGACTATAAGGAGAACAAACAAACACAGAAAAGATGCGACTTTAACCACAAGCGCCGACGGAACAACTTTACGGTCAATCACGACAGGGCGGATAGTGTTGGGGTGTGTGCAACGATAAAGTTCGCTTTTAAGGAGTTTTCCGAGCACGATTATCCGGTCAAGTTTTGCACCTCCGCTCGTGGATCCGGCGCACCCTCCGGTGAACATGAGAAGAAGGATCACTGCTATAACAAGGAATCCCCATGAAGAGAGATTATCTACGGTGTAGCCTGTAGAGGTGATGACCGAGACTGTCTGGAAAAGAGGATCGATGGCAAGAGTCAGGAGGCTACTTTCATGAGACCCGAAGATAAGACAAATGATGAAAATTACCGTTACCGTCAAAATCACTCTAAGATAGCATTTAAAAATGTGATTTGAAGCAAGTGCTCGCGGGCCCTGTGTACATGCCCTATAAAGCAGTGCAAAATTCATACCTCCGATAAACATGAAAATAGTCAGGGTGATTTTGACGTAAGGCGTGTTCCAGTCCGAGATGCTGGCGGGGGATGTGGAGAATCCTCCGGTCGACATGGTGGAAAGTGCGTGGCAGATGCTTTCAAACATCGACATCGGTCCAAGATATAGCAAAAAGGCGAGAATAAGCGTCAGAAGGATATAGATGAGCCATAGTTGCTTAGCTGTGGAACTTACGCGTGGACGAAGACGATCGTGGGTTATTCCAGTCACCTCAGCGTTAAACATCTGTACGCCTCCGGCTGAGTTAAACATAGGAAGCAACGCGAGAGTGAAAAGAATAATACCCATGCCACCTATCCACTGTGAAAGGCAGCGCCACAGATTCAATGTGTGGGAGTGGGTGAGGGAGGGATCAATCACGGTTGCACCGGTGGTGGTGAATCCCGACATCGCTTCGAAGAAGGCATCGCTGACACTCAGATGAGAAGTGCCGGCAATAAATGGTACCATTCCGAAAAGTGAGAAAACGATCCACACAAGCGCTGTCAGGAGGAAGCCGTCGCGCTTACCCATGTGAGAGGATGTGGGTTTCTGTCCGAATATCAGCAGTAATCCGACGATGAGTGTCATTGAGACAGCCATTCCCATGGCTTTGATATCCGTTAGCTCGCCATAGTACCAGCCAACGATCAAAGGGGCAATCATAAATGCCGCCTCGATCAGTAGCAGCAGTCCGATCACACGCAACTGCATGTGGAAATTGATGAGGCGTTGGGCTGACTTACGACGAATGACGGTGTAGTGCATTAAATAAAGAGGATTTTCCTGGAAAAAAGGGAGATTCAGCTGAATAGCTTTTCAATTTTGTGAAGGGCACCCGAGAGACAAAATATCACGACGTGATCGCCGGGTTGGAGAACAGTGTTACCGCTTACAAGCATTCCTTTACCATCGCGTAGCAGTCCGGCGATAGTCATGTCACGGGATAGTTTAAGATTTTTGACCGCATCGCGGGTAACTTTGGATTTTTCTTTCACCTCAATTTCCGCGACCTCGGCATCGGCAAGTGCCAGACATTTTGAGTTATCGGTATCCGCGTCGAGCATCAGCTGAAATATCTTGGAGGATGCGAGAAGTTTCTTGTTGATTATCGTTCCGATATTCAGGGCTTCGGCTTCGCTTATGAACTGAATGTTTTCGACTTCGGCGATGGATTTCCCTACACCAAATTCCTTGGCTGAGAGACATGCGAGGATATTGGCTTCAGATGAGTCGCTAAGGGCTACAAATGCATCCATATCCTCGATCCCTTCTTCGATGAGGACATCGTTATCGCGGCCGTCGCCATATATGATGTCGCACTGATGGGGACAGCGTTCGCTAAGCCATTGGCATCGTGACTGAGTGTTGTCGACGATTTTGAAGCGGAACTCATCGCCCGCGAGGTGAGCGAGGCGAACCGCAATACGGCTTCCTCCCATGATCATTACATTTTTTACAGTGAAATCCCTCTTCCCACATAGCTCGCGAAGTTCGTCGACATGGACGCGCGTGGTGGTAAAGTAGACGATATCACCTTCCTTCAGCACGTCGTCACCTCGCGGAATGATGGTCTCATGTCGACGACGGATAGCCGAAACGTGAAAGTTGTGATGATTAAACGTAATATCCCTCAGCGGTTTACCAACGAATGAAGCATCCGAACGAAGTTTCACGCCGAGAAGGATTATCTCGCCGTCGTGGAGTTCGAACCAATGACGCACCCACGGGTGACGGAGAGCGGTTACAATCTCCATGGCTGCAAGGTACTCCGGGTAGATGGTGCTGTCGACGCCTATCGTGCGGAAAAAATTACGTGGTTTTTCCGTCATGAATTCGTAGTTGTCGATGCGGGCAACAGTGCGTTTGGCACCAAGACTTTTGGCAATTGCGCACGCCACGACATTTTTAGTCTCAAATGGAGTAACGGCAATGAACAGATCGCAAGATCCCATGTTAGCCGAACATAGAGTGTTGAACGATGACGGACTGCCGACAAGCGTCATCAGGTTATAGTTGGACTCAACGACTGCAAGTTTTTCGCGGTCGCTGTCAATAAGAATGATGTCCTGTTCTTCGCGGGAGAGGAGTTTGGCGAGATGTAGTCCGACTTCCCCCGCACCTGCAATCACAATTTTCATTTGCCTGAAGCTTTGATAATGGTGGAGGCGATGGATTCCACATCCATTCCGCATAATTTTCGGAGCTGATCGACGGAACCTTGTTCGATAAACTTGTCAGGGACTCCAATTCGATGAACCGGGATTGAATGGAACCCGTGGTCATTCAGCCATTCTTCTACCGTAGATCCAAGTCCACCATCAGCCACTGCATCCTCTACAGTAACGACGGGGCATCCGCGCCGGGCAATGTCATGCATCATGGCCTCATCAAGTGGCTTCAGGAACACTGCATCGAAGTGAGCTGCACTGACACCGCTGCCGGCTGCTTTCTCCACAGCCTGGGCTACTTCATAAGCTATCGGACCAAGAGTCACGACCGTAACATCCGATCCATCAGAAAGCATTTCACCCTTCCCAACCTCAAGTGAAGTCAGAGGTTTTGATTCCCAATCGATATCATGACCGGCTCCACGAGGGTATCTGATTGCTATGGGACCATCAACGTTTCCGTAGGCTGCTAAATGCATGAGATCGCGCAGACGGGCTTCATCACGGGGTGAAGCTATGGTGAGTCCCGGGATCGGGCGCAGATATGCCAAGTCAAATACTCCGTGATGTGTCACTCCGTCCTCACCGACAATACCTGCACGGTCAATGCAGAATGTGACAGGAAGATGCTGAATAGCAACGTCGTGGATGATATGATCGAAAGCCCTCTGAAGAAAAGAGGAGTAGATTGCCACAAACGGCCGCATTCCTTCCTTAGCAAGACCTCCTGCAAACGTGACCGCATGTCCTTCAGCAATACCGACATCAAAGACACGATCGGGGAATTCACGCTGCATGGTTGACATCGATGTACCGGAAGCCATGGCTGCTGTTATACCCACAATTTTTTTGTCGCGTCGCGCCAGCTCAAGCAGTGTGTCGCCAAATACGTCCTGAAATTTGGAGAATTGTTTTTTTGAGGTATTTCCGATAATCTCGCCGGTAGTCGGATCAAATCTTCCGGGTGCATGCCATACGGAGGGATTGGCTTCAGCTGCCGGCATCCCCTTGCCTTTGGTGGTTCGGAGGTGGAGGAGGCGTGGACCTTTCATATCCTTGATGTCACTGAGCACCCTTACGATCCTCTCTACGTCATGCCCGTCGATCGGACCAAAATAGCGGATGTTGAGTCCCTCGAAAATGTTCTGCTGCTTGGCAATAAGCGATTTAAGGGAGTTATTGAACCGCAAAATCGGCCCGCGCTGACGCTCGGTGACAAGATGCATCTTTTTTAGAGAGCGGTAGACGTTGTTGCGGAGCGTGTTATAGCTTTTTGATGTCGTGAGATGTGCGAGGTAGCTATTGAGAGATCCCACATTAGGATCAATCGACATGTCATTGTCGTTGAGAATAATGAGCAGATCATTAGGGGTGTTTGCGGCATTGTTAAGACCCTCAAAAGCGAGTCCGGAGCTTATTGATGCATCACCTATAACGGCTATGACATTGCGATGGGGCTCGTCCTCCTTAAGCTGTGAAGCCACAGCCATACCGAGTGCTGCGGAAATGGAGTTGGATGCATGTCCGGCAGTAAATGTGTCGTAAGGGCTTTCAGATGGATTAGGGAATCCGCTTATTCCGCCAAGCTTACGATTCGTCTCAAATCTGTCACGACGCCCGGTGAGGAGCTTGTGTCCATATGCCTGATGTCCGACATCCCACACAATACGGTCATAGGGGGTGTTGAACACATAATGGAGTGCTACTGTCAGCTCCACCGTGCCCATACTTGAAGCGAAGTGTCCGGGGTTGCGGGAAAGGGAATCAATGAGAAATGCCCTTATGTCCGAGCAGACGTCGCGGAGAGAAGCGAGGGGGAGTTTTCGCAGATCATCGGGAGAGTCGATGCGTGAAAGAAGAGGATACTTCAACTCCACGGGTTGATCTGATCTAACCGAAGAAGTTGAATCTGAGTTATTTTGACTGGCGGTCTTTTCCATCTTTTAGGTGCTTTTTGTATAGCGGAACAAAGACGACAATGCCTGAAGCTACTATCACAAAGATAGTGCGTAGCGTGATCTGAGGTGACTGAACGATAAGAATCCAGCAAAGCACCAGCCATAAAAGGATGATGCAAATGATGCGAAAACGAGTTGCAGCTGACATTGCTTTCATTGGCTACACAGATAGATTTTCACAAAATTAATGAATCTTACCGAAATTACCAAACCAAAAGGACAGGTGAAGCTCAGAAGGGGGAATCGAAATCGGCGAGAATGGGATGGCGGGTATCCTTTTCGCTGAGGATAGCATCGGCTGGATCAATGCGCCAGTCTATGCCGAGCGCCGGATCAGTTATAGAGATACCACCATCAGCCTGAGGGGCGTAGAAATTGTCGCATTTGTACTGGAACACCGCAGTATCGCTAAGTACAGCAAAACCATGAGCAAAGCCGCGCGGAATGAAAAACTGAAGATGATTCTCCTCGGTTAACTCTACGGCAACATGTCGTCCGTAAGTGGGGGAATCGCGCCTGATATCTACCGCGACATCAAGAACGGCTCCCCGGACACACCTGACTAATTTTGCCTGGGTGAATGGCGGGCGCTGGAAATGAAGTCCGCGCATGACACCCCGTGAAGAACAGGATTCATTGTCCTGTACGAAGTTGACAGGACCGACAAGCCTGTCAAATACTTCCTTGTTATAGCTTTCAAAAAAGTAGCCTCGGGCATCATTGAACACACGTGGCTTCAGAATTACGACTCCTTCAATGTCGGTTTTAATAATTTCCATTGTGTTTTCAAAAAAAATTTACGTGAATAGAAACGTGAGTATTAGCATACATAACGGGGATTACCCCTAATACTATATGCAAATTTATGAAACTTTTGGAGAGGACAAGGTGGTAAATTTGTCAAAAATGGTTAACTTTGACGGAAAATAATGAGCAAACTTATTATATATTCATACGTTTGCAATTAACACGTTGAAAAGCAATGAGATATATAAGAGGGCTAATAATGATGGGGCTTCTCACAGCCGTCAGTGCGGTCTCAGCTTTCGGGCAGAGCGCATTCAAGCGTGATCTGGAGCAAATCTCCTTCATCCCAAAAGGGCAGTTTATTACAGGCGCAAGTGTAAGCTATACTCAATCGGACCAGAATAATTATCAATTCCTGATACTCGAGAAACTTTCGGGCGACACGTACACGTTCAAGGTCTCCCCGATGTTATTCTATGCGTTTGCCAATGATCTGGCTGTGGGCGGTAGAGTGGCTTACAGCCGTTCGCTGACGCGAATTGACAATGCCCGTTTCGCTCTTGACTCAGAAACGGGATATGACATCGAGAACTTTTATCGTCTGGCACATACCTTCTACACGACCGCAGCGTTCAGAAACTATATGAGTCTGGGCGCGAACACGCGATTCGGCATATTCAACGAGGTGCAGATGCAATACGGTTACGGACAATCGAAGCTCTGCAACGGAAGAGGGGATAACATCACAGGAACATTTGAGACGGTCAATAGCTTTGACATAGGACTCGCTCCCGGCGTGGTGGTCTTTCTCAACAATTATTCAGCAATAGAGGTGAATGTCGGTGTGCTGGGATTCAGTTATTCTCATGCCAAGGGACTGACAGACCAGATATATGAATCCGCCCGCACTGCCAGCTCAGCCAATTTCCGCATCAACCTGTTCTCCATCACATTCGGAGTAGCATTCTATATTTAAAAAACCGACCGCCATGATTAAGAAAGCATTATTATTGTTACTGCAACTGCTCGCGTGGTCGGGGGGGCTTGTCGGAAATGCCGCAGAACTGACTGATTCCGTGCAGACTGACATCGTAAAGACTGATTCAATCAGGCTGAGCGCACAAGAACGGAGAAATCACGGTCTTATCGACCGTATTGTGAACAACAGAAAAATCAAGGTTGACACCACACAAGATCTCTCGTTCCTAAATGAAAGAGTTATCGTGGGGAATGACACGATCTCAATCGTTCTCCCGCAACGAAATTACGGACGATATGACCGTGGTCTCTATAACTTCCTGTTTATTCCGAAGGGGCAATGGTCAATCGGGCTTACAGCAAGCTATGGAGAATTTTCAACGGATGACTTTTCCCTGCTTAATGTGCTTAACGACTTCGACATTAAGCTCAAGGCATATTCTCTGAAGCCTTCGGTGAGCTACTTTTTCAAGCATAATCAGTCATTAGGCGTAAGATTTGACTACACAAAGATTTCGGCGGATCTTAATAACATGACATTTGATTTCGACGAAGATCTGAATTTCTCCCTTTCGGGTGTGAGTTACTATTCTCAATCATATTCAGCATCGATATTTTATCGCAATTATCTCGGACTCGGACGAAATAAACGTTTTGCCATATTCAATGAAGTGGCGCTTTCGTTCGGTAGCGGATCGTCAAGATTCCTCAGAACGTTCAACAGTGAGCCACGCGACACGAGGACAACCGTCACAAAGGGCTCTCTTGATTTCAGCCCGGGACTATGCGTATTCATTCAGGAATATGTAAGCTTCAATATCTCTTTCGGTGTGTTCGGACTAAATATGCGTCACGAAACACAGCACACCGATGGCGAACCTGATGGATCCCGCTGGGCATCGGGTGCAAATTTCCGATTCAATATTTTCAATATTGCATTTGGCATGGGTATCCATATCTAAATAAATTCACGCATGCTCAAGATTTCTTTCAATACATTCAAGTTGACAACAGGAGTCGGATTATTCATACTTCTGGTTACATCATGTATTAAAAATGATATTCCATATCCACGGATTCCCGCTAACTTCAGGACTTTTGAAGTGGCTGACCAGTCGGGCACAGCGCAGATTGACTCCACGGCAAGAACGGTGGATCTGGAACTCAGTGAAGTGGCTGATATCTACAATGTGAAGGTGGAGGGGTACACTCTTACACCAGGAGCGAGAATCACATCACCGGTAGATACACTGACAACGATTGACCTAAGCAATCCGCTGAGCGTTACGTTGTCATTATATCAGGATTACGAATGGACCATAACAGCGACCCAGCCAATTGAAAGATATTTTACTGTAGCAAATCAAATCGGCGAAACTGCAATCGACGTACCTGGGCGCCGTGTAATCTTTTCTATTCCTGAAACTGTGGCATTGAACGAAGTGAAGGTCGAAAATGTCAAGCTCGGTCCCGCGGGATCTGAAATGGTCCCTGATTTGTCGGGACGTACGGTGGACTTTACCAGGGCAGTTGAAGTTGTAGTGACAGAGCATGGGCGTTCATCTACCTGGACAATATATGCCGAACAGCTTAGAACTACGGTATTCACGACGGCCGCCGATGCATGGACCAATGTGGCATGGATCTATGGAGAGGCAGAGGCAGGGAAGGACAACGGAATCGAATACCGCAGAGCAGATGAGTCGGAGTGGACGCGAGTGCCCGACGAATGGCTGACAATCAATGGCGGAAATATCTTGGCGAGAATCATACATCTCCAGCCGGAGACAGAATATGCTGCCCGAGCATTCTCAAACGATGAGAAAGGCGCAGAACTTACTTTCACAACACAAGGGGTGGCACAGATGCCGAACAGTAACTTTGAAGACTGGTGGCTCAACGGAAAGGTGTGGAACCCATGGGCGGAAGGTGGAGAAAGTTACTGGGATACCGGTAACAAGGGCGCAACAACACTCGGAACGTCAAATTCGCTTCCCACTGATGACACTCCGACCGGAACGGGACGTGCCGCCATGCTTAAAACGGAGTTCAAAGGAATAGGTGCGATAGGAAAACTTGCAGCCGGAAGCATATTCACAGGTCTATATGTGAGAACTGACGGTACAAATGGCATATTGAGTTTCGGCAGACCCTTCAATCAGCGACCAACACATCTGAAGGGCTATCTGAAATACAATTGCGCGACAATATCCAACACTACCGCAGGCTATGAAAGCCTTGCCGGACAGCCAGACACGTGCATAGTCTGGATTGCCCTGATTGATTCTCCGGAACCCTTTGAAGTGCGTACCAATCCAAAGAATCAGCACATCTTCGATCCGTCAGGACCTGAAGTCGTGGCATACGGCAGAGTGCAGTACGGAGAGACTATCCCTAATTATATTCCGTTTGATGTGGAGTTAAACTATGTGAGCACCTCACGCGTTCCTAATTACATAATCACAGTTGCTTCAGCAAGTAAATATGGCGACTATTTCACGGGAGGTGTGGGCAGCGTGCTTTGTGTCGACGATCTCCAGCTTCTGTACGATTATTAAATTTCTACATATAACAATCAAAAGAACTGAAAATTATGAAAAAACTTTTGCTCGCAGGAATAGTGGTAATAGCCGGACTTACCGCTTCGGCTCAGGATGTGGTGGTGGATAATCCCGACAATCATTCCTATTTCGGTGCGCGTGTGGCACTTGACATCAATTCTTTTTCAGGAAAAGGTTTCAGCAATGGTGCAGGATTCTCGATAGGAGGAGTCTACAACGCTCCACTCTATAAGAACCTCTATTTTGAGCCGGGACTTTCGCTGTTCTACAATACAGTGGGTGTGAAGCATGCAGATATGTCGGTGAAAAATCTCGGGTTCCGTATCCCTTTCAATTTCGGTTATCACTTTGATGTTGCCAATGATCTTTCCATCCACGTGTTCACCGGTCCTCAGATCAACTTTAATATGCTTGCCCGATTCGATGGCGCATCATTGTTCGATGATGGCTATAAGAGATTTGACATGCAGTGGAACTTCGGTGTGGGTGTGGGCTATCAGCAGTACTATGCTTCAATAGGCGGCGGTGCCGGCATGACTAATGTATCCAAAGGTGTGGATCGCAATATCTTGTCAATAACGCTTGGCTATAACTTCTAAATCTGAATAAAAAATAAAAGTCAACCCCGGCGGGACATCCCGTCGGGGTTAACTTTTATTGAAAATTGATGTTGCTTACTCTCAGATGCCGAGATCTTTCTTGACAGCATCAATCTTGGCTGTGGCTGCTGCGATAGCCTTGTCATAATCCGCAGCCGATTTCATCTCGCCGCGCACTTCGATGTAGAATTTGATCTTAGGCTCTGTGCCGGAAGGACGGATGGAAATCTTGGTGCCGTCGGCCGTGAAATATTGGAGCACGTTGGAAGTGACGGGCATATCCATCTTTGTGATCTTTCCGGAAGGAACATCAGTGAGATTAAGATCAGCATAATCCTTGATGGTGACAACATCGCTACCACCGAGCTGGCGGGGGGGATTGGCGCGATAGCCTTTCATCATGGCGATAATCTCTTCCGCACCACTCTTACCTTTGCGGACTACAGAAACGCCCTCTTCGCGAGAGAAGCCGTACTTGATGTAGATGTCCTGGAGCATGCGGAGGAAGTCCATACCTTTATCTTTAGCCCATGCAGCTGCCTCAGCCATGAGGGAGATAGCGGAGACGGCATCCTTGTCGCGAGCAAAGTCCTCGGCAAGGAATCCGTAGCTTTCCTCACCACCACCGAGATAACGTGCCAGACCTTCATTCTCACGGATCACAGCTGCAATCCACTTGAAGCCGGTGTAGCAATCGTACATCTTGATATTGTTTTTCTCTGCAATTGACTTGATGGTCTCGGTTGTAACGATTGTCTTGACAATGTACTCACGTCCGGTGAGGCGTCCGAGCTCGGCATTACGGGTCATGAGATAGTTGAGAAGAATCATGACAATCTGATTGCCGTTGAGAAGGACGTATTCGCCGCTGTTGTCACGAATGACACAACCGATACGGTCGGCATCGGGGTCGGAGGCCATCACGATGTCGGCATTAACCTCCTTTGCCTTAGCAATAGCCATAGCCATGGCGGGGGCGTTCTCGGGGTTGGGCGATTCAACAGTGGGGAAGTCGCCGCTTGGAATATCCTGCTCTGGAACATTGATGATGTTGGTGAATCCGTAGTTACGGAGCGAGCGGGGAATGAGGTTGACACCGGTGCCGTGGATAGGAGTATAGACGATCTTCAGATCAGAATACTTCTTGTTGAGCTCGGGGCTGAGTGACAGACCTTTGATAGCATCGAGGAAGTCGGCATCGAGTTTGTCACCAATAATCTCGATCTTGGAGGGATCGCCGTTGAACTTGATCTCACTCAGATCCTTGATCCGATTGACATGGTCGATTATATTGACATCATGGGGGGCTATGATCTGAGCGCCATCGCTCCAATATGCCTTGTAACCGTTGTACTCCTTCGGATTGTGGGATGCAGTGATGTTGACACCGCTCTGACAGCCGAGGTGGCGAATAGCGAACGAGAGTTCGGGGGTGGGACGGAAGCTGTCAAAAAGATATGCCTTGATACCGTTGGCAGAGAATATATTGGCTACAATCTCCGCAAACTTACGGGAATTATTGCGGACGTCATGTCCGACAACAACACTGATCTCAGGCAGATCGGAGAAAGCTTCGTTAAGATAGTTGGCGAGTCCCTGGGTGGCTGCTCCGACAGTGTAGATGTTCATACGGTTGGTGCCTGCACCCATGATGCCACGCAGACCGCCTGTCCCGAATTCAAGATCACGATAGAACGAGTCGATAAGTTCGGTCTTGTCCTCGGCTTCAAGCATGCGCTTTACTTCAGCCTTCGTTTCTTCGTCGTAACCGTCGCCGAGCCATACTTTGGCACGCGCGATCACAGTGTTGAGTAACTGATCGTTTTCCATAATGCTATTATATTTGTTTATTAAAGATTTCTCTATAAAATATAAGGGCGGGAGAGAGGAAAATGTTCTTTAACGCAAAGATAAAATAATGTTTACGGCAAAGCAAAAGAATCGGCGATAAGTTACGCAAAATTATGTTAACGAAATTTCCCGAGTGACCATGTTGCCCTTCAATGGTCGGAATTGACTGAAAATCGTGCCATAACGGGATAGTGGTCGCTTGCGCCTTCCGGCACCCGAACAACTCTCAGTGGAGAAATATCGCCACGATAGAGGATTTGATCGATGTGAAAGTAAAAGCGATTGACATGATAGGTGGGTGTGGCACCAAAACCAGCATCCACATAAGCATCGGAGAGTCCGGCATGGCGCGAAAGTGTGCGGATAGCGTAAGATCCAGGAATGTCATTGAAATCTCCGCAGACGATTATTGAAGAACAAGTGTCAGCCTCGATGCAACGGCATAATTGCATTGACTGCTCGGCATGAGAGCGAAAAGCTGAAGCAAGCTTCGAGATCAGGATGCGTCGCGCCTTCATAATACGGTGACGGACTTCCCCGTTGGTGAGTTTGCGATAGAGCTTTTTGTCATCATCGCTCAGTCCGAAGGACTCGAGATGAACGTTGTAGAGCGAAAGCACAGATCCGTCAGGAAGATCAATAAGGAAATGTCGGAAATGGAACGATCCGTTGTCGGGCGATGGTTCGGGCACGGGGGCAAAGCGCGCGGGGAATCTGGAGAGGAGCCCGATGCCGGCAGTATTAAGCCGATAGGGATAGCGCCTGATTAAAGAGTCGCTCTGAGAGGTAGATGTGAACCGATATCCAACGGAAGGCATGGGAGGGGCTTCCTGCATGGCGACAATATCAGGATTTGCGTCGATGATTGCCTGTACTGTAAGATTGGTCTCATCAGGATATTGACCATTGTAAGCGTTAAGTTCGAATAGATTGTAGGTGAGAATGGTAAATGATGAACCTGTGGTGTCATTGACGGAGAGATCATCTGTGTCGGAGAAATTTAGAGGACAGAACGTGGTCAATCCGCCCCATCCGGCTATGAATGAGACAAGACTGATGATAAGAGATACTCTTGAGCGGAAAAGGAGTGAGAGGACAAAGGTAATGGCGAGAGCGAGGAGCCAGAAAGGAAATGTCATGGCGAGAACCGCCGGAACAGCCGTGACAAGGGGATTCACCATACCTCCATAAGCAGAACCAATATAGCCTAACCCTACAAAAAGGGTGAGGATGACAAGTAGACGGATGGGGAATCGGCGTGTACGGGGCGTCATTTTTCTACTCGGTACAATTCATTTACTGAGGCGAGTTTTCCGAACGGTGGCGCGTGTGAGAAAGAAGAATCCGTCGCTCTTCATCATCAAGAGAAGCATAACCGGAACGACGTACTTTTGCCATTACGTCGGAAATGGATGGCGTGGAATGCTGCGATGAACGGGCAGACCGATGATAGAAAAGACGGTCAATTACAGCGCTGAAAGGAGCTGTGATATCGATGCCTCTTCGCATCTGCCATCCAAATATTACTCCGGCGGTCAGTCCTCCGATATGCACGACATGGGAAGCGGCATCAGTACCGGTCAGTCCAATTGCAAAGAGAATGACTGTGACAATAGCAACCCATTTCAGACGAACATACCCAATCAGAAATAGGCGCAATGGCACGTCCGGCAAAAGAATCCCCGCTGCAGCCACCACGGACATAACAGCTGCAGAAGCTCCTATCACCGAACCGTGGAGGAAAAGGAGGGGGGAGAGGGAGAGGAAAATCAAGGCTCCGGCTATTCCTCCGAGAAGATAAAGTGTGGAAAGCTGGCGCGGGGTGACTGAAAGAAGTAGAATGCTACCGAACCAATATAACCACAACATGTTGAATAACAGGTGCATTATTTCGACCTGAGTGAACATATAGGAGATGATGGTCCAGGGTTTAAATGCAAGAGCTGAGAAAGAGGGGGGGAGGGAAAGAAATCCGACGAGGGGTGATTCATGTCCGAAATAGAAAATTCCAGAAACACGAATGACAACAAACACAATGATATTAAGAATAATAAGCTTCAGGAGCATTGACAGGTTGCGCCAGCGTGACATCAGATTATTTCTTGGGGTCATTGTGGTAAGGTGTTGGATTTCGAGCGTGGAGGTGAGATAGACATTTGAAAAAATCCGGCAAAAGTGGGGCAGCCGGAGTAATCAGAGTAGTCAATAATATTCTCCGAAGATTGTGCCTTTTTTGCGCCAGTAAAGGATCATGAGAATTCCGAAAAGCATTCCGCCGAGATGTGCGAAATGTGCTACATTGTCGCCTGTATTCATGCCGATTCCTTCGAGAAGCTCAATTGCTCCGTAGGCAATAACCATCCATTTTGCTTTTATTCCTACCGGGATGAACATGATGTAGATGAGACGATTGGGGAACAGCATACCGAAGGCAAGAAGTACGCCGTAGACGCCGCCCGAAGCACCCACGGTGGCTTGGTTGAGAAGAACATTAAGAGCCCCCGCAGTGGGATTGGTGTAGTTCATGCCTCGCATAAGAATGGATGGACCTTCCTGAGTGATGGTAGCCACAATGTCGGGAGGAAGCATAGAAGCGTATTTATGTACCATGAACGCGTAGACGCCTTCCTGTACCAGAGCCGCTCCGATTCCGCATGAAATGAAGTAGAAAAGGAAACGCTTGTGTCCGAGAACATATTCAAGGGATATGCCGAACATAAAGAGGGCAAACATGTTGAGAAAGAGGTGCATGAAGTTGGCATGCAGGAACATGTAGGTGACGAGCTGAATTGGATTGAACAGTTCGGATCCGAAATAGTGGAGACCGCAGTAGCGATCGATATCAAGTCCGAATTTCCGCCCCACAAGGGTAGTCGCCAGCCAAATTATGAAATTAATTATGATAAGGTTTTTGGTGACGGGGGGGATATTGCTGAAAAAACTGTTGCCGGTTCGATACATATATACTTCCGTTTATAATGATTAGTAGCGATTTATGTGGGTTGAATGTGAGTAAAAAACTTACTTTTTATACATTGAAAGCGAGAAAAAATCCAGAGGAATTTCGGCGATTGACGATACGAGAAGATCGGAGAAAGGAGCGATGACTTCGGGGGGGAGGGTTGTGGAGATTCCAATGGTGGTAGCTCCGGCAGCCTTACCTGCCTTTAGCCCTTGCAGAGAGTCCTCGATGACGAATGAGCGGGTGGGCTCGCAGTTAAGCCGGGATGCCGCGAGCAGATAGCCCTGCGGGTCGGGTTTGGACTTTGTGACGAGATCACCGGTGATAATCGTATCAACGAGTTCGGGCAATTCGGGATGCTGGCGGTAGAGATAGGACATCTTTGTGTTGTCGCTGCTTGTTACAATTGCTGTGGGTATGCCTGCCTCGCGGAGCGAGCGAAGCAACTCAATAGCTCCCGGGAACAAAATGTACTCCATCGTCTCCTCATACTGCCATATTTCATGCTTTACCTGATCATGGAGGGTGGGGGGGAAATGACGGTTGAGAATATCATTAAGAGTTGTCCCCTTTATATCAGTGGCAAAGGTAGGGGAGAGATTGTACTTCTGACCTGTGGTATGCCAGAAGCGGGTGTAGGAGGGCTCTGTGTCGACTATGACTCCGTCGAGATCAAAGAGAGCGGATATGCCGTTGTGGGATTGAGTCATCTAAATGTCAGGAATGGGGTTAATTCATCAGGAAAGTGACAAGAACATAGAGCATGTGGGCGAAAATTGCCGCGGCAATACCTCCGATCGTATGAGCAAGAATAGCTTTCGGTGTGAGTTCGCGGTAACCGAGAGAGTCAAGCATGGCGGTGTGGGTGGAGAGATAACCGCTCCAGCACATACCAATAGCGGTGAACACAGCGATGGCGTTGCCGTCGACCCATCCCTGCGATATGAAGTTAGGAACCAGACCGAGAGCAGCTCCTACGGCTCCAAGAGCCGTGATCGGGAAAGCGATGAGGTGCGGATCGCCGAAGCCAAACAGCCATTCAAATACAACGTTGACTTTTCTGGCGAGCCAGGGGAGCAGTTCGACGCCTTCATAGGCAGCTCCAGTGTATTCTCCGGAGGGAGAAGCTCCGAAGGTGAGGATCATGACCAGAGTGGAAATAATCAACACACCGGGGATAATGGCAATGCCGACATCCACACCCGTACGACCTCCGTCAAGGAGGGAATTGAGAATACGGATGAATAGGGATTTTTCCTGCACGGACTGCTTCTTGACCTCTTCGATTTTTTCGGGATCGACAGCCAATTCGTGCTCATAGTGAGGGTAAGCCTTGATAATAAAGTGCTGCATGATTCTCGTAGAAACTATGCAACCGACAATAGCTCCGCAGAAGCCAATGACAGGAGCAAGGAAGAAGCCCTGTCCGACCATGAATACCATGACGAGCAAACCCATGCCGAATGCCGTACCGAAATTTGTGAGAGAAATGTACTGAAATTTCTTAAAATAGGATGAGAAACGCGCATCCTGAGAGAGGGAGATAATGGCAGGATTGTCGCTTAGGAATGTCATGACCGCACCAAGTGCAGCAACACCGGGGAGCCGGAAAAGAGGCTTCATGAGAGGGCGGAGAATCTTCTCTATGAGATTCACAACGCCAAATTCCACGAAAATCCGTCCGAGCGCTCCCGTCACCACACAGATTCCCATCAGGTAAAATACGGTGTTGAGGAGCAGATCGTGGGCAGTGTGCATGATGGTGTTGAGCATATTTGCCAACCCCATCACCTGTCCAAGATAATAGAAAAGAAGGAAGATTACAGCAAGACAGATTATTCCGGAGGGAATACGTGAAAACAAACCTTTTTTACGAGGCGCCGGGTCGTTGCCTGTGATTTCGGGGGACTCGGCAGACTTGGTAACCGGAGAATTTTCGGATGACATAGTTGAATGTAAAATCGAGTCAATTAGAGTGTGGACAGAGTTCAGTGCTTCTTCAGGGTAAAGAGGTTCATGTGCCATTTGACGCCTATGTCGACCATGGTGGTCTTGTTTTGCATCACGTCGTTTTCGTTGGCATTATGTCCCCATGAATAGAAGCAATTGGCGTGGAGGCGGAGAGAACCAATCTTCCGGACGAGCGGCATAAACTCGACACCTATGCCAGCCATCTTGAGTTCTGTGCCGTTCCGTACGAGAACATCAGCCGTAGTGCCGGATTTATTGACATCATAAGTGAATTTGCCATAGACATTCCAGCGAGAAGTGGGACGATAGGAAAGTTCGGTCATCACAGAGCAGTCCTTGAAAAGATAGGTCTGGTTGCGGGAGGCTCGGTTCATAAAATCAAGTTCAAGAGAGCACTTGCCGACGTTGAATTTGTTGCCCAGTGCGATGTAGGAGATATAATGGCCGGGCACGCGTTCAACAAGATTTACCGAGTAGATGGGGTGGAAGAAACCGTGACGGGCGGTCCACATAAGATTGTAAGAATACATGTCGCGGTCGGCAGCGCTGGCGAAAGGACTTTGCGTGACCTGAGCGAGAATACGGTCGCCGGAACGGAAGTTATAGGCTACGGACGCTCCGAGCTGATAACAGGGAATATTGTTCCAGAATACGGAGGTGCTGTAGAGGTCGAATGGGGGACGATCGTATTCCCATCCACCAATAGCCACAATCTGCTTACCGCCGGCAATTGACCATCTGTCTATGTCCCAATTGAGATAAAGCCAATCAGTTGCATCAAAAAAGTTGTTGTCAATGTGGTTCTTGTTGAGACGCTGGCGCCAGGAGTAGGTAAGTCCGGGGGTGATCATGCCGTCGAGGCGAATCATGAAATACTTTCCTTCAAACCCGGTGTTGTTCTTGACCGTGGTTCCGTCGTTGTACTGACGCTGATAATCAACTCGTGCCTCAAGATTGAGATTGAGGAGCTCGGTCTCGACATCCGACGCAGAGATCGCCACCGGGGAGGCGAGGAGAGCAAGCAGACAACATTTTTGTGCAATTTTCATGGAAAAATATCTGAAGAAACGTGATGAATGTAGCTGTTGTAAAGAATTATGAAATTCAGTACAAAGTTAAAATGAATTTCCGAATTGTGAAAAATCGAGGTTAATCTTTTTTCTCAGGCTCATAACTGTAATTGACAAGATTGCCGGCGAAATAAGAATCGTAGGCAGTCATGTCGATCAGACCGTGTCCGGACAGATTGAAGAGAATCACCTTTTCCTCACCGGTCTCCTTACATTTTTCTGCCTCACGGATAGCCGCCGCAATTGCATGGCAGGATTCGGGTGCGGGAATTATACCTTCAGCACGTGCGAAGAGTGTACCTGCATCAAATGCTTCTATCTGATCAACATCAACTGCTTCAATCAGACTGTCCTTTAAGAGCTGCGAGACAATCACTCCGGCGCCATGATAGCGGAGACCACCGGCATGGATGTTGGCGGGTGTGAATTTATGTCCGAGAGTGTACATCGGAAGGAGGGGAGTGTAGCCGGCTTCGTCACCGAAATCGTAGCGGAATTCCCCTTTGGTGAGTTTGGGGCATGAAGCAGGTTCGGCTGCAATGAAGCGGGTAGTCTTTCCGTCAAGGATGTTGTGACGAAGGAAGGGGAAGGATATGCCTCCGAAATTGGATCCGCCTCCGAAACATGCAATGACCACGTCGGGGTATTCTCCGGCGAGCTCCATCTGCTTCTCTGCTTCCAGTCCGATCACGGTCTGATGCAGGGTGACGTGGGACAGGACTGAGCCGAGAGTGTACTTGCAGTTGGGAGTAGTGGTGGCAAGCTCGACAGCTTCCGATATTGCTGTACCGAGAGATCCCTGATGATTGGGCGTAGCTGTAAGGATTTCTTTCCCGGCTCGTGTACTCATGGAGGGGGAAGGGGTGACCTGAGCACCATAGGTCTGCATGATGCTTCGACGGTAGGGCTTCTGTTCGTAGGAGATCTTCACCTGATAGACAGCGGCTTCCAAACCAAATAGCTTTGCAGCATAGGCGAGAGACGCGCCCCATTGTCCGGCACCTGTCTCTGTGGTCACGTTGGTAACACCCTCTTTCTTGCAGTAATAAGCCTGCGGAATTGCTGAATTGAGTTTGTGGGACCCCATCGGGCTGACACTCTCGTTCTTAAAATAGATGTGTGCGGTGGTGCCGAGAGCTTTTTCGAGTCCGTAGGCACGGACAAGAGGAGTGGATCGATAGTACTTATACATTTCGCGTACTTCCTCAGGAATTTCAATCCAGCGGTTGGTCTGGTCAAATTCCTGATGACACAATTCCTTTGCAAAAATGGGATATAGGTCCTCCGGCTTCATTTCCTCCTTAGTGGAAGGATTACGGGGCAGCAGAGGCTTATTGATCATATCTGCCTGGATATTGTACCAGTGGGTGGGTATCTCGGATTCAGGAAGGAAATAGCGTTTTGTACGATTGCTCATGATAAAAATAATGATAAGATGGATTAGGATGTGAAAGATTTTACGACATGATATATCTTTCACAATGCAAAATTATAAATAAAAACTATTATAAAACTTCGATTTTGGCTAAAAAAGAAACATAATCTGAAAAATAAAGGTAGAAAAAGCTCTATTCAATAACATTTATCGCTTAAAGCAGTCCAATGAAAATTCTGATAAGAGACCTGATATTTTGAACCAAGGTAAGGGGAAGTACGTTTGAGTAATGTAGCTTAAGGTGCGGAAACCGCAATGAAAAAAGCCGAATCCGCCTCCTTAGTCAATGGAGGATGTTGACAAAATGTCAGTCGGCAGAATGACAATGGCAGTTTGGCACACTTTATGCTATTTGAAAAAGCAGAAAAAAAATAATCATAATAATAAAACAAAAAATATCATGAACGTAAAACCACTTGCTGATCGCGTACTGATCAAACCGACTCCCGCAGAGGAAGTCACTGTAGCCGGAATCATAATTCCAGACTCAGCCAAAGAGAAACCCCTTAAGGGCACTGTCCTTGCTGCCGGTAAAGGCACTAAGGATGAAGAAATGGTAGTGAAGGAAGGCGATACCGTTCTTTATGGGAAATATGCCGGTACGGAAATCAAACTCGACGGAGAAATCTGCCTGATCATGCGTCAGAGCGATATCCTCGCAATTGTAGAAGATTAATAAGTCGTTTTAACAACTAAAGATAAAAGCATTATGGCAAAAGAAATCAAATTTGACATAAAAGCTCGCGAAGAGCTTAAAAAGGGCGTCGACTCTCTTGCCGACGCTGTGAAGGTGACCCTTGGTCCGAAGGGTCGCAATGTAATCATCGAGAAGAAATTCGGTGCACCTCACATCACCAAGGACGGTGTTTCGGTTGCCCGTGAAGTAGAGCTCGAGGATCCTTTCCAGAACATGGGCGCCCAGCTCGTGAAGGAAGTGGCTTCAAAGACAGGCGACGATGCCGGTGACGGAACCACCACCGCTACCGTTCTTGCTCAGGCTATCATCAACGTCGGACTTAAGAATGTAGCTGCCGGAGCCAATCCCATGGACATCAAGCGCGGCATCGATAAAGCCGTGGCTGTTGTAGTGGAAGGCATCAAGGCTCAGGCAGAAGAGGTAGGTGACGATTTCAAGAAAATCGAAGACGTTGCCCGCATTTCCGCCAACAATGACGAGGCTATCGGACGTCTGATCGCCGAGGCCATGAAGAAAGTGAAGAAAGAAGGCGTCATCACAGTTGACGAGGCAAAGGGTACCGAAACCACAGTTGACATTGTGGAAGGTATGCAGTTTGACCGCGGTTACATCTCGCCTTACTTCATCACCAACACAGAGAAGATGGAATGTGTGATGGATTCGCCTTTCATCCTCATCTATGACAAGAAGATCTCCAACCTCAAGGATATGCTTCCCATCCTCGAGGCTACTGCGCAAAGCGGCCGTCCGCTTCTCATAGTAGCTGAGGACGTAGATCAGGAAGCGCTCGCCACACTGGTGGTGAACCGTCTGCGTGGCTCCCTTAAGATCTGTGCCGTCAAGGCTCCCGGATTCGGTGACCGCCGTAAGGAGATGCTTGAGGATATCGCAGTGCTCACCGGTGGAGTTGTGATCTCGGAGGAGAAGGGCATGAAGCTTGAGGCTGCTACCCTTGAAATGCTTGGTCGCGCAGAGAAAGTGACTGTCAATAAGGAGAACACTACTATCGTGAACGGCGCCGGCTCCAAAGATGCAATCGCAGCACGTGTGGCTCAGATCAAGGCTCAGATTGAGCAGACCACCAGCGACTACGACCGCGAGAAGCTTCAGGAGCGTCTTGCCAAGCTCGCCGGAGGTGTTGCCGTGCTTCACATCGGTGCACCCAGCGAAGTTGAGATGAAGGAAAAGAAGGATCGTGTGGATGACGCACTCAGCGCCACTCGTGCAGCAATCGCTGAAGGTATCGTGCCCGGCGGTGGTGTAGCCTACATCCGCTGCATCGAGGCTCTTGAGAACCTTAAGGGTGAGAATGAGGATGAGACCACCGGTATTCACATCATCAAGCGCGCTATTGAGGAACCTCTTCGCCAGATCGTAGCCAACGCCGGCACCGAGGGTGCAGTAGTCATCCAGAAGGTGAAGGAAGGAAAGGGCGACTACGGCTACAATGCCCGCACCGGTGAATACGAGAACCTTCTCTCAGCAGGTGTGATTGATCCTGCCAAGGTGACACGCGTAGCTCTCGAAAATGCTGCATCAATTGCCGGAATGTTCCTCACTACAGAATGTGTGATTGCCGACAAGAAGGAAGATAATCCTGCTCCCGCAATGCCTGCTCCCGGTATGGGTGGCATGGGCGGCATGATGTAATAAGCCTAAACCAGACATACTGACAAATATCGTGAATCACTCCCGTTGAGCAGATCTCCGGGGGTGATTCTTTTATAGGACGGAATAGTGGTAAAGATTACCCGAATTCTGGTAATACCGGATCCATACAACAATCGTAATTTTGTATGGAATATAAATAACGTGAGTTCGACATAAGGCATCAGAATAAAGTCAACTGATTGTCTGTC
>CAMWPM010000030.1 GCA_947176235.1 uncultured Bacteroidales bacterium | reverse complement strand
AATGAGACCGCGGGGTTGGCGGGGGGAGAGGGGAGAGTGTAGAGGGGAGAGTGGAGAGGGGAGAGCGGAGAGTTGGGCACGGCGAGAGCCGACGGAGGCGGCGATGGCTGTGGCGAGGGTGACGGCGATGATTGACGGGAGGACTCCGTGGATGCCGAGGAAGCGGAAGAGGGGGATGGAGACGAGTAGCCCGACAGCAACTCCCCAAACGGATGTGGAGGCGAGGAGTCGCAGTGTGCCGAGCCCCTGCATGATGGCACGTGAACCCTGAGTGATGACAGATGCCGCCACAGCGACTGCAAGGATAATGAAAAGCCATGCGTGAGAGGTGTCACCCCATGTGGCAATGCTCAATGGCCATGCGAGGAGGACTGTGAGAGCTGCACCCAGGAGGGCGAGCCAGCGAGTGAGGCGGGTGACGAGGGAGGGGACGTCGGGGAGAGCGCGGGGTGAGGCGATGTCGTTGACGGCGCTCTGGCGAATGCCGAGGGAGGAGATGGTGGAAAGAAGGTCGAGCGCGGAACCGAGGATGGCAAGCAGTCCGACACCGACGGTCCCGACCCATAGGGAGAGGAGCTTGGTGCGGATAAGGTTGCAGATAATGGTCAGTGATTCGACACTGCCGAAAAGAGACAGCGCGCGGAGGACACGCAGGGTCATGGCTGAGGGGGAGGACGTCAGATGCCGCGAATCCATAGCTGGGGGTTTTCTTTTTCGCGCTCGCGGCGGATCTCGAAGTGAAGAACCGAGCGTGAGTCGTCCTCGTCGTCGGGCTGAATGATGCCAATAACAGTGCCGGGACTCACGCGGTCGCCTTTCTTGACGGAAACGTGGTCGAGATTGGCGTAGATGGTGAGATAGTCGCCGTGGCGGATCATGACGATGGTGTTGTAGCCAGGCTGTCGGAAAATCGCAGAGACTTCGCCATCATGGACGGCAAGGGCTTTGGATCCTTCCGGCACGAGGAGGTCGACTCCTGAATTGTTGGTCTCGACCATCGGGAGGGAGGGGTGGCGCTGACGACCGAATGGACGGAGGAGGGTGATGCGACCGCCGACGGGTGCAGGGAGTGAACCGCGGCGTGAGACGAACTGCTGCGTGAGTTGAGCGGAAGAGGGAAGTGGTGCGGCTTTCTGCTGTTCCTTCTGCTGCTTTTCGCGCAACTCCTGCTGCTCCCGTCGCAGCTCTTCCTGCCGGCGGCGTGCCTGCTCGATGCGCTGCTGTTCGTCCTGCTTCTTTTTGTCAACTTTCTTGTCGGATTTTTTGTCCTTGTCGGGCTTTCCGGCGGTGGCTTTCTCAGCCTCAGCTTTTTCGCGTGCAGCTTTTTCAGCCTCAGCTTTCGCGGCAGCCGCTTTTTCGGCAGCCGCTTTTTCGGCAGCCGCTTTCTCACGAGCCGCCTTTTCGCGGGCAGCCTTCTCAGCGGCAGCTTTCTCGGCGGCTATGCGTTCGCGCTCGATGCGCTCCTGCTCCTCGGCTATGACTTTCTGCAGCTGACGGTCGAGATCCTCAACTTCGCGACGCCGGCGCTCGAGTGTGGCGCGGAGCTGGCGCGCTTCGGAACGTAGTTCGGCTACGAGTTTGTCGGTCTGCTGTTGCTTGACAGCAATTGTGGCGCGCTCGGCATCGACCTGTGCAAGAGCTGTTGCCTGAACGTTTTTCATTCGCTGGAGGTCGGAACGGCGGGCGTCGAGGGTAGCCTTGAGGGCGGAAATCTCGTCGGCACGCCGTGCACGCCACTTGGCGAACTGGCGGAGGGCACGGTAGCGGCGATAAGCCTGGGAGAAGCTGTCGGAGGAGAAAAGGAATGAAATGTCGGATGTGGAGGAGCGTCGGAGATGGAGGCGTCGGAGAGCGTCGGCGTAGCGGGTGGAGAGGCGGGTGAGGGTGGAGTCGATTGCGGCAATGGTGTCGGAAAGGGCTTCGGATGCTGCCTGCAGGGAGTCGACGCGGGCGGTGAGGAGGGTGATGTTGGCGTCGCATCGTTCCATCTCAGCCTGGAGCTGCTGGAGGGAGTTGAGGCGACGTTCGGTCTCGCGGGCATTGCGGTTGACGAGATTGCCGGCTTCCTGCAACTGACGGGTCTTCTCGGCTTTCTGCTTCTTGATGGTGGCGGATGACTGTCCCCACGCCGAATGGGCGGGGATGAGCATGGCGACAAGCAGAATCAGAAATGATGCGAGACGGCTGGACATCAGAGGACGGGAGCTAATTTAGATTTTTAAAGAGACTGGAGGAGGCGGAGGAGAGAAGCGGGATCGACTTGCCGGGGACGGGAGGGGGCTTTCCAGGAAGGGATGTCGATGTCGAATCGGGCATCGTCGGTGCGCCATTCGAGGGAGGCGGAGACAGGGCGATCCTTATATCGGGACGAGAGGGTGACTTCGGATGCCATGGATCCGACTATCGAGAGGGGGACGGGGTCGGAATAGTCGATGCGCAGTGCAAGCCCCGGACGGAGCTCGAAAGAGAGGGGCTTGTCGGCTCCGGCGGCACCGAGCATCATTTCCTGCAGGCGCTCCATGGACATGCCGCGGCGGTCGAGGATGATGGATGAGGGGAGGGCGATGTAGGATGAGTTGAGCTTTTCGAATGCGCGGATGGAATCGCGGTCGATGTAGAGTGAGGCGGCTTCGAATCCGAGGACTCGGATGGAGACGTAGACTGACTCGCCACGGCGGAAGTAGGCTCGTCCGGAAAAGGATTTGCGGGAGGGTTCGAGAAGGCGTGCCTTCAGGGGGATGGATAGTGTGGTCCAGGAAGTGGAGGATGACTTGACGGCGCGCGATGATGAGCGGCAGCCTCCAAGCGAGAGTGCAAGGATAACGGCAGCCGAAATGATGAGGAAGATATGGCGCAGACGTAGTGACATTGGCATGGGGGTCAGAATGGGGAACGTTTTTTGATTTTTTGCTTGAGGTCGGCGTTGTCGGGGTCGAGGCGGAGGGCTTCTTTCCAGAAGTCGAGTGCTTGCTCGGGCAACTGGTTCATGAAGTAGATGTCGCCGGCGTGTTCCATAAGTTCGGCTGATGGCTCAGGGTCCTTTTCGAGGGCACGGTCGATGTAGCGGCGGGCTTCGGCATAGTCAAGCTTGCGGTAAAGGATCCAAGCGTAGGTGTCGAGGGAGGTGGCATTGTCGGGTTCCTCGGTGATGCAACGATAGCTAAGCTGCTCGGCTCGGTCGAGATCGCGGTTCTCGCAGGCGAGATAGTAGGCGCAGTTGTTCATAGCCAGAAGGTTGGCGGGATCGTAGAGAAGAGCCCTGTCGTAGTGGATGAATGCCGAGTCGATCTGCTTGTCCTTGTAGAGGGCGTCGGCGAGGGTACATTCGAGCTGGGACATCATGGCGACATCGGAGGAGTCGGCGATCTGCATGGTGGACTGCATGAGGGAGACGGCTTCGGGGATGCTGTCGGTGAGCATGAGAGCTGATGCCGTGATGAGGCGGAGCATGAGATTGTCGGGGTGGTAGTGGACGGCACGTCGTCCCTGTCGGGAAGCTGCGTGATAGTCGTCGGCGTTGAGGTAGAGGGAGAGCATCTGCTGCCATGACGTCTGATCGGCGGGCTGAAGGTCGACGACATAGGACATCTGTTCGGCAGCGCGTCCATATTGTGCTGTGGCTCCGAGGTAGGCGGCGTAGAGTTCGTGTATGCTCGATTCGTGGGGGTGAAGTTCCTGAAGCTGTGCGAAGAGGGATTCGATGCGTGGATACTGGAGGGAGTCGGCGTAAAGGCTCTGGACGTAGCTGCGCATGATCTCGACTTTGTCGGGGATGTCGAGAGAAGACTGGCGCAGGGCGCCGAAAACTTCGTGGTCATAGCCGACGGAATCGCCTGTCCAGCGATAGAATCCGGCGAGCTTGTAGTGTGCGTAGCCGCTTGTGGAATCGAGCTGGACTGCACGGGAGTAGTAGCGCAGGGCTGAGTCGGGTCG
Organism: uncultured Bacteroidales bacterium; assembly: GCA_947176235.1. Taxonomy (GTDB): domain Bacteria; phylum Bacteroidota; class Bacteroidia; order Bacteroidales; family Muribaculaceae; genus CAMWPM01. The sequence continues at coordinate 27,060 of CAMWPM010000030.1, read as the reverse complement.
CTCGAAAGCCATGAAAACGTCCGCCGTGTAGATGGAATTGTCGACGCTGCGGGGAGAAGATGCAAGGAGGCGATGGAGCTCGTTCATGACGGCGGCGGTGTCATGGAGGGCGTGGTAGGCACGGACTTTCTGGGATGTGATGCCGAGACCCTGTCCCTGCGACTGCTCAAGACGATCGTAGATGGAGACGGCGCGGACGAGGGATGCGGAGTCGCCCCGCTGAGCGAGGGTCTCGGCGAGGTTGAGAGCAACGTCGGGGCGAGTGGGGAACAGTGAGTCGAGAGTCTGCCAAACCTCAAGGGTCTCGTCGGCGCGCCCGGGATGGTAGGGGAGAGTGTGGTTGAGTAGGGTGCCGTAGTAGACGGAGGCGTAGTAGTCGTCGGGCGCCTGACGGAAGTAGCGGCTGAGGGCTTCGATGCCGGACTCGAAGAGGGTGGAATCAAAGTCGGTGGCACCTCCGGAGAGTGCGATGCGGTGGTAGCCGAGTTCGGATCCGATGTAAGCGTCGTCGGGGTTGACGGCTTCGGCTCGGGAAAGGAGGTCGAAAGAAGCGTCGGGGCGGTCGGTGACAGCCTGATGGCGTGCTTCGATGAAGATGTAGTCGGCTTTACGCCGTTCGGCACCTGCGTTGAGCTGGGCAAGAGTGCTTGTCCGGCGTGATGAGCCACAAGCCGATGCCAACAGGAGGGAGATGATGGCGACGGCAAGGATGGTGAGGGTGGATGAGGGGCGATTGTTCATCAGAGTGATGGAAGAAAGGGAAGAGAGAAAGATCAGTTGACACCAGTGTGCCCGAAGGCTCCGTCGCCGCGAACGGTATGGTCGAGGCGTTCGACGGGTTGCCAGGATACGCGGGTGTAGTCGGTGATGACCATCTGGGCAATGCGCTCGCCATCGTTGACGACAAAAGTCTCGTTGGAGAGGTTGATGAGGATGATTCCGATTTCGCCTCGATAGTCGGCGTCGACAGTGCCGGGGGTGTTGACGAGCGAAATGCCGTGGCGTAGTGCGAGACCGCTACGTGGGCGCATCTGACATTCATGACCGGCGGGGAGCTGAATGTAAAGTCCTGTGGGGATGAGGGCACGCTGAAGGGGCTTGAGAGTGACGGGCCCGTCGGGGAGGTAGGCGCGGACGTCCATTCCGGCGGATTCGGGAGTGGCGTACTGTGGTAGCGGATGATGGGAGCGGTTGATTATTTTGACCTGAAGGTGTTCCATTTTTTTTGATGGGGTTAGAGTAAGTGTAAGTTAATAACCTCCAAAGATACAAAAAAATGAGGAATGTAGGGGTAAGGGATAGTGTTTTTGTGTTTTTTTGACAGGTGGAGTGGCGTTTTTCGGTAGTAATTTTGTGCCGAAAAAAGAGAATATTGACATTTTGGAATAAACTTATGCAAAAAAAAGTCGCCGGGCCGAATTATGACACAGCGACTTTTCTATAGGGTGTATTTGCGATCTGTCGATCTCAGATAATGTGGGGTTGTCAGCCAATCATTAACGGAGGAGGAGCTTGAGCGGGGAGCGACCCGATAGGCTTGCGATGTAGAGCCCGGATTTGAGACCAGACATATCGACGAGTGCCGGAGCGTCGGCGATACGGCGCTTCATCACGGTCACACCGTCTATGCCGCATACGGTCAGATCGCCGTTTTCAGCGACTACAAGACCTTCGCCTGTCATGGCCAGGGCTGCGGGCTTATCGTCAAAAGCGTTTGTCATGCTGTCGTCGTCATAGACGGGCAGACCGGTGTTGCCATCAGGAATAGCCAGATAGCGGCCTGGAGCGAGTTCGCGCAGGGTGCACTCGAGGGCGTTGTCGCCGTCAGCGTCGGTCACCACCACCGCGGAGGGCATCTCCTTTGCTTCGATGGCAAATGTCATTTTGTGCTTCTTCACCATGGCGGGGTCGCTTACGATAGTCACTGTCTTTGTGGCAGGATCATAGGACATAAGGCAGTCGGTGGTCAGACGCGCTTTCCAGAAATCGCCGTAGTCCTCGAAGTTGTAGCATCCTACCTCGCTGAGATCCAGACGGTCGGTGAGCCGACGCTGGAGCTCCATCTTCCACTCGCGGTTGGGGTGGATGAGCAGCACGGCGGAAGCGTAGTTGCCACGGAGACGGCGCATGGCGCTCTCCCACTGGTCGACACAGGGATGCGTCTCCCAGGTGTCGTCGTTGAGCGCGGGCTTATCGGCGCCTTTGTTATAGACGTCGGAAATATGAAGCGGGATCTGCAGTACGTCGGTCACGCGTCCCTCCCAGTCGTTGCGGGTACGGGCAAAGAACGGGAATTCGCTAAGGAGGTCGCCACCTGTGTAGGTGGATGCAAATTCATATTCGCCGATTTCAAAAGCCTCGGGCATGTCGGGATTGTTGCAGAGATGTCCGGAGCGGAAGGAGCGGACGCGATTCTTGATGTCCTCTTCGATAATCTGCTTCGAAAGCACCACTTCCGCCCACGTCGACGCACCAGTGGATGTGCCGTCGACGCACGTGGCACGCTGTGCATATTCCTCTCGGGTCACGACATCCATGTTGTCGCACTTGTTGAAGTCGGGGAAGTGACAGATCGAGTGACTACCCACGGTGTGACCTGCTTCATGAAGCTTGATGGCGGCGGGGATAGTCTCGTCGTTGTAGAACGCGGAGAGATACGACGTCTCGTGATAGTCGCGGTCGCGGAAATAGTGGACGGTCAGGAAGTAGTGGGCATGGAAGTTGAGCGACGACTCATAGTCAGCCTGATAGTGCATGGCGTCGTAGGCTGTGCGGGAGTCGCAGTCGTGGGTGGGGACAAGGAGCTGGGTGTAGCCGGCGGGTACGGTGAATTTCCACGCAGACACCTCATTGCGAGAAGCGATGATGGCACGCAGCCAAAGCGGCCACATGTCAGCGGAGGGCTCGAAGCCGTTGTTGTATTCACGTGATGCCGACTGATCCTTGTTGAGCTGGTTGCGCAGAATCACATCGCGCCAGTTTACGCCGGCAATGTAGACCGCACCTTTACCCAGACGATTGCGAAGTACGGCAGGCTTGCCGTCGTCAAATGTGGCGAGTATGTCAGCTCCACCTTCCTCGGGGAGCTGGTAGGTGTAGCTCCGGATCTGACCTATTGAGGTGGCCTTTTCTTCCGGCTCGTCCATGTAAACCATTTCGGCAGCGTCATCGCCTTCGGTGTTCCAGTTGATTATCTTGCGTTTCTTGCTGTTGTCGGCGGAGAGAGGCGCCACTATTCCAAGCAGTTCGGACATTATGGAGCGAATTTTCTCCGTCGTGGCTCTGAGGGCAGGCATCACGAGCGTGCCGCCATCCTTCACCCAGTCCACCAGCATCTGCACTTCGTCGGGCTTCATCGACACTGCGTTGAAACCAGACGAAAACAGCACCACGGGAGCCGACGCGAGCGCCTGCTCAAGATCGGCGGTCGTGACGTAAGAGTAACCTGTTATATCGCCCATATATTGGGCAGAATAGAGCTGACCGGAGAAATCGCCGGTGGGTGTTTCCTCGTTGCGGGCAGTCATGTCGAGCACGGCGAGCGGATAGACCGGGGTTGTCGCCTGAGCCGCCATATCATTTGACTGGAGCGCGAAAATTAGGAAGAGAGAGCTGACCGTCTTCAGCATTGATGATAATGACCGCATAGGATTAGTTGAGTAATGTTATTTCGTGTGTTGTTTTTTTATCGGTTGGAAGCGGAGTAGTTGGGGGCTTCGGATGTGATAGCCACATCGTGGGGATGGCTCTCGTTGACGCCCGCGTTGGTGATGCGAGTGAAGCGAGCCTTGTGCAGCTTGTCGATATTCTCGGCTCCGCAGTAACCCATGCCCGAGCGCAGTCCTCCGAGCATCTGATAGACGACTTCGTAGAGAGAACCTTTGAACGGCACGCGTGCGGCAATGCCTTCCGGCACAAGCTTCTTCGCGTCCTTCTCGTCGCCCTGGAAATAGCGGTCCTTCGATCCTTTCTCCATAGCCTCAAGCGAACCCATACCGCGGTAGGCCTTGTACTTTCTGCCGTTGTAGATGATGGTATCGCCAGGCGACTCCTCAACGCCCGCCAGCATTCCGCCGAGCATCACCGAGTAAGCGCCGGCTGCAAGAGCCTTCACGATGTCGCCGGAATAGCGTATGCCGCCGTCGGCGATCAGAGGCACACCAGTGCCCTCGAGAGCTTTCGCCACGTCATAGACAGCCGAAAGCTGGGGTACACCGACACCGGCGATGATGCGGGTGGTGCAGATCGAGCCGGGACCGATGCCAACCTTGACACCGTCAGCTCCATTCTCCACCAGATAGCGGGCCGCTTCGCCAGTAGCGATATTGCCTACCACTACGTCGATATTGGGGTATTTCTTCTTTATGTCCTTCAGCACGCCGATCACGCCCTTGGAGTGACCGTGGGCGGTGTCGATGACCAGCGCGTCAACTCCGGCTGCCACCAGAGCGTCCACACGATCCATGCTGTCGGGGGTTACGCCTACTCCAGCAGCGACTCTCAGGCGTCCGAGAGCATCCTTGCAGGCATGGGGCTTATCCTTGGCTTTGGTGATGTCCTTATAGGTGACGAGACCGACAAGGCGTCCCTCGGCGTCAACCACGGGGAGCTTCTCGATCTTATGATGCTGCAGGATCTGTGCAGCCTCTTCAAGATTGGTGGACTGAGTGGTGGTGACCAGATTCTCCGAAGTCATAACCTCGTCGATCTTGCGGTTGAGGTCAAGCTCGAAGCGGAGGTCGCGGTTGGTCACGATGCCGACAAGCTTCCTCTCGTCATTCACTACAGGGATGCCACCGATATGATACTCCTCCATCATGGCGAGCGCATCGCGTACGGTCTTTCCCTTCTGGATCGTCACGGGGTCGTAGATCATGCCGTTCTCGGCACGTTTGACAGCATGCACCTGACGCGCCTGCTCGGCTATGGGCATGTTTTTGTGGATCACGCCGATGCCACCCTCTCGGGCGATGGCAATGGCGAGTTTTGCTTCCGTCACGGTGTCCATGGCAGCCGAGACGATAGGCACGTTGAGGGTGATATTACGGGAGAAACGGGTAGTGAGGTCGACCATGCGGGGAAGCACCTCGGAATAAGCGGGAATCAGGAGGACGTCGTCAAACGTCAGTCCGTCCATCTCCACTCTGTCTGCAATAAATGACATAATGATTCTTTATTTTAGTCGGAATTTTATTGCACGCAAAGATAATAATTTTTCCCGAGATTCCTGCAATACCTCTGTTTTTTTAACCCTTTTTCTGCGATGAAGGGGGTGCCCGCAGGTCATAACATTGTTTTGAAAAAAGAGTACATTGGCTTTGTTGAGATTTTTTTATCGGGATAGGGCACATACATAAAGATAATTCTTTATCAGCCTGATTCGACAGTAAATATAAAAAAGTAGGCGAAGCGTCCCGGGGTGGGAACGCTTCGCCTTTTTTGAGTAGATTCGGATGGGGGATTATTTCTTGGAGGCGACGGCGGCGCGCTCGATGTCGAGTCCGCGACGGTAGGCGTTCATGTAAACGTTGAAGCCAGCTACGTCGGCGGGTGTGGGCTCGACTTTGGTGCCTGTCTCACCTGCAAACACTTTTGACTCAAGGTAGTCGGGAAGAGTCTGGTTGTCGACGTTGTTGACGGTGTAGCCAGCAAGGAGCGCCATGCCCCAAGCTCCGCCTTCACCTGCGGTCTCCATCACATAGATGGGAGAATCGAGGGCGGCAGCGAGGATGCGCTGTCCGACGCCTGCAGTCTTGAAGAGTCCGCCGTGACCGGTGATGCGGTCGACTTTGATTTTCTCTTCATTGAAGAGGATGTCGTTGCCGAGCTTGAGTACCGCAACTGATCCGTAGAGGTGGGAGCGCATGAAGTTGGCAAGGTTGAACTTGTCGGATGCGGAGCGGACGAAGAGCGGGCGTCCTTCTTCAAGACCGGTGACGGGTTCGCCGGAGATGTAGTTGTAGGAGAGGAGTCCGCCGCAATCGGGGTCGCCGTTGAGCGCGTTGTTGTAGAGGCGGCCGTAGATCTCGTTCATGTCGGGGGTGACGCCCATGAGCTGGGAGAACTCGCGGAAGAGACCAACCCATGCGTTGAGATCGGATGTGCACGTATTGCAGTGGACCATCGCTACGAGGGAGCCGTCGGGAGTGGTGACCATGTCGATGACTTCGTAGGGCTTGGAGAGCTCTTTCTCGAGGACGATCATTGAGAATGATGACGTGCCGGCGGAGACGTTGCCGGTGCGCTGCTTGACGGCGTTGGTAGCGGTCATTCCGGTGCCGGCGTCGCCTTCGGGGGGACAGAATGTGGCACCTGGCAGGAGGTTGCCGGAGGGATCGAGCAGCTTGGCGCCTTCGGGGGTGAGTGCACCGGCGTTTTTGCCTGCGACGAGGACTTCGGGCAGGATGCCTTCGAGCTTCCAGGGGAATGAGTAGGGGGCTACGAGTGCGTCGAACTTGGCGACCATGTCGGCGGAGTAGTTCTTAGTGGCGGGATCGACGGGGATCATGCCGGAAGCGTCGCCTACGCCGAGGACTTTTCGACCGGTGAGACGCCAGTGGATGTAGCCGGCGAGTGTGGTGATGAAGTCGATGGATGCAACGTGCTCTTCGCCGTTGAGAATCGCCTGATAGAGGTGGGAGATGCTCCAACGGAGAGGAATGTTGTAGTGGAACAGCTCGGAGAGCTCGGCAGCGGCTCTTCCGGTGTTGGTGTTGCGCCACGTGCGGAAGGGGACAAGGAGGTTGCCTGCGGCGTCGAGGGGGACGTAGCCGTGCATCATGGCAGAGATGCCGATGGCAGCAAGGTGGCGGATCTCGATACCGTAGCGTGACTTGACATCGGCCCGGAGGTCGGCGTAGCATGCCTGGAGTCCGGAGATGATGTCGGATAGGGAGTAGGTCCAGAGCCCGTCGACGAGGCGGTTTTCCCACTCGTGGCTACCCTGGGCTATGGGATTGTTGGCGGGGTCGATGAGGACCGCCTTGATGCGGGTAGAGCCAAACTCGATACCGAGAATGGCTTTACCCTGCTCAATGGTGGTTTTAGCGTCGGTCATACTACAAGAGCGGTTCAAGAGAGTGACTTGTTGAGCATGTAGTAGATCTCGTTCATCTGGAGCTCTTTCTTGAAGGCAGGGATGGTGGTGGTGCGGTCGATGCGGACCATCTCGATACCTGCGATCTCAGCGTAGTCCTCCCAGTACTCGGGCGTGATGTCGTAGGAGAAGCAGCTGTGGTGTGTGCCACCTGCGAGGATCCATGCTCCGGCGCCAACTTCAAAGTTGGGCATGGGGATCCAGAGCGCGGATGCTACGGGGAGCTTGGGGAGGGGCTTCGACTTGATGCACTCAACGTCGTTGACGATGAGACGGAAGCGGTTGCCCATATCGACTACAGTAGCCGTGATGCCGTCGCCGGGCTTGGATGTGAATACGAGGCGTGCGGTCTGAGCCTTGCGGATGCCGATGCCGAGGAAGTGGACTTCGAGTCGGGGACGCTCTTCGGCGATGAGGGGGCATACTTCGAGCATGTGAGCCTGAAGGATGGATGACTGCTCGCCCTGGAAGTTGAGGGTGTAGTCCTCAAGGAATGAGCAGCCTTTGGGGAGTCCCTGTGTCATGTACCATACGGTGCGGTAGAGCGCGGCAGATTTCCAGTCGCCTTCGGCTCCGAATCCGATGCCTTCAGCCATAAGGCGCTGTGAGGCGAGACCGGGGATCTGGTCAAAACCGACGAACTTGGGATCGTTGATGTCGGCGGTGCCGAGGTCGTCGAAGTTGGTAGTGAAGGCCTTCGCGCCTTTCTCCTTGAGGATGGAGCGGATGGCGAGCTCAGCTTTGGCGGCTTCGTAGACAACCTTGTAGTCGGCTGATCCTTCAACTTCCATGGCGGCGTCGTGCTGATAGAGGGTGAAGTATTCCTTAACGAGAGCCTTGACGTCGGCGTCGGCAACTTTCTTGTAGTGCTCCATGAGCTCGGATACGGGGGTGTAGTCGACGTGGTAGCCGAGTCGCATCTCAGCCTCGACCTTGTCGCCGTCGGTGACGGCAACGTTGTTCATCTGGTCGCCGAAGCGGAGGACAACCATGTCCTGAGCGTCTGCCCAGGCGGCTGCGACACGCTCCCAGACAGCGATGCGATCCTGAGTGGATGCTTCCTTCCAGTAACCGACAACGACCTTGCGGGGTAGACGGAGACGAGCGCAGATGTGTCCGAACTCGCGGTCGCCGTGGGCGGACTGGTTGAGGTTCATGAAGTCCATGTCCATGGTGTCCCAGGGAATTTCGGCGTTGTACTGGGTGTGGAGGTGGAGGAGGGGTTTGCGAAGCTGCTGGAGCCCGTGGATCCACATTTTGGCGGGAGAGAATGTGTGCATCCATGTGATGATGCCGACGCAGCGGGCATCGTTGTTGGCGGCTTTCATTACGTCCTCGACTTCGCGTGAGGAGTTGGCGGTGCCTTTATATACGACTTTGATGGGGAGACGGCCGGATTTGTTGAGGCCATCGACCATTTCCTTTGAATGAGCGTCAACAGCGACTACAGCGTCGCCACCGTAGAGGAGCTGGGCACCGGTGACCCACCAAACCTCAAGATTGTCAAATGCGTTTGTCATTTTGGTTTAAGGATTTAAAAGGGTTGATAGATTGAAAATTCAGGATTTCTTCTGACCGTAGTAGGCGTTGGGGCCGTGCTTGCGGTTGAAGTGCTTTTCGATGAGGAGAGGATTCATGGTTAGGGCTGGGTTGGCAGCGAAGGCGATGGATGCCATCTTGGCAACCTGCTCCATCACGACGGCGTTGTGAACGGCGTCGTGGGCGTCCTTTCCCCACGCGAAGGGCCCATGATTCTTAACGAGAACACCGGGGGTGTGCATGGGGTTCATTCCCTCGAATCGACGGATGATGACGTTGCCGGTCTCGAGCTCGTAGGCTCCGCGGACTTCGGATTCGGTCATGTCGGCTGTGCAGGGGATTGCCTGGTGGAAGTAGTCGGCATGGGTTGTGCCGATGTTGGGAATGTCGAGACCTGCCTGCGCCCATGCCGTGGCATAGGTGGAGTGGGTGTGGACCACGCCGCCGATTTCGGGGAACGCACGATAGAGGGCGAGATGGGTGGGGGTGTCGGAAGAGGGACGTAGGTCGCCTTCAACGACGTTGCCGTCGAGGTCGACAACTACCATGTCGGAAACTTTCATGGTGTCGTAGTCGACGCCGGAGGGCTTGATTACAACGAGCCCGGAGGCGCGGTCGATGCCGGAGACGTTGCCCCAGGTGAATATGACAAGTCCGTGCTTCACGAGGTCGAGGTTGGCGCGGAATACCTGTTCTTTGAGATTTTCGAGCATTGGGGATGGGATGTTAGAGATGATTAACTGGAATCAGATGCGGAATTTGTGGTCGTTGCGGTAGACGTCCTCGTCGTAGCGGTAGAGGGCTGCTCCACGTCGGGAACCAGTCTTGTCGATCTGATCGGTGATGCGGATGCAAGCCATGTCGGCGACGCGCTTCCGGAAGTTGCGCTTGTCGAGCGGCTCTCCGAGGACGGATTCGTAGAGCGCCTGCAGCTGGGAGAGGGTGAACAGACGCGGAAGGAGGTTGAATCCGATGGGCTCGGTGGAGAATTTGCGGCGCAACATGGCGAGCGCTTTTTCGATCATGGCGGGATGGTCGAAGCTAAGCTCGGGGAGCTCGGCGAGGTCGACCCAGCGTGCATCGTGGATCATGACGCGGTGACGGTCGTGCTCATCGAAGTTGATGAGGGCATAGTAGGCTACGGAAATTACGCGATCGCCGGGGTCGCGGTTGATTTCGCCGAAAGCACCGACCTGCTCCATGAAAATGTCGGAGAGTCCGGTGAGCTGTCGGAGGACACGCATGGCGGCGTCGTTGAGGTTCTCGTCCTGGCGAACGAATCCGCCCATAAGTGACCATTTGCCTTTCTCGGGCTCGAAACCGCGCCGCGCCAGCAGAACGCTGAGGCGGCCGCGGTTGAGACCGAAGATGATGCAGTCGACGCTGACATAAAACCGAGAATTTTCGCTATAAAAATCAGTCATCGGCGGTGGTAGGAGGTCACGATTAAACTAAACGTTTAAATAAAAGAGTCGAATGTGATGAACGGAGGGAGGGATTTACCAGAAGTACCAGTAGAAGGCGGCTGTGATGCCGAGGATGACTACAGTGTGGAAGATGTCCCAGCCATTCCAGCTCTGTCGAGTGGCAAGACGCTGCTCGGGAGTGGATGTGCCGAACACGAGTCCGCGGATCTTCTCGGGATCGGGTGCCTTGGTGAAGAGGGACACGACTACAACGACGAGGAGGCAGAATACGAGCATCCATCCGCAGAAGAAGAGCCAGTTCATCTCGTAGAAGAGGTCGTGGAACCAGTTGTGGTGGGCTGCGTCGGCGGGAGTGGTGGTGTACCAGATCTTGGCGCTTAGTCGTGTGAGACCGATAAAGAGACCTGCGATGAGACCCCACATACCACCCTTAGCTGTGGCACGCTTCCAGCAGATACCCATCAGGAATGCGGCTGCGATGCCGGGCGCGAGGACTGACTGAACGTCCTGGAGGTAGAGGTAGAGGACGTCGCCGACGGAGCGCATCACGGGAATCCAGAGGATGCCGAGGATGACGATGACTACGGTGGCAGCCTGACCGATCTTCACGAGTTTCTTCTGGGGCGTCTTGGGACTGAAGCGCTGGTAGAAGTCGATGGTGAAGAGAGCTGCGGAGGAGTTGAAGAGGGATGCGAGGGATGACATGAGGGCTGCGAGGATACCGCAAACGATGAGACCCTTTACACCGGCGGGAAGGAGCTTAGCCACGAGGGTGGGGAAAGCGGCGTCGGAGTTGGGCATTCCGCTGGGGAGGAGGGGAAGGAAGCTTCCCTGGCTCTGATGGAGGGCGAATGCGATCATGCCGGGGATGAGGAAGAGGAATACGGGGAGGAGCTTGAGGTAAGCGCCGAAGATGGTGCCTCGACGGGCCTGCTTCTCATCCTTGCCGGAGAGGACGCGCTGAACAATGAACTGGTCGGTACACCAGTACCAGAAACCGATAACGGCAGAGCCGATGAGTGCGCCGAGCCATGGGTACTGGGGGTCGCGGTTGTCGCGGATTAGGCTGGTCATCTTGTCGCCGTACTGGTTGACTTCAACTGCGGAGCAGATCTCCATCATCTTGTCCCAGCCGCCGAGTTCCTTGAGACCAAGGACGAGGATGATAACTGAGCCAAGAAGCAGGATGGGGGTCTGGAGCACGGAGGTGTAGAGGACAGATTTCATACCGCCGAAGATGGTGTAGAGTGCGGTGAGGAGAACGAGTCCGATAGCTGCGATCCAGAAGAAGTCGATGCCCCAGAGGGTGTCGATGCCGAATACCTGCTGGAACACGAGTCCGCCGGCGTAGACGGTCACGGCAACCTTTGTGAGGACGTAGGAGATAAGGGAGATGAGGGAGAGGATGGTGCGGGAGGCGGGGTTGTAGCGACGCTCAAGGAACTCAGGCATGGTGATGACCATGGAACGGGTGTAGAACGGTACGAAAACCCATCCGAGGAGAAGGATCATCCAGCCCTGGATTTCCCAGTGAGCCATTGCCATACCGGAAGATGCTCCGGAACCGGCGAGACCGATAAGGTGCTCTGAACCGATGTTTGAGGCAAAGATGGAAGCGCCGATTGCGAGCCATGTGGCGTCCTTGCCTCCAAGAAAGTAGTCCTCAGCGTTGCTCTGCTTCTGACGCATGACCCATACGATGATGCCTATGAGCGCCAGGAAGAAAATCGCGATGACAAGCCAGTCGAGAAGTGCCATAACAATTAAATGTGATTGTGATTAAGGTTAGAAAAAAAGAAATGATAAATAAGGTGATTCGTACTTATTTCACTACATCAAATTTGAAAATGCAGTGGGAGGAGTAGGTCTGACCAGGCTCGAGGATTACAGAGGGCCACTCGGGCTTGTTGGGGCTGTCGGGGTAGTGCTGGGTCTCGAGGCAGATGCCGGTGCGCTGGTTGTAAACGATTCCGTGCTTGCCGGTGACGGTGCCGTCGAGGAAGTTGCCGGTGTAGACCTGAATGCCGGGCTCGTCGGTGTAGACGGTGAGTGCGATGCCGGTGGCGGGACAATAGAGCTCAGCAGCGGGACGGGAGATGTCGCCTTCGGTGTCGAGAACCCAGTTGTGATCGTAACCGTTGCCGAATTTGACCTGTTCGTAGTCGACGTCGTTGATGTCGGCAGCGATGACCTTAGCGGTGGTGAAGTCCATGGGTGTGCCTGCAACGGGGATGATCTCGCCGGTGGTCATGTAGGTGGCGTCGACGGGAGTGAAGCGAGAGGCGTTGACGGTGAGGACGCAGTCGGTGATGGGCTTGGAGGGATCGCCGTTGAGGTTGAAGTAGGAATGGTTGGTCATGTTGATGACGGTGGTGGCGTCGGTAGTGGCGCTGTAGGCGATGTCAATGGCGTTGTCGGAGGTGAGTGTGTAGGTGACAGTGGCGTTGACGTTGCCGGGGAAGTTGTTGTCGCCGTCGGGGGAGAGGATGGATAGGGCAAGGGTGGAGTCGTTGAGCTGCTTAGCGTCGTAGACCTGATACTGCCAACCGGTGGGACCTCCGTGGAGGCAATGGCCGAAGTTGTTGCGGGGGAGCTGAATGGAGTCGCCGTTGATTACGATAACGCCCTGGTTGATGCGGTTGGCGTAGCGTCCGATGGCGGCTCCGAAGTCGGAGGCGTTGTTTTCGGGGAAGTAAGCCTGGATGGAGTCGAAGCCGAGGACAACATCGAGGAGTTTGCCTTCCTTGTCGGGAACAGCGACGGATACGATGCGTCCGCCGAAGTTGGTGATAGCAACTTCCATGCCGGAGGCGTTGGTGAGGGTGTAGAGAGCTGTAGGCTTGCCGTTGTACTCGGCTACAAACTTCTGAGGATCAAGCCCGGAGGCGGTGAGCTGAGGCTCAGATGACTTGCCGGCGCCACATGAGGTGGCTAAGCATGCAATAGCGGCGAGGGAGAAAATGGCCGTCTTTTTCATGAGAATGAAGGTGTAAAAAAGGTTATAGGATTGGTATGAATTAATCGAAGATATAGATTTGGGTGTAAAAGTAACACTTATTTTTTAGATGCTGACTATAAGGATGTATGTTATAAAACATATTTCGGGGAAGAGGGAAGAAAAAGAGGTTATGTCGTAATTGCCGAATTTCGAGAATTTAATAAGCCTACATGACGCGGGCGCGATGTATCTTGCTACGCAAGTGCTAAAGCGATGACGCGCCCCTACCGCCTTGATACATAATTATCTTACGACTTCATGGCTGCCTTCAGGGTGCAAAAAAAGGCGTTGTGTCGGGAAATGACACAACGCCCATAACAATATCTGCAAATTATCCGGAAGAACTGTTGTCCTGCCAAATGTGGGTCAGGGATTATTCGGCTTTGCCAGCGCTACCGAGCACGTTCTCGATCTTGTGCTTGTAGAGCTTCTCCATGTTGTCGCGAGCCGGACCGAGGTATTTGCGGGGGTCGAACTCAGCGGGCTTCTCGGCGAGGACCTTGCGGATGGCGGCGGTCATGGCGAGACGGCTGTCGGAGTCGATGTTGATCTTGCAGACAGCGCTCTTAGCGGCTTTGCGGAGCTGCTCTTCGGGGATACCGATAGCGTCGGGGAGCTTGCCACCATAGTGGTTGATGGTGTCAACCTCGTCCTGGGGCACTGAAGAAGAACCGTGGAGAACGATGGGGAATCCGGGGAGTTTCTCCATAACGGCGTCGAGGACGTCGAAAGCCAGGGGCGGGGGAACGAGCTTGCCTTCGGCGTTGCGGGTGCACTGTTCGGGCGTGAACTTGTAGGCGCCGTGGGATGTGCCGATTGAGATAGCGAGGCTGTCGCAACCGGTGCGGGTGGCGAAGTCGATAACTTCTTCGGGGTCGGTGTAGGTGTGGTGGTCGGAAGAAACTTCGTCCTCCACGCCGGCGAGCACGCCGAGCTCACCTTCGACGGTCACGTCGTACTGGTGGGCGTAGTCAACGACTTTCTTAGTGAGGGCAACGTTCTCCTCGTAGGGGAGGTGAGAACCGTCGATCATGACAGAAGAGAAGCCGGAGTCGATGCAGCTCTTGCAAAGCTCGAAGCTGTCGCCATGGTCGAGATGGAGAACGATCTGGGGATGCTCCCAGCCGAGTTCCTTGGCGTAGGCAACTGCGCCTTCAGCCATGTAGCGGAGGAGGGTGGCGTTGGCATAGTTGCGGGCACCCTTAGAAACCTGAAGGATAACGGGAGACTTGTCCTCGGCAGCAGCCTTGATGATGGCCTGGAGCTGCTCCATGTTGTTGAAGTTGAAGGCGGGGATAGCGTAGCCACCCTTGATGGCCTTAGCGAACATCTCACGGGTGTTGACAAGACCTAACTCTTTGTAATTTACCATTTTCGAATAGTATTTATTGGGTTGAAAATCCTTTTTGACGCGAGTCGGCAAAGCGGGGCTCGTTTACAGAGTGCAAAGTTAACGTTTTGTCGGTGAAAAACCTAACCGCAGGGGTTGAAAATTTTTCGGGGACCGGCGGCAACTCAGGGAGCGGTGGCGTAGACGGACTCAAGAGTGTAAGCGGGGTCGTCGGAAGTGGCACCGCGAACCATTGCAGCCACTACGTCGGCAGCATTGTTAAGGAACGCACCTGTGGAGCGGTCGAAGAGACCGGAACATTCACGTCCGGCGCTCTTGGAACCGTTGTCCCAGTAGACGGGTGCCACGCCTACGTCGTGGCAAGCCTTGGTGACGTACTCAAGATAATAGATGCGGAAAGCCTCGGCACGCTCGGAGGAACGATGGACGCTGCCCATCTCACCGAAGTAGACGGGTACACCTTTGTCGATCCACGCTGTCTTGAGCTTGGCGAGGACGTTGCGTATGTGCTGTTCATCCATTCCGTCGGGATCTTTCTTGGATTTTTCGGCGGTGTGACCCCATTCGGAGTATTTGTTCTCAAGGGTATAGTTGAACGGGTCGTAGCAGTGAACGGCTACCATGAGGCGTGCGGCGGGATCGTTGGGAAGGGTGAAGATCTTGGGGTCGATGGCGAGGTCGACGTTGGTGCAGTAGGATGGAATGCCGATCCAACGGGTGGAGTTCTCGCCGCCGGTGGCACGGATGGCATCGACAACGGTCTGGTTCCAGCCGTTGAAAGCGGCATACTGCTTACCACCGTCCTTGCGGTTGTCGCCCCAGCCCCAACCACCGTCGTGGATCTCGTTCATGGTCTCGAACATGAGGAATGAGCCGGTTGAAGAGAAGCGATTGGCGATCTGGGTCCACATAGCGCGCAGCTGATCATTAACGCCTTTATTGAAGTTGGCGTCGGTGGCAGCTTTCTTGATGTTGAGCCAGTTCTTGGAGTCGGCGCCGTCGTGGTGGATGTTGACGATGGCGTTGAGCCCTGCGGCTTCGGCGTAGGAAACGAGTTCCGCCACGCGGTCGAGCCATGCCTGATCAATCTTGTAGTCGGGGGCTGCCCCGATGTGTCCGAGCCATGTGACCGGAATGCGGACTGTGGATATGCCGGCTTCCTTGAGTGCGGTGAATAGCGCGGGGGTGGCTTTGGGGTTGCCCCAGCAAGTCTCGTTGGCTACATTATTGTTGTGGGCGTCCATCTGGTTGCCGAGGTTCCAACCCATACCCATAGAACGTCCGATGGCTGCGGCGTCGGATCCGTCGATGGCGGAGCCTTTACCGGCAAGCTGGGAGATGGAGAGGGATTCGGTGACGTCGTCGACCTTGAAAGCCACGGAAGCTGAACGCTCGGATGAGCTGACGTTGGGTGCGATGACAAGGGTGACGGAGTGGTCGGACATGGAGCGGGCTTCCTTGACGGAAATCCATTCGACACCGGGGATGACTTCGGGGAGTGCGGTGGAAGAGAGATTGACTTTCAGTTCGCCGCCGTCGGCTGATACGGGTGTGGTGCCGTCAATCCCCTTGACAACGAGCCCGGCTGCCTCGCCCTGAAGAATCCGGACGCGGACGGGAGTAGCCTTTCCGCCGGAAAGGGTGACGGTGGCGGTGCGGGTGTCGGTGGTGGGGTTGGCGTCGACGTTGACGGTGATTTTAGTGACGTTGTTGAGGGCGGTACGATTGCCGGCGGATACGTGACACCAGGAGGGCTCGGAGGACTCGACGGTGAGGTCGAATCCGCTGCGGGCGCTGAATGATCCAGTAGCTGCGGCTTTGGAGAATGTGAGACCGTCGGCTGCCACTGCGTCGTCGACAAGTTCGATTGCCGAAGATCCAGAATTGTCGGGATTGTCGGAAGAACTTGAGCATGACATGAATGCCAACATGAGGGTGAAGGCGAGGGGAATTAATCCTAAAATGTGAGTCATGAGGTAAAAAAACGTTTTGATGGTTAGACTGGTAATAATTGGTTGTGCTTAATGACTTAATGATGAGATTATCTGTCCTTAAGCCCTGTGGAAAAATCGTGCATGATGATGGCGGCTTCGGCTGCTTCGGTGCCTTTGTTGCCGAGGCTGCCTCCGGCACGGTCGACGGCATCCTGATGGCAGTCGACGGTGAGGACTCCGAAAATGACGGGAATGTCGCACTCGGCGTTGAGGTGGGTGATTCCCTGAGTGACACTTTGACAAACGTAGTCGAAGTGGGGTGTGCCTCCGCGGATCACGCATCCAAATACAATCACGGCGTCAAAAAGCCCGGATTCGATAAGCTGTGAAGCTGCAAATGTGAGCTCAACCGCTCCGGGGACACGGAACACTTCGACGTTGCGCTCGTCGATGCCTTCACGCCTGAACACTTCGAGAGCACCGGCGGTGAGGGCAGAAGTGATATCGCCATTCCATTGCGCCTCGACGATCGCTACACGCATGTCGGGGCAGGAGGGGAGGGGGTTGCCGGCTGGCGAGCCGGAAGAAAGGTTGGTTGCCATAATTGGGGGTTGAGAGATTTTGTGAAGATAATGAGTGGCGTCACAGACTGCCGAGAATGTCGGCTATAAGCGTGGCGTGACGGTGGGTGTGGGGGAGGGATGGCGCGACAGAAACCACGGGGTCGGTCTTTGCGCGGAATAGGGTGGTTGAGGCGGCGTCGGCGTCGATGTTGTACATCACGGGAACGTAGAAGGAGATGTTGGATGCAAATACGCGCGCGGGGTCGGATGTGGAGTAGAGCTGCGGGAGATCGGGGGTGCGGGTCACTACTACGTCGGCACGCTCCATTATCTCAAGGATGGCGGGCATGATGCGTGTGACGCGTGTGACGCGCTGATCCCAGAATCCGGGGAGGAACACAAGGCGGGCTCCACGGTCGAGGGCGTTGGCGATGAACTGCCGGAGATTCTCGTGGACTCGCTGTGAAACTGCGATGTAGCCTCCAACCGCCACAATGTCGCCTGAATCAATACGGGGCCAAGGAACGTCGAGTCCGGCGCCGTCGGGGTAGCGCTCGTAACGTGAGGTAAGGAGCGAGCCGTCGGGACCGGGGAAATTGAGTGTGCAGGGGGTGGCGCCTTCGGAGAAGCGGTCAATGGCGTAGGTGGAGACTCCGGCTTCGGTGAGGTAGCGCATGATTACTTCACCGGTGGGGTCGGTGCCGATCTCGCTGACAAGCGAAACTTCGCGTCCGCGGCGTGCAAGGATGGAAGCTGCGTTGAGCAGGATGCTTCCAGGGACAGAAGCAACGGGACGGGCTTCGGCGTCGAAAAATACTTCAAGCGATGCTTCGCCAATGATTATTATGCGGCTCATAGTGCAGAAGATTCAGAAGTGGGATGGACGGCGGTGGCTTCGTCACCTCGGGACACATGACCGAGATAGCCGCCATGATGACGCAGGGAATAGTCGTGGCGAGTGAAACCGATTGCGTTCATTACGTTGACCACGAGGATGTCGCCGATCACGGTCATCATGGTGGTGGAGGTGGTGGGGGTGAGCCCGAGAGGGCATACTTCCGGAGCACCTCCAGTGAGAAGCACCATGTCGGTGGCATGAGCCAGAGGGCTGTCGGGATTGCCGGTGATTACGATGAGTGGAATATCAGCGTAGAGGTTGCGCGCGAGGCGGATGAGGTCGACAATCTCGGTGGTCTTGCCGGAATTGGAGATAAGGAGCATTACGTCGGAATGCCGGAGGACTCCGAGATCACCATGCTGTGCTTCGGAAGGATGGAGGAACACGGCAGGCGTACCGGTGGAGCAGAATGTTGTGGCGATGTTCATCGCAATCTGTCCAGCCTTTCCCATGCCGGATGTGACGAGCTTGCCACCGAGGCGGTGGACACGCTCGACGATGACAGAGACGGCACGGTCGTAGTCGTCGGTCACGGGGATAGAGGCGATGGCCTGACTTTCAGCCAGGAGAATCTGCCTCATTGATTCTTTAACGGTCATTATTATTTTTATAGCTTGATAAGAGAGAGTTGACTCAAAAATAGATCTGAGTGAAAAAATTGATGGTCAGTGAAGCCTGAAGCCATAGAATGGCAAAGGCAGTGACAAAGATAGTGAAAAAGATTGGAAAAATGAAATAGAAGGCAAAGAGGTTTCGAAGTGTAATGATAAAAGATGATAAAAGAGGCAAATTGTGAGAAATTGCTCAGAAAAGCGGGGTGTGTGCCATAGGTTAAGATAATGTTAAAGAGGAAGAAGGTAATAAAAAAAGCCTTATATTTGCAATATATATAAGTAACAAGAAACGAAACCAAAGAAACACTATAACAGAAAATGGGAAAAATCCATGGCGCGGTGGAGATAGACCGCGAAAGATGCAAGGGTTGTGACCTGTGCGTGACAGCATGTCCGACGGATGTGCTCGCGCTGCAGAAAGCCGAGGTGAATGACCGCGGCTATCACTATGCCTACACGGCGAACCCCGAAGCGTGCATAGGATGCGCGTCGTGCGCGACGGTCTGTCCGGACGCCTGTTTCAAGGTGTGGCGATGGAAAGACTGATGCCATCCGGCACAGTCAGCGGCACCAAAAAAATCAGAATCTTCCCATAACTTACTCATACAACAAAAAATGGGCAAAGAAGTGAAACTAATGAAAGGCAACGAGGCGATAGCTCACGCTGCCATCCTCTACGGAGTAGACGGATATTTCGGCTACCCGATAACCCCTCAGAGCGAGGTGCTTGAGACGCTTGAGGCGCTGATGCCGTGGGAGACCACGGGCATGGTGGTGCTTCAGGCGGAGAGCGAAGTGGCTGCGATCAACATGGTGTATGGCGGCGCAGCTACTGGCAAGGCGGTGATGACGTCGTCGTCGAGCCCCGGCGTATCGCTCAAGCAGGAGGGTATCTCCTACATAGCAGCCTGCGAACTGCCGGCGCTTATCGTGAACGTGATGCGCGGCGGTCCGGGTCTGGGCACGATCCATCCCTCACAAGCCGATTATTTCCAGGCAGTGAAGGGTGGCGGTCACGGCGACTACCATCTGATAGTGCTTTCACCGAAGTCGGTACAGGAAATGGCAGATTTCGTGGGTCTGGGCTTTGACCTTGCGTTCAAATACCGCACGCCGGCTATGATTCTGGCAGACGGCGTGGTGGGACAGATGATGGAAAAGGTGGTGCTTCCCGAACAGCGAAAGCGCCGCACGGATGCCGAAATCGCCGAACAGTGTCCCTGGGCAGCCACCGGCAATAAACGCGGGCGGAAGCCTAACGTGGTGACCTCGCTTGAAATGGACAGCCCCAAGATGGAGCTTAACAATATCCGATTCCAGGAGACTTACCGCCGGATAGCTGAAAACGAGGTGAGATACGAGGAGTACATGACCGAAGATGCCGACTATCTGATGGTGGCGTTCGGGTCGGTGGCGCGTATCTGCCAGAAGGCTATAGAGGATGCGCGGGCGCAGGGAATCAAAGTAGGTCTGCTTCGCCCGATCACACTCTGGCCGTTCCCGACGAAACCTCTCGAGGCGCTGTCGAAACGGGTGAAGGGCGTGCTTGTGGTGGAACTCAACGCCGGACAAATGATTGAGGACGTGAAACTCGCCATGGGTAATCAGATACCCATCAAGCATTTCGGACGTATGGGTGGCATAGTACCGAACCCATCGGAGGTGCTTGAGGCATTAAAACGTGATTTCATTGACTGATATGGAAAATAACAAGGAATACATGAAGCCTGAGAATCAGGTGGCAGCCCGTCCCCGTCTGCTCAACGAACGGAATATGCATTACTGTCCGGGGTGCAGCCACGGCGTTGTGCACCGTCTGGTAGCCGAGGTGATTGACGAGATGGGTCTGGCTGACGACACGATAGGTGTGGCTCCTGTGGGCTGCGCAGTGTTTGCCTACAATTATATAGATGTGGACTGGATCGAAGCGGCGCCCGGCCGGGCGCCTGCGGTGGCTACGGCGACCAAGCGCCTTAATCCGTCGCGACTGGTGTTCACGTACCAGGGGGATGGCGATCTGTCGGCGATCGGTACTGCCGAGACTATCCATGCCGCGAACCGCGGAGAAAACATCACGATAATCTTCATCAACAACGGCATTTACGGCATGACGGGCGGCCAGATGGCGCCCACGACTCTGGAGGGGATGAAAACGTCGACGACGCCCTACGGACGACGTCCGGATCTGAACGGTTTCCCGATGAAGATCTCGAATATCCTTGCTATGCTCGAGGGCACGTGCTACGTTACCCGTCAGGCTGTGCATACACCGGCTTCCGTGAGAAAAACGAAGGCCGCCATCAGAAAGGCATTCGAGAATTCGATGGCAGGCAAGGGTACGTCGGTGGTGGAGGTGGTGAGCACGTGCAGCTCAGGCTGGAAGATGACTCCCGTCGCCGCCAACAAGTGGATGGAAGAGAATATGATCCCGTATTACCCCTTGGGTGACCTTAAAAACGAATAAAGCGATGAAAGAAGAAATAGTGATAGCCGGCTTCGGCGGTCAGGGTGTGCTCTCGATGGGCAAGATATTGGCTTATGCGGCACTGATGGAGGATCTGGAGGTGACCTGGATGCCTTCTTACGGTCCGGAGCAGCGAGGCGGAACGGCAAACGTGACTGTGATCGTGAGCGATGATGAGATTTCTTCGCCAATCCTCGACAAATTCGATACTGCCGTGATACTGAATCAGCAGAGTCTCGACAAGTTTCTTCCTGCCATCAAGCCGGGGGGCACGCTTATCTACGATCCGTACGGAATCCATCACAAGCCGGAGCGGGATGACATCACCATCATCCCGGTGAACGCGATGGAGGCTACTTTTGAAATCGGGAATGCGAAGACCTACAACATGCTCCTGCTCGGCGCTCTGCTTAAGGCAAGACCGATAGTGAGCGTAGATGCGGTGATGCGCGGGCTAAAAAAGACTCTTCCCTCGCGCCATCATCACCTGCTGGAAGTTAATGAGAAGGCTATCCATCGCGGGATGGATCTTGTAGCAGGAAAGTAATAATCAAGTAAAAAGAATAAAGGCGCCGTATCGCAGATGCGATACGGCGCCTTTTAGCGTTAATCCCGGGGGGGGATCAGTTGTTTTCGGGACGGAGCTTGCGGACGGTGACTGCGGTCTGCCACATCTCGCTCTCACGGAGCTGGCGGAGCTCTTCCTCAAGCTTGACACGATAGTCGGGCTTTGAGTTGGAGTCAATGGAGATCTGGGCTTCGTTGCCGCACTTCACGCTTGCATAGAGTTTCTCTACAACGGGCTTGATGGCATCGTGGAACGGACCCATCCAGTCGAGTGCGCCGCGCTGGGCGGTGGTGGAGCAGTTGGCGTACATCCAGTCCATGCCGTTCTTGGCGAATAGGGGCATAAGGGACTGAGTGAGCTCTTCGACGGTCTCGTTGAAAGCCTCGGAGGGCGTGTGACCGTTCTCGCGGAGGACTTCGTACTGTGCAAGGAGAAGCCCCTGGATAGCACCCATGAGCGAACCGCGCTCGCCGGTGAGGTCGCTGGTTGCCTCGCGCTGGAATGTGGTCTCGAACATGTAGCCGGAGCCGATGCCTATGCCGAGTGCAAGCGTGCGCTCAAGAGCACGACCGGTGTAGTCCTGGTAGATGGCGTAAGAGGAGTTGAGTCCGCGTCCTTCGAGGAACATCGTGCGGAGTGATGTGCCTGAGCCTTTGGGTGCAACCATGATTACGTCGATATCGGCAGGTGGCACGACGCCTGTGCGGTCGTTCCATGTGATGGCGAAGCCGTGGGAGAAGTAAAGTGCCTTTCCTGCTGTGAGGTAGGGCTTGATGCGGGGCCACACGGACATCACGGCAGCGTCGGAGAGGAGACACATTACGATGGTGGCTTTCTCGCATGCTTCTTCGATGCCGAAGAGAGTCTCGCCGGGCACCCATCCGTCGGCTACAGCCTTGTCGTAGGTCTTGCCGGGGCGCTGTCCGACGATGACGTTGAAGCCATTGTCGCGGAGGTTGAGGCTCTGACCGGGACCCTGGACGCCGTAGCCTATGACGGCGATGGTTTCGTCCTTGAGGATTTCACGAGCACGCTCGAGGGGATATTCTTCGCGGGTGATAACTTGCTCTTCAACACCGCCAAAATTCAGTTTAGCCATAATAAGGGGGATGAGTTAGAATTATATTGTAATTTTATAGTTCAAAAGTGGAAACGGGTTGCAAATTTAAAGAAATTTGCGGTGATGGGAAAGAATTCAGTGTTAAAGATTTGTATTTTCTTTCGTTTCCTCACTGAAGAAGGGATGAGGGGAATGTGACGGATCGCCGGATAGCTGGATTGAGCGAAGGCGGTCACGCTCGGCAAGGTAGTTGGTGACGTGTTCGACGGGATCCTTGGTGATGCAGACACGTCCGGAGCGAACGAACTGTGTGATGTCATAAGCTTTGAGCTCCTCGAAGAGGGCTTCGGTCTCGTCGTTGTGTCCGGTCTTTTCGAGCACGGTGTAGTCGTGGGTGATCTCGAGGATGCGCGCGTTGTGGCGACGGATGATTTTCTCGAGTTCGGGCTCGTCGACGAGGCGGACGGTGGGGACCTTGTAGAGGGCTATTTCCTGATATACGATTTCGTCGTCGGTGTAGAGGAACGCTTTCACTACGTAGATTATCTTCTCGATGGCGTTGACGACCTTGATCATGGATGGGCGGTCGCTCCAGGATGTGACGGTGACTTTGTGGACACCGGGAATGGAACAGGCTGAAGCGGAGATGCTCTCGATGTTGATGCACCGGCGGGTATAGACGATGGCAATGAGGTTGAGGATACCGACGGTGTTCTCGGAAAATATGGTGACTGTGAACAGTTTGCGCTCTTGCATATTTGGCTTCTTTGTGTTAGAGGGATGAGAGGTCGAGACGGTCGGTGGCGTTAAGCATAAGCTCGTCGACTGCTGCTCCGAGGGGCATCATGGGGAAGATGTTATCGGTCTTGTGTATGTCGACCTCAAGGAGGTAGGCGGTGGGGGATTTGACCATACGGGTGATGGCTTCGGGGAGGTCGGCGCGGTCGGTGATGTGCTCGCCGGGGATTCCGTAGGCGGAGGCGAGGGTGACGAAGTCGGGGTTGGTCATGGGCGTCTGGGAGTAGCGGGCGTTGAAGAACAGTTCCTGCCACTGGCGGACGTTGCCGAGGAATGAGTTGTTGAGGACGATGATCTTGACGGGGATGTCGTAAGCCATGATGGTGCCGAGTTCCTGGACGGTCATCTGTATGCCGCCGTCGCCTGCGAATGCGCAGACCTGACGGCCGGGGCATCCGATCTTGGCTCCGATGGCTGCGGGGAGGGAGAATCCCATGGTGCCGAGACCGCCGGATGTGATGATGGAGCGGGGGGAGGAAAACCGGAAGTAACGTGCGGCAAGCATCTGATTCTGACCGACATCGGTGACGAGAATGGCGTCGTCGGACGTGGCGGTGGACACTTGGTCGACAACTTCACCCATGAGGATGGGACCGGAGGCGGGATGTGTCTGGCGGTCGATGACTTCGGTCTTTTCGATTGCGTCGAGACGATCGAACGAGGCGAGCCACTCGGGGTGACGGGCGGGGTGGACGAGGGGGAGGAGTGCGGTGAGGACTTCGCGTGCGTCGCCGTGGATTGTGCAGTGTACGGGGACGTTCTTGTTGAACTCGGAGGCGTCGATGTCGATGTGGATGATGCGGGCGTGGGGGGCGTAGCCGTCGAGGCGTCCGGTGACGCGGTCGTCGAAGCGCATGCCGATGGCTATGATGACGTCGGCGCGGTTGGTGGAAACGTTGGGGGCGATGTTGCCGTGCATTCCGAGCATTCCGCGGAAGAGGGGGTGGGAGGAGGGGAGTGTGGAAAGTCCGAGGAGGGTGGATGCGACGGGGATTTCGGCTTTTTCGGCGAGTTCGCGGAGCTGTGGTTCGGCTCCGGAGATCATTACGCCGTGACCGGAGAGGATGAGGGGGCGGACGGCGGAGTTGATGATGCCGGCTGCCTGCGAGAGTGCGTGGTAGTCGAGTGCGGGGCGGTCGCAGTAGGTGCGTATGTAGTCGCACTTTTCATGGCTCCACTCCATGAGTCCCTGCTGTGCGTCCTTGGCTATGTCGAGGAGGACGGGTCCGGGGCGACCGGAGTTGGCGATGAAGAATGCGCGGGCTACGGCTGAGGGGATGTCGGCGGCGCGTCGCACCTGGAGCGCCCACTTGGTGATGGGGTTGGCGATGTCGACCATGTCGATTTCCTGGAAGGCGTCGGTGCCGAGGACTGATGATGCGACCTGTCCGGTGATGACGACGAGGGGGGTGGAGTCCATGAGTGCGTCGCCGATTCCGGTGACGAGGTTGGTGGCTCCGGGACCTGAGGTGGCGAAGACTACGCCTGTGCGACCGGTGGCGCGGGCGAATCCCTGCGCGGCGTGGATGGCTCCTTGCTCGTGGCGGGTGAGGATGTGGCGCAGACGGTCCTGATAGTCGTAGAGGCGGTCGTAGACGTTGATGATTGAGCCTCCTGGGTAGCCGAATACGGTGTCGACGCCTTCGGCGATGAGGGATCGGATGAGGGCTTCGGAGCCCGGGATTTTATGGTCGGACATTCAATAGCTTGGATTGACGGGATTATTTACGGACGCCGCCACGGTCGGCTGAGGTGACGGAGTGGGCGTAGTACTGGAGGGCTTTTGAGACGTGGCGCTGACGGCGGCGGGGGGTGAAGGCGGCGTCGCCACGGGCGATTTCTTCGGCACGGCGGTCGGCAAGGACGGAGTCGGGGAGCTCGACGGAGATGGTGCGTGCAGGGATGTCGATGGCGATGATGTCGCCGTCGCGAACGAGCCCGATGTTGCCTCCGGCGGCTGCTTCAGGTGAGATGTGCCCGATGGAGAGTCCGGATGTGCCTCCGGAGAAGCGTCCGTCGGTGATGAGGGCACACTGCTTGCCGAGGTGCTTTGACTTGATGTAGGAGGTGGGGTAGAGCATTTCCTGCATTCCGGGACCTCCCTTGGGTCCTTCGTGGGTGATGACTACGACATCACCTGCCTTTACTTTGTCGCCGAGGATGGCTTCGACGGCTTCGTCCTGCGATTCGAAGACGCGTGCGGGACCGCGGAAGCGGAAGATGCTTTCGTCGACGCCGGCGGTCTTGACTACGCAACCGTCGGGGGCGATGTTGCCGCGGAGCACGGCGAGTCCGCCGTCGGCTACGTAGGCGTGGGGGATGTCGCGGATGCATCCTGTGGCACGGTCGGTGTCGAGGGATGCGTAGTAGGTCATCTGGGATCCGAGCTTGAGGTTATGGCCTTCGCGCTCGGCGGGGGCGCTTTTCCAAAGCTCTTCGGCGGTGTCGGAGAATCGGGTACCTCCGATCGCCCAGCGGTCGATCGCCTGGGCGAGGGAGAGGCGGTCGACGCGGGAGACGGTGGTGTCGACAAGTCCGGCATCGGCGAGGATTTTCATGATGGAGAGGATGCCTCCGGCGCGGTTGACGTCCTGGATGTGGAAGTGGGAGTTGGGGGCTACCTTGCAGAGGACGGGGGTGCGGCGGGAGAGGGCGTCGATGTCAGCCATGGTGAAGTCGGCTCCGGCTTCGTTGGCTATGGCGAGGAGATGGAGGACGGTGTTGGTGGATCCACCCATGGCGATGTCGAGGGTCATGGCGTTGAGCATTGCCTGGCGGGTGGCGATGGAGCGTGGGAGGACTGATTCGTCGCCGTCGCGGTAGTAAGCCCATGTGTTGTCGACGATCTGGCGTGCGGCACGGCGGAAGAGCTCGCGGCGGTTGGCGTGTGTGGCTACGACGGTGCCGTTGCCGGGGAGTGCGAGTCCGATGGCTTCGTTGAGGGAGTTCATGGAGTTGGCGGTGAACATTCCGGAGCATGATCCGCAAGTGGGGCAGCCTTTTATCTCAAGGAGGCGGACTACGTCGTCGGGGACTGTGGTGTCGGCTGAGTCGATCATTATGTCGATGAGGTCGAGGGCGCGGTCGCCGAGCTTGCCGGCTTCCATGGGGCCGCCGGAGACGAAGATGGCGGGGATGTTGAGGCGCATGGCTGCCATGAGCATTCCGGGTGTGACTTTGTCACAGTTGGATATGCAGACCATGGCGTCGGCTTTGTGGGCGTTGACCATGTACTCTACGGAGTCGGCGATGAGGTCGCGGGAGGGGAGGGAGTAGAGCATTCCGTCGTGTCCCATGGCGATTCCGTCGTCGATCGCGATGGTGTTGAATTCGGCGGCGAAACATCCGAGGTCCTCTATTTCTTTCTTGACGATCTGTCCGATCTCGTGAAGGTGGGTGTGCCCGGGGACGAACTGTGTGAATGAGTTGACGATGGCGATTACGGGTTTGCCTATCTGATCTTCTTTCATGCCGTTGGCACGCCAGAGTGCGCGGGCACCTGCCATTCGGCGGCCTTGTGTAGTGGCGTCGGAACGAAGTGGATGTTTCATATCATGGAATGGGATAATTTCGGTCGGGATTTGTGGAAAATGTGTGCAAATTTAAAGAAACGGGGGGCAATGTGCAAATAATTGCACAAAAAAGCGCGGGATGGGTAATAGATTAGTTGGGAGTTAGGAGTTAGGAGTTAGGAGTTAGGAGTTAGGAGTTAGGAGTGGAGAGGGGAGAGGGGAGGGGGGAGATGAGAAA